>JBEKPQ010000120.1:0-11045 GCA_049520575.1 Thermodesulfobacteriota bacterium | reverse complement strand
CCGCCGATATAGGCCTCAGGCTGCGGCATGGCGGGAATATCCAGGAATACCAGAGATTGCCGGAGATGATGATTGGCGCCAAAGCCGCCAATTACTCCCGGTGAGACGCTTATCACCGCACCAGGCTTTCCTCCCCAGACACTTTGGCCGAAGGGCCGCGATCCCACATCAAGAGCATTCTTCAGCACGGCGGGAACGGATCGGTTGTATTCCGGTGTAACGAACAGGACGCCGTCAAAAGACTTCACACGCTGCCGGAACTCTGTCCAGGACGAAGGCGGCGTTCCCTCATCATCATAGTCTTGATTGTAGAGTGCCAGCCCGCCGATCTCGACCATTTCAAACAAGAGTGATTCAGGCGCCAGGGCTATAAGCGCCTTGGCCATTCTCCGATTGAAGGATTCTTTACGAAGGCTTCCTACAAAAACAGCGATCTTTTTAGTCATTCTTTATCCTCCCTCTTTATTGACTCTTTGGATGTTTATCCAATTCGTGGTGACCCTGGGGTCGGGCCACGATAGTTTTTGATAATTCCATTCTTATAGTCCCGGAGACAGGTGTTTTCTGGGCCTATATCGTCTTTTTCAGCCCCAGAAAAAACCTTATCGTAATCAGCTCGTTCTTGGACTGATTCCTTTTAGCGCCTTCTCTAACATCTCTCCCAATTTGGACCTGAAACCCAAGAGTACGAAAAACGGCCTTTTTACTCCTGAAAAGTTCGTTATAGACCCGATTCATGGGGCGGTTTTGGAAGCATTACATGTTAGATCAAATAATTGGCGTGGCCCGACCCCCATTCCACCGCCACAATAGTTACTTGCGGAAACAGGGATCATTTCTTTCAAATTAAGGTTTCTTGATTGTCGGTACCTCTAAGGGAAATATTTTAAGTTGCTTCGACATCAAAGTTATTAAGTGTTCTGACTACTATTTGGGTTGACGAACAGTGTTCAGATAACTCTTTTTGCGGCTTACACCTACTACTATTCTAAATAGGTCGTTACGAAAATTAACAATTACTGTTTGAAATGTGGATAAAAGAGGCAGGGTCATTTCTTGCTTTGCCTTTCATTCTCTATGAGGCAATGTGAAGTTGTTTTTTCAATTACCTTCAAGCTCCACAATTGATGAAACTTCCGGAGGCAATCGATGCGTCTTTCTAATGCCAAAAATCGAGGGGAAATCAACGCCTCTTTCGGCTTCTTTTTCTGCATCATTAACAGAGAAAGCACACCCGATATTTCCCTTTGTCCTCTAAGGTCTCATCACGCGATATTTCGGGCCAAGCTGGGTGGCGGTAACGACCTGTGCCTGTCTGGCAAATTCACACAGGAGAGGCCTTGTATCCCGGGGATCAATAATTTCTTCTACACCCATTAAAGAAAAATGATTGGCCGTTCGCAAGGGTGAACCCATGTCAGCCAAACGTTTTTCGATTTCGATTCTTTTTGCTTCCGGGTCCGGAGCCGCTTCAATTTCGCTGCGAAACTCTGCTATGGCACCCCCGGCAATAGGGAGTGAACCCCACCGGCCGGAAGGCCAGGCCAAGCGGAGATTCAAACGGTTATATTGACCATGACCGGCACCGGCAACTCCAAAGGATCGTCTTAGCAGAACAGATACCCAGGGCGTAGTCGCCTGATGCATGGCGGCATGGACCCTGACGGCCTTGCGCTCGGGTCCTGTTTTTTCTGAGTCCAGACCGATCATGTACCCCGGAGCATCCATCAGATAGATAATCGGCAGATGAAACGTATCCGCCAGATCGATGAACTTGAGCATCTTCTCCGCCGCCGGCGCGTCTTGGGCTCCTCCCAGATGTTTGCAGTCATTGCTTATAATAGCCACTGGATACCCGTTCAGGCGGGCCAGGCCGGTCACGACCGATCTCCCGTAGTAAGGGGCATATTCAAACAGCGAGTCATGGTCTATGATATGCCGGAGGAGTTTTCGAATATCATAGGTCTTCCTGATGTCTTGGGGAATGATAGAAATTAACTCCTCGTCCCGCCGGTTAGGATTGTCTTCCGTTTCGGTTCTTGGCGGCTGCTGCCATACATTTGCGGGTAAATAACTCAGAAAAAGCTTTATTTGACGAACGGCATCCTGCTCATCCTCGGCCACATTATCGATGACCCCACTCTGATAGGCATGAACCCGGTAGTTTCCCAACGCTTCCTTGGTAATAGGTTGGAACAAACCGCGCTCCACCACCGGCGGTCCAGCTACAAAAAGTTCACTGTTTTTAGTCATCACATTCCAATGGGAAAATGCCGCCTGCACGGCAATCCATCCTGCGGAAGTGCCTAAATTGGCGGCGACAACAGGCACCAGTCCCATCAACTCCGTCAGGGTGGCCCAGCCATAATTCACCGGGACAATCGTAAAATCTCCCCCCTCGGATACGCTTCCCCCGGCTCCGTCATACAAACAGACCAGGGGCATTAATCGCTCTTTGGCCATCCTCATCAGAAATTCAGCCTTGCTCCCCGCATTTTCGTCGCTGGAACCTCCTTTGGTGGTAAAATCATTTCCAAAAGCGCAGGCCGTTTGCCCATTAATTCGTCCGTAGCCCATCACGACGCTGCTCGGGGTGAAGGCCTTAAGGCTTCCATCGTCACCATATACGGCCTTACCGGCCAGTGTTCCAATTTCTTGAAAAGAGCTTTGATCAAAGAGCAGGCCGAGGCGCTCTCGAATCGTCAGTCTTCCTTTTGCATGCTGTTTTGCTACCCGTTCA
Organism: Thermodesulfobacteriota bacterium; assembly: GCA_049520575.1. Classification (GTDB taxonomy): domain Bacteria; phylum Desulfobacterota; class RBG-13-43-22; order RBG-13-43-22; family RBG-13-43-22; genus RBG-13-43-22. The sequence continues at coordinate 8,305 of JBEKPQ010000120.1, read as the reverse complement.
GGACCGCCCATTTGTCTGGCTATCTCCTGGCGGCGTCGTAGTTCCTCAACATCACTCTGCCAGCTCATGATATATACCCCATTATTGGTTAATGGCACCAGTTCAAGTGCTTTAAAGGCCTGCAACCATCAAACACTCAATCGTATGACCGGCTAAAAGAAAAAGGAGGCACTTTTCAGTGCCTTCCCTTTTCTTTTAACACAGTGTGTTTAAAAGTCTGACAAACGGGATTTCTATTTTTTTGCGCGATCCCTCAGCTCCTTGGGTGAAACATAACCCTTTCCTGGATTTGTTTTTTTTGCAACTTCAGGGGGGTAAAGACTCACCAACTTGCCACCGTCCTGCCATTGGGCAAATGGGGCAATCGGGCCGTAGGGGTATTGTCCGTAGGGAAAAAGCTTGAGTTCTTTATAAAGATCTATTAATGGTCGGTTTTTAACGATCGCATCGATACTGGCTTTTACCAGCTTGCCGACATAGGGGTAATTGTGTGAAGTATGGTCAACGGCATTGACCTTCATCACCCCCCTGGTGGCCAGGGCCTCAAGCTTTTCCATAATCGGGATCAGGGCGCGGGCGTCCGCCGTCTTTCCCTTCCGAACCGCTTCGCCCCAGAAGACTGCGCTATCATAGGCCCCCATGGCCAACCAGTTACTTCCGGAGTAACCATAGGCTTTTAAAAAGCCTTGTAAATAGCCTCTGGTCTTTGATGAGATTTCTATATCCAACCAGTCTGACGGCCAGGTGCCGATTATACCCAAACAGGCGCCTCCTGTTGCCTCCCAATACTTTGGAGAAACTCCAGAATGCATCATCGGAATGTTTCTTGCCGAAGATTCCGCCCACTGTTTTGCCAATATATAAAAATCACTGTAGGCGCTCATATGAAAATCAATATATTGCGCACCGGAAGCAGCGATTTGCTCAAAAATCGGCATGAACATTTTCTCTCCCACCGCTATTTTGGCGGTATAGACCACCTGGATGCCCCTGTCTTTATAAACCAGGTCCGGGTAGGGAGGGATTCCGTATTCCGGCCACCCCTCCCAATAGGGGCGATAATCCGGTATGTCTTCTCCAAGAATGGCCACTTTGGTAGGTTTCGGTTTTATTTGTTTCTCTATCATGTAAGTATGAACCATCGCTCCATACAGCAGCCGGTCAGGTCCTGTAGTATAGAGGTTGAAGAAAAATTTATAAGCGTTGTAGTCTTCCCTCACCCTCTTCGGAAGGTCTTCAGCTGATGCGCCGGCATTCATCATGATATGGGGATATTCACCGAACAAATCCGCGCCCGCTCTCTGACAGGCAATGGTTATGGCCCCACCCTCGGCTACGACCACCATGGCCACCTTGTCGACCATCACCAATTTTCTGTACTTCTCTACGGCTACCGGAACCTGTCCTCTGCTATCTTCTTGTACCAACTCAATTTTTCTGCCAAGCAGCCCTCCTGAGTCATTCAAGGTCTTTACGGCCAATTCGACTGCCTGCGCGGCCGACTTGCCGACCGGCCAGGGCATCGTAGCTATGACCCCCACTTTTATTGTAGCCCCTTGGGCAGGAACTGGGTTGAGCCATCCGAAAATCAATAAAAAAACCGGAAGAACAAAAATTGCTGAAGAAATAAGAATTTTTTTCTTCATAACCCTTTACCTCCTTATGTTATAGTTGCCCGTTCACTCTTTAGTCTTGCCAAGTCCATATTTGCTGTAAATGTATTCGTTGTCTTCACCGATACCGCACTTAATCCATTTTACCCGCGGCGGCGACTCGGACATTTTCGGAACGGAAGCCGGTATCATGAATTTCCCACAAACCGGGTGATCCATTTCCTGGAAAGATTTCCGAATTTGCCAGTGTTTCTCCTTCAGGACCTCAGGAGGTGTCTTTATCTCGATCATGATCGGGAAGCCTTTGCTACGCAGTTTGTCTCGTGCCGCCTTGGCGCTATAGGCAAGGCTTTTATTGGCCAGCTCCTTCCCCGTGTATTTGGCCACTTCTTTTTTAATTTCATTTTCCAGCTGTTTCAGGTTTTCCACATCATCCGTTATTCTGTCGAATAAAAACCTCCAGTCTTTTTCTAAGTCCCAGCGGCCCAAAATCTTCAGCACCCCCCTGAAATCTACATCCTGGGCGGCTGCGACAGTGACATAGCGGCCGTCTTTAGTTTTATAATATCCGTAAGGGAACAGGCACCAGTCAAAGTTCCCTACACGGATTCGCGGTTGTTCCATGGTGAAACCCCAGACCAACTGAAAGGCCTGCCAGGCTGAGATGGCATCGTTGGTGGCCAAATCCACCATCTGTCCTTCACCGGTTTTACGTTTATGCAACAAAGCGGTAAGCGTGCCCGTGGTGGCCAAGGCGGCGCTCATATACCAAGCGGCCCATATCCCGGCCTTGATGGGATGGTTATAAGGCTCTTCGGCGCCAGGATCCCCGGTGAGGGAAGGATAACCGGATCCAGCCTGGGCCGTCAGGTCTGTGTCCGGGATGTTGTGGAGTTCTGCGGCTTTGGATGTGTAATGGCCGTAAGGTGAGATGGCAACATAGACCAGTCCGGGGTTCAGTTGTTTCAGTTGCCGGTACCCGATTCCCAGGTTGTCCATGGCCCCTGGTTTTACGGCGTCTATAAGGACGTCAGCCTGTTTAACCAATTTCCTAAAATCCTCCTTTCCTTCCGGAGAATTCAGGTCCATGGTCACATTATATTTATTTCGGCTTTCCATCATAAATGGAAGTCCAACCCCGTTCACATTTTTCCCGTAGGGCGTTATTTTCCTGGCCGGGTCCCCTTCCGGAGGTTCAATTTTGATGACTTCGGCACCGAATTCGCCCAGCAAAGCAGCTGATATGATTCCTGCAAAGTTAGCCTGGCTGACCTCAATAACCGTAATGTCGTCTAAGGCTCCTGGCTTCCCTTCGGCAGAACCCATCATCTCCTTCAAAAGCTTGTCAAACATCGACAGGCGTTTCAAGGTTCCTTTTCCAGTAAGGTGTTTGGAAAAAACTTGGGTCTTTTCTTCAGACTCTTTCATTTCTTATCACCATCACCATAGTTGAACATGGGGTCATTTTCCAGGTCCCAATAAGGGGGAGGTCTTTGACCAACCCGGTTACCCCAGTATCCGATGACATCCTTCTTCTCAAGATCGGTTATTTCCTTTTCCGACAAACCCAAAATGGTCTTGAGGATATAACGATTATGGTAGCCTATGGGTTTTGCCAGCCATTTGACCCTGCCAGGAGTTTTTTCCAGGGCTACCGGTGCATTGACCCATATTCCTTCGCCGTACATCTCATCGTTAAACGATTTTACACTTCCCCTTTCTCGTCTCCATGGATCATTGACCAGCTGCCAGTCATCTGTTACCGGAGCGGCAGGAAAACCATACTTGCTGGCTAAACTGATAACTTCGTCTTCCGTTTTGGTCAAAACCCATTCTTCCACGGCCCGGTCCAGCTCTTCGGCATTTCCGGCCTGCAGTCTTTCAAAGGTCTCGCGAAACTTTTTATCTTCAGCCAGATCAGGTCTCCCTAAGGCGCCGGCCAGCCCTAAAAACTGGTCATCCGTGGCTATGGCCATAGCCACAAATTTTCCGTCAGCCGTTTTAAAAATACCGGAAGGCGCCATAGATGGGTCGTCATTGCCTGTGCGTTCAAGGTCCTCCCCAACTACACTTATATAGGTCCAATTGAGCATCGTTCTCATGAGCCCTTCCACCTGGGCCATATCGATGAACTGTCCCTTACCCGTTTGTTCCCGGTAATTGAGTGCCGCCATGACCCCCATCGCTCCCAGCAGCCCCGGAAAGAAATCCCCGTAGTAATCCTGAAGTTTATAAGTCTCTCTCCCCGGAAATCCCGTCAGTCTGGCCATCCCGGACATGGATTGGGCTATCAGGTCCCAGCTTGGGAAAAATCTCAGCGGTCCATACTGACCATATCCACTGCAGCTAATGTAGATTATTCTCGGATTAGCCTGACTAAGGGTGCTGTAGCCAAGTCCCCAGGCCTCCGCAAGTCCGGCCCTGAAATTCTCAACCACGACATCGGATTTTTTGGCCAGTTCGAGAACCAATTCCTTGGCCCGGGGTTTTTTCAAATCCATACCCACGAAATACTTGTTTGGGTTCAGCGATTGAAAATAGGGACAGGAGTCTTTCCAATATTTGGCCCAGTAGGTTCCCGTTCTCCAATCATCCCCTTCCTCCGGTTCTTCAATCTTTATGACTTCAGCCCCGAAAAAACCAAACCACTTGGTAACCACCGGCCCAAAGATGACCCGGGAGAGGTCGAGGACTCTGATCCCTTTCAGCGCTTCCGATTTCTCTGTCACTTTAGAGGGGTCAAAAATCCCGTCAAGAAATGAAAAATATTCTTCTGAACCGCTTTCCTTCATTCTGATCTCCCTTACAGGCCTATGTAGGCCCTTTTGACGTGGTCGCTGGCCAAAAGTTCTGAACTTGTGCCCTCAATCACGATGTGGCCATTTTCAAGAACATATCCCCTGGTAGCTATTCCCAGGGCCTGCTGCACATTCTGCTCTGCGAGCAATATGGTTCCGCCTCCATCATGGAGGGTTTTCAAGGTGGCATACAGGTCCAACACGGTTTTCGGGGCAAGTCCTGTGGAGGGCTCGTCCAGCATCATTAGATTGGGTTTTGACATCAAAGCCCGCCCCAAAGCTAGAATTTGCCGTTCTCCCCCGCTCAACAAACGGGCTTGGAGGCTGCCTCTCTCCTTTAATATGGGGAAGAGCTCATGAACGCGCTTCAAAGAAAATTTCTTTGTTTTCCAGGCTTCTCTTCTGCCGGAAGCTCCGATCAAGAGGTTCTCTGTAACGGTCATATAAGGAAACAGCTTGCCTCCTTCCGGAATCTGAATGATGCCCAACTCCACTCTCCGGCTCGGGGGTAATCCGGTAACAGGCTTATTATGGAAAAAGATAATTCCGGAAGAAGGTTGGAGCAGTCCCGAAACGGTATTGAGCATTGTGGTCTTCCCGGCACCATTCGAGCCGAGTAAGGCCACGCATTCACCGGTTTTAACGTTGAGGCTCACTTCATGCAGGACCTGCACAATCCCATGGGAGACGGTAAGGTTTTCTATCCTAATCATATTTCTTCCCTAAATAGGATTCTATCACCTTGGGGTCATTAGATACCTCCCGGGGACTCCCGGAGACAAGCTTTTCGCCGTGGTGGAGGACCACCACTCTGTCGGTCGCTTCCATAATGATCTTCATCACATGTTCAATCCAGATCAGGGTTACGTGGTACTCTTCCATCACCCGACGGATCAATTTTATGGCCCGACGCGACTCAGCCGGGTTCAACCCGGCCATGACCTCATCAATCAGTATCAGTTTCGGCGTGGTGCCTATCGCTCTGGACAGCTCCAGAACCCTCAATTCGTAAAGGGTCATATCACGTGCCAGTATATTCCTTTTCCCGAATAACCCGACGAATTCAAGACAGTGCGACGCATCCAGCAAAGCGTCGCCAAAACCCATATGGGGTCTCGGCTTGCCGCACATCACGCCAACCGCAACGTTGGCCAGGGCGGTCAAGTCCGGAAAGGGTCGAGGAATCTGATACGTCCTGCTGATCCCCAACCGGCAGATCTCATGTGGCGCTTTGTTGGTAATATCATGGCCATCAAATTCAATCTTTCCGGAATCGGTAGGGAGGGTCCCGCTCAAAATGTTCATAAAAGTAGTCTTCCCGGCACCATTGGGGCCTATTAACCCCAGGATTTCCCCTTTCTCGACAGAAAAGCTCAGGTTGGAAACCGCAATCAGGCCCCCAAAGCGCTTGGTGATATTCTGCACATCTAACAGCATTTGGGCAACTCCTTGGCAGGCATCCCGGTCATTCTTTACTTACCTCCCCTGCTGGTCGTCAGCGCTTGCGCACCCGTACCGTCGGGTAATAGTCTCTGTATTTATGTTTGCTATAAAGACCATAAAGACCTTCCCGAAGCGTCAAGAGCAGGATCAACAATACGAGCGGAAACAGGAAGTGGCTGATCGTACCAAAGGCCGTCATTAAACCGGTTTCCAGGAAAGAAACGAAATAAGCACCGATCAGGGTACCGTATATTTCTCCACGTCCCCCGATCATGACGATGAGTAGGATCTTCAACATGAACGAGAGCGGCAGGTAGGTCTCGCCGGAGAATCCTCCAACGTTGTAGGCCATGAACCAACCGGTAAGCGCAACCATCATGGAGGTAATCGTAAAACAGATCATCTTCCACCAGCTGACGTTCAGTCCCAGGGCATTGGCTACGTCTTCATCATCATTAATGGCCGCCGCAAAAAGGCCCATCCTTGACTTCAGAATACCGTTTACGGCGAACATGAAGACAAGCATCATCAGCAGAGAAAGGTAGAAGGTGACCAGAAAATTCAACTTCATCAACCCCAGGGATACCAGTTGCTGAACCCCGCTTAGGCCATATTCCCCTCCAAAAATATTGGAGTAGACATAGGTTAACTGCATAAAGACCAGGGGCAAGACCAGGGTTATGATCGAGAAATACAATCCCTTGGCAACGATAGTCAGCGGACTGAGTATTAAACCGGATATCAGGCCTACGAGGATGACGAAGGGTAAAGATTGTAACGGTCCCAGGCCCCAGTGAATGCTGAGCAATGCGGCCGTAAATCCTCCAACGCCGATGAAAATCTGCGGCCCGAAGTTCATGCGCCCGATGCCTATCATCTGCCAGGCTACCGGAATGGCCACACATGCGTAAATGTTCGCCGTGGTAAGTAAAGTCAGAATATCGGGCCGGTGGTAGAATAACGGGGGCAACAGGAGCAATACCGCGACGGCCAGCAATGGATTCCTCCAGCGCCGGGGCTCAATCGTGCACTCAAGTTTCAATTCACCGAGGTGAAGTTCGAGGCGCCCCCTCTTCTGTTCTAATTTTATTTTTACCATAGAGATTCGCTCCGGGCGATTCCTTCAGGTTTAAAGATCAAAGCGATCACGACGACCAGCAACATGGCCAAAGTCGTGAGCCGCGGATCGATCAGGTTGCCGACGATAGCAACGATAAAACCGACGATATAGGAAGCCAGAAGAGTGCCCTTGATATTGCCCAACCCCCCCAGAACGGATACCAGGATAGCGATCTCCAGTAACGGCCAGCCCATTTGGGGGTCTGTGCTCCAAAACGGAGCCATCACGAGGATGGCCAGTGTTGGTGGAATAATGGAAAGGATCATGGCGAAGGCATATGTTTTACCTACATCGGCGCCCATCAGCTGGGCCGCGTTGATGTCCTGGCTCATGGCCCGCATCACCATCCCCCACCTTGATTTCAAAAGGTAAATGACGAAGAGAACGGTGACCAGTATGGCTATGCCGGCCGCAATGAGCATTTGATGTGAAATGGTGGTCGCGCCGATTTTCAAAGCCCCCGGGATTATGGTAGTCGGTATGTACACACCTGCCAACACCGGGTATTTGTAATTGGCCGCCTCTTCGACCAGCATCGCCACGAGCAAAAGCGCAGTTAAAAGAATTTCCTCTCTCTCGCTATACTTCCTGACAATAGGGAAGTAAATAACCCCCAGGGAAAACAGGCACTGAATGACAAACATACCCGCGATGGCAGGAATCAACCCCAGCCCAAATTCTTTCATGAGCATCCAGGTTGCATAAACAGCTACCACGAAGATTAGACCGTAGCCCAGATGAAAGATCCTCAGCACCCCGCAAACGACAGAAAAACCCAGGGATATCAGAAGGTACAGGGAGCCCATAATGAAGGTATAGATGACTATAATTTGTATTACGCCAAACATAATGCTTAAGGAACCTTTTACCAGCCTCTTTATCAGGAGCCGATTTAAGATTTGTTAAGAACTTTTAACAAAAGTGAAATGAGCGCTATATCCAGCCGGTTTAAGATTACCGGTGCACTCCAGATATTACAGAGCCTTAGCCAGTTCTATAAAGATTCATTTGATTCTGTTGAAAACAAGGTCAACCAAAACAATAAAAAAACCCCATCTCTCTATTTGAGAAAATGGGGTTTATTATTCTTCTATCAACACTCCCTTGGTAAAAAGTTGCCAATAAGAAAACTAAATCATTTTACTATCAAACTCGTACCTTTCTATTGACAAAAAGTCAATGAAATTTAACTCATTTTCGTTGATTACGGTTTGACCTTTCCTCGAAATAATGGACACCTCTAAGAATTTGTATTATTAGGAAGGAGGTGCCTATGGGGGAAAGACATCGTTATTTTAGCCGTGAGTTCAAACGAGATGCAGTGCAGTTGG
>JBEKPQ010000119.1:0-11648 GCA_049520575.1 Thermodesulfobacteriota bacterium | reverse complement strand
GCGGGTTAGGTAGAGGGATGGTAGAAGGATTACACGAAGCGGGTGCGGAGGTCGCGATTATTGACATAACTGACCAGATTGATGCCATAGCAAACGAAATCGGCAGATCCGGCGCGAAAGTTGTTGGCATAAAAGGTAATTTGGGGGATAGAGAACAATTGAAGCAGGCGTTTTATGCAGCGGTAGCCAAGCTAAGCGACACTTTAGATATACTGGTGAATTGCGCGGGTATTCAGCGGCGAAATCCCTGTATAGATTTTACTCCAAAGGATTGGGACGATGTAATTGAGCTTAATTTGACGGCTACATTTTTGTTATGTCAGATGGCCGGCAGGATTATGTTGGATAAGAATAAAGGGAAGATTATTAATATTGCTTCAATGCTCAGTTTTTTTGGCGGCTACACCGTTCCCACCGTTCCCGCTTATGCCGCGAGCAAGGGTGGTGTGGCGCAGCTAACAAAAGCATTTTCGAATGAATGGGCGTCTCTTGGGATAAATGTCAACGCAATAGCTCCAGGGTATATGGATACCCCCCTAAATACCGCAATTATGGCAGATCAAGAAAGAAATAGTAAAATATTGTCACGAATCCCTGCTGGTCGATGGGGGACACCAGCGGACATGAAAGGTCTGATTATCTTTCTTGCGTCTGAGGCCTCCAATTATGTAAATGGTGCTATAATTCCGATTGATGGCGGATATCTCGGCTGTTAGATAGATAAAATCGTAAAAACTTATGTAAAAATGGATAAACACGAAAATGGGAAACCAAATTTAATTATCGAAAACAGGAGGAAAAATGATGGAAAAAAAAGATATCTGGGTAGTGTGTAGTGTATGTTTAGTTCTTTTGTTGGCTACGATGCCAGCAGGAGCGGCCAACCGGGATTTTAATTCAATTGATACTATTCGCATAGGAGTGTTAACCCCAGTGCAGCTGTCCCCCGGTCAGGGAATCATTAATGCCTGTAAAATGGCAGCCGATGAAATTAATGCAGCCGGTGGTATTTATGGGAAAAAGATCGAACTCTTTTATGGCGATACTGAAGGAAAGCCGGAAAAGGGCGTTACCGCCGCGAAGAAACTGGTTTTGCAAGATAAAGTTGATGTGCTGGTTGGGGAATACAGCAGCGGCGTTGCCTTAGCCATCCAACCGTACCTCTCCGGTTATCAGACCGTTTTTATTGGTACTGGAGTTGCTTCGGTAGAACTGACCGATAACGTGAAAAAAGATTATGCAAAAAATAAATATTTTTTCCGCCACATGATCAATGCAGATCGGCAGGCGGATGGTGTTGCTGCGTTCATGAAGGACTTCGTTAAACCTAAGTTAGGGGTCAAGAAAGTTGCTATCCTGGCTGAAAATGCCAAGTGGACGGATTCTACCTTTGGCTTGAAAAAAGATCTGGAAGCCGCCGGCATGGACGTAGTTTTCTTTGAACGATTTGACGTAGATATTAAAGACTTCTCACCTATATTTTCTAAGATGAAAACACAGGGAGTCGAGTGGATTGTCCAGTTCCTCAGTCATGGAGCCAGTGTTCCTCTGGTGAAGGCCTGGCAGGACAACAAGCCCGCTCCTATGGGTGGTTGCGATGTGGCCAGTATGGATCACAAATTCTGGGATATGACCGGTGGACAGTGTCTGTACGAGATAACCTACAACCATATCGCTCCTGCTAAAATTACGGATCGTACCCTTCCCTTCTGGAACACTTATTTGAAAAGATTCGGAACCAATCCGGTATATACAAGTGGATACTCTTATGATGCGGTCAACTTCCTTGCCGAAGTTATTAAAGCGAAGAAATCGGTTAAGTCCGATGATATCATCAACGGTTTGGAAACTATGAGCTTCAAAGGTGTTCTCCATGCGCAGACTCGGTTTGACAAACAGAGCCATGATCTCGCGGAAGGAAGGTATGTGATGGCTTTTGCCCAGTGGCGTGAAGGTGGCAAAAAGGTTGTTTTCTACCCCGAAAAATTCAAGACAGGGGATTATATGGTACCTTCTTGGTACAAAAAATGAAGCTTCTTGCTTAAATAATTAAAACTGTAAAGAGGATTCAACGCCTTGGGGTGTTGCCCCAAGGCGTTGAATCCTCCCTGATTGATTTATCCCTAATGGCTACTACCGTTGTAAGTTCGTAATTCCGGTCTCGCAGGTAGAATTATGTACTAGGAATGCGATCGGATCGGGATAGAGAAAGAGAAATTCTATGATTACATTTTTGGGTGGAGAAATTCAATGACTACAATTTTTAGTATTCTTATTCTGGGAACCATATGGGGAGCGGTTTACAGCCTGATTGCCGTAGGCTTTACGTTGATTTTCGGCGTGGCTGGAATCATTAATCTCTCCCATGGCGCCTTCTTTATGCTGGGAGCGTACCTGGCTTATACTTTTATGAGCATTCTTGGTCTCAATGTGGTTTTGTCGGCCGTGCTGGCGGTGCTTATCGTTGCCATAATCGGCATGATCATAGATCGTTTTGCAATTCGCCCCATGAGGGAACGCCATGCTTACGTTCTTATCCTGACATTGGCTCTTGCCTCTTTCTTTCAGGAATGCATGTACGGGATTTATGGACCCTACGGAAAATCAGTCGAGGTTTTTTTAAAGGGAGAGCTTATTATGGGAGGAGTCAACGTTTCCTACCAGAAGCTGCTTACCTTTTTTGTGAGTGCGGCCTTGGTTATTCTCTTGTGGCTCTTCATCAAAAAGACTAGGACGGGGAAATCTATCTCCGCAGTGTCCCAGAACAAGGATGCGGCCCTCCTTGTTGGGGTTCAATATGAGAGGGTCTATCTGATGACCATGGGGATTTCGGCCGGGCTAGCCGCTATGGCTGGGGTTTTCATTGCCCCGATTCTGGAAGCTGTTCCCACCATGTGGGCGTTCCCTTTGTTCAAGGCCTTTGCCATCGTCATCATCGGGGGGCTGGGAAGTTTAGGAGGGGCGATCATCGCCAGCCTGCTTTTGGGATATTCTGAAACGGCGGTGAGCATGCTCATCTCCGCGAATTATTCGGATATGGTGTACCTTGTCGCCATCATCATCGTGCTTGCCGTGAGGCCTACTGGGCTGTCAGGAAAGGCAATATCACGGGTTTAAAAATCCGATGATTCGATGACGAAAGAGAACTCGGTGATTTTTAAAAAGGAGAAAATGGTCAAATGCAACAATTGAATCAATACGATAAGTTATTTGGTCTGAAATCACTCTACAAAAGGCTCGCAGCGCTGGCCGTTTTCGGGGTGCTGGTTATGCTGGCTCCCCTGGTGATAAAGGACTTATATTATTTGGAGATCCTGTTCTTGTGTCACTATTATGTCATCCTGGCTTGTAGCTGGGATATCCTTTCCGGTTTTACCGGAAATATTAATTTCGGACACGCCTTTTTCCTCGCTGGTGCGGGTTACCTTGGGGCGGTACTGAACATAAACTTTGGTTTGCAACCTTGGCTGACTATGCCCATCGGAGGGATTGTCGCTGGCGCGGCCGGTTTTATTATCGGTGTTTTGACCCTGAGATTGAAAGGGCCCTATTTTGCTTCCGTGACTTTTTGCTTCGGAGCTCTTCTTTATAAGGTGTTCATGGTCAGCTCCAGGACGCTGGGTGGAGAGGAAGGGATTTCAGGAGTCCAGGCCCTCACGAATTCTCCCTTGGGGAATTTTTACTTCTCTGCCATTTTCATGATGATAGTCATCTTTGTTCTCTATCTGATTGCAAAATCATCCTTTGGGCTGATCCTGCGTTCCATCGGAGAGAACGAAATGGCCAGTGAAGGGTCGGGAATAAATACCACCTATTACAAGATAGTGGGCTTTGTCATCAGCGCTGCTATCGCCGGAATGGCTGGAACTATGTATGCCCACGTGCAGATGCATGTTGGTCCGGAAATGGCTCATGATTCTCTTTCTGGGCTGATTCTCATGATGGCTGTAGTGGGAGGGATGGGTACGATCATCGGTCCGGTCATCGGGGCCTTCCTGTTGACATTGGTAAATGAATCACTACGCTTCCTGGGAGAGATGCGCCTGCTCATTTACAGCAGCGCCGTGATAGTAGTTATTTTATTTGCCCCTAAAGGACTCTTTGAAATAATTTCCCAGGTTCTTCGGCGAGTCGGCGGTCAGGAGCGAGCGAAATGAAAAATATAGAGGAAACCAGTATGGAGCCTATTTTAGAGATTCGGGATATATCGAAGGCCTTCGGAGGCCTTCAGGCTATCTCTCACTTCGATCTGCAAGTTGGTTCGAGGGATCTCGTCGGAATTATCGGTCCCAACGGGGCCGGAAAAACAACCCTTTTTAACATGATTACAGGATTCATTCCTTCCGATTCAGGGGAAATATTGTTCAAAAAAGAAAATATTACTTACCTGAAACCGTATCAGGTCGTCGGCAAGGGCATTGCCCGTACATTCCAATTGGTGGACCTGTTCAAAGAAATGACCGCCATAGAAAATGTAATGATATCCTGTTTTTCCCACCGTGCTAAGAAGCATAAAGTTCGAGTGGGGGAGAAGCCCTGGGAAACGGCCATGGGCTACCTGGAAGAGATGGGGCTAGGAGACCGTTTTAACGAGAAAGTCAAGAATATGGCCTTTGGTGAACTGCGCCTGCTGGATATTGCCCGGGCCATGGCTACCCAGCCAGACATCCTCCTTCTCGATGAACCCTTTTCAGGACTCGACAATGAAAATGTAGAGGTCCTTTCCGCGGCCATTCGGCATATGCACAATAAGGGCCAGGCCATGGTGATCATCGAGCACCGCTTGAAGGATCTGCTGAAGCTGGTTGAGCGGGTGGTGTGCATCTGTTTCGGGGAGAAAATCGGCGAGGGAAACCCAAAAGATATTATGTGCGATCCCCAAGTCTGCAATGCCTACCTGGGGGGAAGGAGTGAGTAACGTGTGCTTTCTGGAGGTTAAATCGATTCGTGTTCTTTATGGGAAGGCCATTGCCGTCAATGGGTTGTCACTGAAACTGGCAGAGAAAGAGATGGTAGGAGTGGTGGGGCCGAATGGGGCCGGTAAGTCAACCCTTCTGCGGGCTATATCGGGTATGATCCGGTCCGAGGGGGAGATTTTATTCGAAGGGGCACGTATTGACAATATTCCACCCCATGAGATCGTCCGTAAAGGAATTATCCATTGTCCGGAGCGCAGGCAGCTTTTCATGGATTTCACGGTCGCCGAAAATCTGGAGATGGGTGCCTTCTTGCGTCGGGACAAAGAAAAAATTCGAGAAGACTTGAAATATATCAACAGTCTCTTTCCTGTTCTGGAGGAAAGGAAAAATCAGTTGGCCGGCACCCTCAGCGGGGGGGAACAACAGATGTTGGCCATCGGCCGCTCTCTGATGAGTCGCCCTCGTATTCTCATGCTCGACGAGCCTTCCATAGGCCTCTCTCCAATGATGAAAAACACTCTCGTCGATGGGATCAAAGCTATCTGGAAGAGTGGTCTGACGGTTCTAATTGTCGAGCAGGATGCCACATTGACCCTTCCCTTAGTGGAGCGGGTTTACGTACTGGAGCACGGCAAAGTTGGTCTGGAAGGGGAAAGCCAGGACCTGATGAACAACGATGAAATCAAGCGGGTTTATTTCTCGATTGCGTAAGCCAATTTAAAGGGTGCTGGGTAATGGATTGTTGCGCTGCGACCGAGTTTTTGGAATTATTCGGTCAGGCTTCGAGGATTATGCTGCTTTCACTTCAATACCTTTTTTTCTGATCTCGTAAATGATCGGAATCCAAGTATCGTTTTCATAGGGGACAACGAAATCGGGACTGGATCAATGGAAAGGATTGAGGATGCCTTCCTGTACTACACAAATCGTCAACACCTGCGGATATGAAAGGTCTGGTTATCTTTCTTGCGTCTGACGCCTCTAATTATGTCAATGGCGCTATAATTCCGGTTGATGGCGGATATCTGGGCTGTTAGATAGAATGAAATTGCATTATTAATCAGTGATATCCGGTGACGAAATTGCGGATGGCTGCTCTGAGAATATTCATAAACCGATGCCGTTGACAATAAATGAACAAACGAGAATGAGAGGTAGGTAATCCATGAAAGTGTCAAAGGTTATGACAGCTAAGGATGCCGTAGCGAAATTCATCAAAGACGGCTCAACTGTAATGGTTGGCGGCTTCTTCCATTCTATATCCCATGTCCTTACCCATGAAATAATCAGACAAGAGAAAAAAGGTCTGACGATCTGCACAGCAAGTTCTAACGAGCATGTAGATCAGTTGATCGGGGCAGGATGTGTGGACCGGATTGAGTCTTCCTATATTGGCGTGGAGGTATTCGGGCCATGTCATTGTTATCGGAGGGCAATAGAGAGCTCGATACCCCATAAAGTCGAGATTGAAGATTATACGAATTTTACAATGATGGCTCGCTTTATGGCAGGTTCTCTGGGAATTCCTTATGTTCCCGTCAATTCCATGAAGGGTTCCGATTTGCTCAAATATTCCGCCTGGAAGGGTGAGAACAAGGCCAAACTCATGAAGGATCCTTTTGGCTCCGGTTTTGAACATGTATTAGTGCCGGCTCTGCAGCCGGAAATTGGCTATTTCCATGTTCAACGCGCTGACGAGGAGGGAAATTGCCAGATGTGGGGCATTTCGGGGGATGCACCCTGGAGCGTGAGGGCATGCAAGAAAGTCATCGTTTCCTGTGAGGAAATCGTTTCCCGCGAGATCATCGGGAGAGACCCCAATAGAACAATCCTGCCGGGCTATAAGGTTGTTGCCGTGGTTGAGTCGCTGTTCGGTGCCCATCCCAAGAATTGCCAGGGATGCTACGATGTGGATCGGCCATTCATGAGCGACTACATAAAAATGGCTAAAACAGTCGAAGGTTGGCAGAAGTTCATGGACGAATGGGTTTATAGTGTTTCTGATCGGGCGGAGTATCTCCAAAAATACATTAATAAATTCGGCATGCAGAGATTTTTAAATCTGAAAGCGCGCGACTTCAGCTCATCATCCGTGAATTACGGTTTCTAAAGGAGGCTTTGACCATGACAAATAAATATACAGACTTTACACTACAGGAAATGATGGCCGTGGCTGCTGCCAGAGAAATTAAAGACGGTGAAATAGTCATTATCGGAACCGGTCTGCCTCTCCTTGCTGCTTTTCTGGCACAAAAGACCACTGCACCCAACATCATTACTCTTTACGAATCCGGTGCATATGACTGCAAACCGGTTCGTACACCATCGTCGGTTGTAGATTCCGTTCTCGCACCCGGCAGCGCCCAGACGGCCAGCCTGCTGGAAGGGCTGGGCTATGTGCATGCGGGCGACGTTGATGTCGGTTTTCTCGGTGGAGCGCAGATAGATAAACATGGAAATCTCAATACTCAAGTCATTGGCGATTATCGTGCGCCCAAAGTACGGTTTCCCGGCAGTGGTGGATCAAATGACATCGGGGCGAGCTGCAAGCGCACGATTGTCATGATGTCTCATCAAAAGCAGCGCTTCCCGGAAAAGGTTGATTTTATCACTACACCTGGATTCTTTAATGGGGGCAAGGAAAGGGAGACATACGGCTTTATCGGGGGAGGTCCCAGCGTTGTAATTTCTACAATGGGAATCATGCGTTTTGATTCCGAAACCAGGGAAATGTATCTGGCATCTTACCACCCGGGTGTGACTGTTGAGCAGATCAAAGAGAACACGGGTTTTGATCTTAAGGTAGCCAAAGATGTTCATGAGACAGAGCATCCCGATCCGGAATCCATTCGAATTCTCAGAGATGAGTGCGATCCGGACGGGATATTCCTGAAAAAGGAGTAAATGGCTAATCTGCTGCAAGGAGGATGGTGTTTCAGCAGTAGCGTCAGTTGAGACTCACTCCCGCACACACTGGGGAGAGTTGCATCGCCTGCCTGAAAAGAAAATTCAACTGGTTGCGTGCCGAGGCCCTCATCAATATTGCCCATCCGGACTTTCGTGATGTATTGGTTGGGGAAACCGAAAAAATGG
The DNA here is from genome assembly GCA_049520575.1 of Thermodesulfobacteriota bacterium. Lineage (GTDB taxonomy): Bacteria > Desulfobacterota > RBG-13-43-22 > RBG-13-43-22 > RBG-13-43-22 > RBG-13-43-22. The sequence goes on along the minus strand of JBEKPQ010000119.1, from coordinate 3,636 downwards.
AAATATGGAAAAACAGCAGACACATCGGCACATAAGCGGCAACCGGCCATCTCATAAGATCAGCGGTTGTCAATTTCCTTACCCCTCCATGGAGGCTGTAGATGGTTGAATTGAAGGCTTTTATAACACTTCCATCTGCAGTCTCCATCTTCGGCCCAAATACTTGAATTGTTAAGTTAAAAGGAGCGAGGTCATTATGGACAAGACTATTTCTTCAAAACAAATATTGGGAGAGCTTCTTTCCCGCCATTACGAGGAGGCTTTTGAAGCCAAGACAGCGGGCGAACTTGTCGCCTGGTCGACCTCCATTGCCCCCCAGGAGCTTCTGGAAACCATGAACATCAAGGTTGTTTATCCGGAAAACCATGCCGCGGTCATCGGAGCTAGAAAGGATGCCCAGGCGTTTCTCGACAATGCAGAGAATAACGGTTATTCAATGGATTTATGCTCTTACGCAAGAGTCAATATCGGCTACATGAATCTGAAAAAAAGTGTGGCAGGAAATATTCCCATGCCGGATTTTATATTTTGCTGCAACAACATCTGTAATACTGTGATCAAGTGGTATGAAAACCTTGCCCGGGAAATGCATATCCCCATGATTCTAATTGATATGCCTTTTAATCATACGGACGAGGTCCCGGACTACAGCGTCAAATATATCCGCGGACAATTCGAGTATGCGATCCTTCAATTAGAAGGGATAACCGGCAAAAAATTCGACCGCGAGCACTTCCAAGAAGTTATGAAAATTTCTGCCCAGACAGCGCGGTGGTGGAAAAAGGCGACGGCTCTGGCAGCAGCACAACCTTCTCCTTTCAACGGATTCGATTTATTCAATTACATGGCGGTCATCGTGTGCATGAGAGGAAAACAGGAAGGACTGGACCTCTTCAAGCTCTGGGCGGAAGAACTGCAGGAGAAAATCGACCGTGGCGAAGGGCCCTGGAAAGATCAAAAGGAAAAATACCGAATCATGTGGGATGGGATCGCCTGCTGGCCGCATCTGGCTGATACCTCAAGGATATTAAAGAAAAATGGGATCAACATGGTCACATCGACTTATCCCGACTCCTGGACTATCGTTTATGACAGTGATGATTTGGATGCCATGGCAAGAGCTTACACCTCCAATTACGTGAACCGGAACCTGGATTATGGGATCAATAAAATTGTACAGATCCTGAAAGATTTCTCTTTAGACGGCATTATTTATCATTCCAACAGAAGCTGCAAGTTGATGGATTTCAGACAATACGAAGTGCAGCGTCAAGTCCAGGAGCAGACCGGCGTGGCGTCCGTCATGTTTGACGGGGATCAGACCGATCCGCGGGCTTTCTCCCTTGCTCAATATGAGATAAGAATCCAGGCTCTTATGGAAATAATGGAACAAAGAAAAAATGAAAGGCCGAGTGAACAATGAGCCGTTTACAGGAAATCATATCCGCATTAGAAGAAACAGCAAATCATCCGGCGCAAGCCGTGAAAGCGTCCATGAAGGAAACCGGGAAAAAGGCCGTCGGCTGTTTTCCTTATTATACGCCTGATGAAATCATCTATGCGGCAGGCATGCTACCTGTTGGCCTTTGGGGCGGGCAGACGGACATTAAACTGGCCGACAAGTATTTACAAAGCTTTTGTTGTTCCATCATGCGCATCAATTTAGAGCAAGGCATGAAAGGGATGTATGACTTTTTGTCTGCCGTCGTTATCCCCACTTATTGCGACACCCTGAAGTGTATCTGTGATAACTGGCAGGTTGCTGTTCCCCAAACATATTTGATCCCCATGGTTTACCCGCAACACAGAAAAATTGCCGCCGGGATAGCCTATCTCATCAATGAATATGAGAGGGTACAAAAAGAACTTGAAACTATAGCCGGACGGTCTGTTACCGAAAAGGACCTTGAGGACAGCATCGCGCTTTATGAAGATTATCGAAAAACCATGCAGCATTTTACGGCAATCGTCAGCAAATATTCCCAAACATTAAATGCAAAATCACGCCATTTAATTATCAAGGCCACCTATTTTATGGACAAAAGGCTCTATACCGCCAAAGTTAAAGAATTGATGGCAGAATTGAAGAAGCTTCCCGAAGAAAAATTTGATGGCATAAAAGTGGTCGTTACGGGAATTCTCGCAGAAACGGATGCGTTACTTGATGCTTTCGTCCAAAACCAGATGGTTATTGTTGCCGACGATCTGGCTCATGAATCAAGACAGTTCAGAACCTGCGTCCGCAGCGAAGGAAAGGCTCTCGATAAACTGGCATACAGGATTGCGGATCATGACGGCTGTTCGCTCTTGTACGATGAAAACAAATTGCACGGACAAATGCTGGTTGATTTGGTCAAAGTAAATAAAGCCGACGGCGTTGTTGTTTCGATGATGAAGTTTTGTAATCCCGAAGAGTTTGATTATCCGATATACAAAAAAGAACTTGAAGCTGCCGGAATTCCCGTTTTGTATTTGGAAATCGAACAAAAGATGGATTCGGCGGAACAAATCAGAAACAGAATTCAAAGTTTTGCGGAAATGATCAAATAAAAAACGGCAGCCCTATGCGCTATCCGTTGGAAGAGGAAAAAGTGTTCTTGGGAATCGATATCGGGTCATCTTCGTCAAAAGCAGTTATTCTAAATGAACAGAAGAAAATACTGGGCAAGGCGGTGATAAATACGGGAGCTGGAACACAGGGGCCTGAGAAAGCTGTTTCGGCAGTCCTCCAAGAAGCCGGGATTAGCCGCGAGCAGGTGAAAGCATCCGTCGTAACGGGTTATGGAAGAATAGCCTATGACAAGGCAGATAAACAGATTACGGAAATCAGTTGTCATGCCAAAGGAGCGATCCATTTGATGCCGAATGCCAGAACGGTTATCGATATCGGCGGACAGGATGCAAAAGTTATCCGGTTGGACGAAAACGGCAGAGTGGAAAATTTCGTGATGAATGATAAGTGCGCTGCAGGAACGGGGAGATTTCTTGAGGTTATGGCCAGAATCCTTGACTGCGGCATCGAAGGGCTTTCCAGCCTCTCGAAAAATGCGACGGAAGAAATCATCATCAGCAATACATGCACCGTTTTTGCAGAATCCGAGGTGATCTCTCAACTTGCCGCAGGGGCTAAAAGGGAAAACGTGGCCCGGGGCGTCCATAAAGCCGTCGCGAAACGGGTGGCTGGACTTGGCAGCCGAATGGGACTAGTCCCGGATATTATTATGACAGGCGGCGTGGCCTTGAACAAAGGCGTTGTTTCCGCTCTCGAACAAGAAATTGGGAAAAAAATTACCATAGTCAGTGACCCACAACTCGTCGGAGCCATGGGGGCCGCTCTTTACGCCTTAGATATGGCTTCAAAATCGCGATAATATTTGCATCCATCTGCAGCGTAAGGTAGTTAGATGGATGAAAGTTCATGTATAGCCGTGCATAATTAATTAGATAAGAGGATAGCTTGTTATGAATATGTTTGACTTGACTGGAAAGAAGGCAATAGTGACCGGAGGTGCTGGCGGGTTAGGTAGAGGGATGGTAGAAGGATTACACGAAGCGGGTGCGGAGGTCGCGATTATTGACATAACTGACCAGATTGATGCCATAGCAAACGAAATCGGCAGATCCGGCGCGAAAGTT
>JBEKPQ010000118.1:0-11269 GCA_049520575.1 Thermodesulfobacteriota bacterium | reverse complement strand
GTCAAGGTCACGGAGGCTGTGGTGGGTGCCGGCAAAGAACGCTTCAAGCCGGTGGAACTGGTCGAAATGGCTCCGGGGAAGTCCCTGATTGTCGTTGGCCCAAGCAAAGTATTGAGAAAAATCTCCGGCTTAAAAATAATCGAAATTGCACGGACCCGTTATTTGTTGACCATTCCCTCAGGTACATCGATCGAAGCCTTGGAAGTAGCCATGCGCGACCTCTCCCTTAATCCGGAGGTGCAGAAAAATGAGCGCGAAAACACCATCCTGCAGGACCTGTTGAATTTAATCAGTTACCAGCGTCGAACACAGCGTCTATCCAAAGCGGAAATCTTAATTGCCGACACTGGCTCATCAGTCAACGTTTCCAAAATTCCAACTAACCATCCTCGATAAGGACACTGATCCTTTCCATTTTTTCTCTGTCCGGAAAAAATCTCCAACAAGGCCATAGGGATTAGTGTATTAACATAAGCTGAAAGATTTTCTAAGTTATTGGAGAAAATTGCATTCTGCTCGGCTCTCTTGGGGAATAGGCTCCATCAATACGGACCAAAGAAGCAGGTCTGCGCCGATCAAAATCCCCCGGAATCTTTAATCTTAACAGAAAAAAATTAGGAAAAGACGGAGTTAATTAAGGCAAAACATTGTCGGGGGGTAACCTTCTTTACTGATTTTTCTCTTCGGAAAGAACATAGGATCGGCATATACCTGATATCCCCCATCAGTCAAGTGGATTTCATTTGCGCTGTTTTCATCATCTCCACTGCCTTGTTTATTTATACAGAAGCTTCTTTTATGTAATCTCATAAAATAAATCGAAAGTTTAGGCACATCAGTACATTCCATTTTCCTGAAGTTCGGGCAATTTATGAAGAATGCCTGAGAGTCCCCGGTTTTGATGCAGAAAAGGAAAAATTAGCCAAGTTCCTGGAAAGAGAAAACCCTAAAAGTAATTAGGCCCAAGATTAGTTAGGAGGATAGGAAACAAATGAACTTGATTACTTCCACCGTAATAAATGGGTGCCAGTCCAAATAAAAGATCCTAAATCTCCACCGCCTTTGATCTCTTTGACCGGCCTTGAAATTCTAAAATCATAATAAACGATCTGATCCCCAAAGTCTTTGACTGAATAAGTCATCCCCAACCGGTCCATGGTCCGGATAAAGGAAGGGGTGTTTTCTTTGGCAATGGCAAAGGCCGGTGACAGAGAGAAATCCACTTGTTTTTTTAACTTATTAAAATAGGGGAAGGCCCCATTGTACCCCCACATGGAATAGTCGGCTCCCTGAGTTATATCATAATCTTCCTGAAGGCATTTGATCTTTCCCTGGGTGAGGCAGGTAATTTCCGCCGACAGACCAATATCGGCGTAAACGTATTCTATCTTTTCCTTGGACAAAAAAGAGATGATTTCTTCTGCGGAAACGGGATTTGATTTAACCTGCTTGGCCGCTTGATACACAAATAGTTCCCCAATGGACCAGTCCTGGGGGGTCGGACCGGTTAGTGTGATTCTTATGAATTGGGCATTATGGGGGTTAAAATTGTTTTCCTTCCGTCCATTCCTTAATTTCCAGAAGGGCCGCCCTCCGGACCAAAATAGATAGGCCCAATTATTTTTGGCTGAAGCAATTTCCTTCCAATCCCTCTCGTTACTGGACAGTTCTATTCGATATTGGACAGGGAAATCCCATTCCCTCCCCATGCCGTGCAGCAAGACAATACGATTTATTTTGTAAACTTTGCCCAAGTTGATTTGATAAAACACCCCTTCTTGTTGCGGAGAGGATGAAGTCCACCAGGAGGATATGTTGCGGTCAAAACCCTCTCTTGCAGAATCTGAGTTAATATTGGTTTTTCCTTTCCATCGGTCAGGAAGGATCTCCAGACTATCTAATGCTGGAGGTTTAAAATCATAGTAAACCAAATAGCCCTTTATTTTTTGATAAGGAGCAAACAACTCTTTTTTATAAGTTCCCCCAATGTTCTTAAACATTTCTTCAAAACTTTGGCGGTATTTCCCTTCCAGGACAAAGGCTGGTTTGGAAACACCATCGGCCACTAAGGTATAAAGGGGATAACGATTTTTAAAAGGAAGACTAAACACCGGATTTTCTTGAGCATTGAAAGTTAACTCGACGGCACTCCAATATTCCGGGGCATAGGCATAAGCGATTTTTTTCTGGTTTAAAAAGGTAAAAAAGCTATGTTCCACCTGTAGTTGTTTCCGGTAGCGGATCGAATTGTGTTTTAAATGGGAGAGTAAGGCAGACTGATGGTAACTCATGAATATTAAGAGGGCGACAATCAGACCAATAAAAAGTGTTTTACTTCTCCCTTTTATGGCCCAACCCAAAAGGGCCAGGGTGAAAGGGATAAGAGAATAAAGGGGAAGGAAATATCTTAAGGGCTTATATTCACTAAAACGTGATCCGATATAGAAAAAGCAAAAAGACACAAAAAAGATGAATAGCAGGATGTGACCATGACCGGAGGGGAATTTCCTTCGATGCCATTTCTTTCCTATCAACAAAAAAAGAACGGATACCAGGAAGAGAGCGGCTATACCATAAGCCATGAGAGAAAGCTTTTCCTCCAGGGTGGGGTTAAATACATCAATAAGTCCGTAAAAAAAATTAGTGATTCTTAAAAAATAGACCGGATTTTCTCGAGGCTGGCTAAACTTTAAAAATGGGAAGCTATGCATGCTATTCCAGATCCAGAAGGGGACACTGCCCAGGACGAAACCGGAGGCGGCTGTCAGGATCTTACCTTTTCGGATTAATTCCACCTTACAATAAAGAAGAAAACAGAAACTGGTTATGAGATAGACAATGCTGATGGGGTAGGTCCACCAAGAGATTCCCCAAAGGAGGCCCAAAAAGAACAGGGGAATAAAAGAGATCGTTTCTTTTTGAAAGGCCAGTCGGTGGGTGATCAATAAAATAAGATTGCCTAGCCAGAGGATTTCGATATAACCGCCATAGGCTAATGACGAATAAAGGCCAAAGAAAAAAAAGGGAACAGCGGCCAAGAGCATACTGAGGAGACCGATTTCCCGGTCATAAAGCTCCCGACCGAGCTGAAAAATGGAAACGATAAAAAGGATTGAAAATATAAAAGGAATCAGATGCAGACTCCCCCGGCTTATACCAAAAAAAAGAAAAGACCAGGAAACCAAAATGGGCTCAAGGATCCCGCCGTAGGAATCTCCATAATAGAGCCAGGGGAGTTCACCTTCCAGAATATGTTTCCCCATTAATCCCACTATGGCCTGATCGGAATCAAAAGGGAGAATTTGAATCGACAGAATTTTTATAATAATGCCGAGGGTGAGGATAATTAAAAAGTAGCAGGTATTACGCATTGAAAACTTCTTATAACCTTCTAGGCTTGACATCTGTTTGATTTCATAATAGCTTTATCAAAAAAATTGAATGGCAACAAGATAATTATATCAACAAATGCTTTTTCAACCTTGTTCATGTTAGGTTAATACATGGCCAAACGACCTATAATCCTCTTCCTTGCCCTTTGTTTAATTGCGGGTATCCTTTTTTCCTGGCCTTTGGCCCCAAATTATTTTTCTTCTATTCCTTATACCTTAAAGCCCATACCGGGGTATGAGCGGGTTCCTCTGATGCCCGGGGATCACCTCCAAACCTATTATTGGTTTTGGCTTTTATCGGACAATCTTTTCGGTCATTCCGCCCTTTTCACCAATCCTTATGAATTTAATGGTCCACAGGGTCCATTGAGCACCGTTTATGCTGATTTCCCCTTTTCGCTCCTTTATATAATTCTTTTGTTTCTCGGACCTGTTGGGGCTTATAACAGCTTGATCATCTTGTCTTTTCTTTTTAGTGGATTAGCCATGTTTCTCCTGGCCCGGATCTGGACCAAAGATCATTGGGCCTCTTTGATGGCCGGACTCATTTTTGCTGTCGTCCCTTACAGGGTTAGTCATATCGCCGGGGGCCAACTCTACGGATATGTCATTTTTTCATTGCCGCTTTTTCTCTATTTTGTCGAGCAGGCATTCAATACCGGTCGTTGGGTTTATGGAGGGGCGGCGGGATGTTGCTTAGTCCTGATGTCCCTGATGGACCCCCATACCAGTTACTTGGCGGTCCTGACCATCGGGGTTTATCTGCCCAGCCGTATCCTGCTGTTTCGGACTTTTCCTTTGGAGTCGAATCTGGAAAAGCGATCCCTTTGGCCAGGCTTAGGGGGGGTTCTCGCTGGGGGGTTCTCTTTTTCCTGTTTTCTTTGGATTAAACTGGGGACAAAGAACGGCCTTCCCTTTTGGCATTTTGATTTGATCCAGCCTATGATTCTGGGAACCACATCTTTTCTGCTGATCTGGCTGTATCTCTCCGCCTTGTTTGCCAGACTGACAACTCTTTCCTTTATTGAAGCTCGTCATCGAATCGGGAAAGCCTTTTTGTATTTCCTGCCGCTAAGTTTTTATGCCCTAAAATACAAGCTGGAAATCCCTCACTTGGGTCTGATTCTACCTTTGATTTGTTTCAGTTTATACTTGGCTTACCTGTTTGTGCTTTGGAAAAAACAAAGAGATCGGCTTTTGATGTTCGACTGGCATGCGATCCTGGGCATTTTATTGGGGGTCGGCTCAGGGTTGGTAATAGCTTCGGCTTATTTGATGCATATCAGGAGGACTGTCTTCTTGCCTTCTCTGGCCGGAAAGGGTCGGACCATCACGGAGGTCCTTCTTTTTTCACCCAAGATAAGCAATCTTTTTTCCTGGCAGGATATCAATTTCGAACGATTCGTTTTTTTAGGGTGGGGACTGATCATTCTGGCAATCTTGGGAATGATTCCCCTGTTTAAAAACAAGGTGAAAAAACCGGGTCATGTGGCTTTGGCCGGGGTCATGGCTTTTGGGGCGATACTCCTGACCCTCGGCCCAACTTTGACCCATTTCCCCCTCTATCAAACCTTGTACCAATATTTTCCTTTTTTCAACTACCCGAGAGCACCCGGCCGGTTTGTTATGGTGGGATTTATTTTCCTTTGTTTGTTGGCGGCTATGGCCTTGGCTGGTATGCGGGAATGGCTGGCGGCGAATGGTAGGAACCGTCTTAGGCAATGGCTACCCCTGCTGATTATTCCTTTGATACTGGCTGAATATCACACCTACCAGCCCTTAGGTCTTTCCATGATGACCGGGAACAATCGAATCTATGAGCAGATTGAGAAAGGTTTGACCAGTGAAGGAAAGGTCCTGGAGCTGCCTATTTGGCCGGGGGACTCCCATCAGTCTTCTGCCTATGAATACACCGTTACCAGAACCCGGAAACCGATGATCAACGGATATGCCCCGGTGGTCGTTCGAGATTATATTCAGCAGGTATTTTGGCCCCTTTATCCGCTCGATTTTGGGGAACTAAGAACTGAACAGATCAAGAATTTACAGAAACTCAAGGTGGATTTGATTACCTTTCATGATAATGCCCAGATTTATACCGAGAAGGTCAGTCCCTTCCCGCCGAGACTGGTTCTGAAACGTTTGATGGCCTCCCCGTTTTTAAACTTGGTTGGACATGATCAGGATATATACCTCTTCAAGTTCAATTCTCAATTTCAGAGGGCACCTTCGAATCATGAAAATCCTTCCCAACCCTCTTTCTTAGAGGGTGGGGTGGAAAGCCCTCCTTTGACCAAGGGGGGTGGAGGGGGATTTAAAATTGGATCCACCATCACCTCACCGGTTTCGGCGGTTTTTTATGCTCAGAACCTGCCCCAAGAAACCGGCAAATTCTATCTGGATCCATCTGCTTCGGGTTATTACCTGCTCATGGATGAAGGGCAGTTAAATCAAGGACGGCTCATCCCACGTCCTGGGATACGGGGCAATGTGGCTGTAGCCATTCCCGGAAAGGACCATCCCGGATATTTAATTAATGGTGCAAATAGGTATTTCCCCGCGGGCAAATATCGGGCCAGGTTTCGTCTCAAAGCCGATCAGTCCTCACCGAGGAAAGAAATCGGACGTTTGGAACTCGTTGAAAATCGTTCCAATATCATTACCCAAAAAACCCTTTTGGGAAAAGATTTCATGACTGCCGAGACTTGGCAGGACATTCCTTTGGAATTTGAGATCACCCAAGCCAAGGAGATTGGTTTTCGGATCTTTTTTTCAGGAAAGGCCCCACTATATTTTAACTTAGCCATCATTGAGTTTTCCGATCAAATCAGCGGACCAGGATCAGTGGAAGCTGAAGATTTACTACGGCAGACTGGGACGGTAGTCTCCGATCTTTTGGCCTCGGGCAAGGAGGCGGTATTAGGAAAAGCCGGATTTCACCCGCCAATCTATCTTTGCTACGGCCCCTATCGGACCTTTAAACCGGGTTCGTACCAGGCGAGCTTTTTTATCCGCTTAAAAGACCTTCCACGCATTCCTAAAGAGACGGACGTGATTTTATTAGAAGTGGCTACGGATATGGGAAAGAGGATTTTCAGTAAGAGATTGGTTAAGGTCCAGGATCTAAGGACTGATGATTATAAACCGATCAGATTGGATTTTAACGTTCCTTTCCGCTGTGAGCTTGGTTATCGGGTCAAATATTTAGGCCGGGCCGACTTACTGTTAGATCGGGTTTTAGTTACGGATATTAAGAAAGTCCAACAATAATTCGATGGATAAAAAAGATATAAAGCCCCTGATCGGCCGATATGCCTCCGGACCGCTGCCTCCATGGGAAGAACACTATTTGGAAGTTCATGCCGTCCGCTACCAGGACACCATGACTCTTTTAGGTTCGGGACGAGAACGGCGGCTTTTGGATGTGGGGGCCTTCCCGGGGCACCTTACCCTCCTGGCCCATAACCAGGGTTATCACGTGGAAGGCCTTACAGGAAGGGGCGAAAGTTCAACCAGCCTGAACCAGATTATCCTTCGCCTTGCCCGACACAAAATCCCGGTGGTTGTGGCCGATGTTGAATTCGAACCTTTCCCCTATGCGGATGAATCCTTTGATGTGGTCCTGGCCTCGGAAATCATCGAGCATCTCCATTACAATCCCTTCCGGTTGCTGAAGGAGATTTTTCGAGTCCTCAGACCGGGGGGGCGAATAATCTTAACTACCCCTAACTTGGCTCGTTTAGAAAATCTTTCCCATCTTTTTGAAGGGCGATCCATTCACTCCGATCTCAGGAGGCGTTTTGATGAAGTCTTCAGTACCATTCTCTCGGCCAGGCACGTCCGAGAATATACCGCCTCTGACTTGTCCTATTTGTTGGAAGGACAGAACAAAGAGATGTACCGCTTTGAGGAAATAAAGATCCATTATTCTACTTGTTCGGATTCGCCTTTTTCCTGGCCTCGCCTGGCCGGGCTCCTGGAACGATTTTGGCCCCGGCTCCGTTCTACCCTGCTGGTTGAGGCCGTCCGTCCTGATCAGGTGACCTTTGTTCACCCGAAGGAGGTAGAACCCGTTCAGGGTTTTTATCCGGTAGAAGAACAAGATGCCGACATGGAAGGCATCGCCCGAATGCTGGCCATACCTTTCCGCTGGACCGGGAAGACGTCTGAAATCAGTCTACCGGCAAATGGGGCGCCCTATCAAGTTTATTATATCAATTGCGTTTTGTTGGTTCCCGAAAGCCTCCCTCCGGCTTTATGGACGATTAGCCTGGGAGGGCAGCCCCTGACCCGTTTCTGCCTGTCTCCTGACCGGATGTTCACCCAACTCCGTATCGTCTTGCCTCTTACATCAGCTCAAGAGGGACGGTTTACTATCCGTTTTTGTGGTCCTTCCTGGAGACCGGTGGATCACAAGGCAGCCAATGACTTCGAATTTTCCTTGGATGATCCGAGGGAATTGGGCTTGGTGGTTGGCTGGGATGGATTTTTAAGGAGAGACTGTGACAGTTTCAAGAACCTTTTAGAAGTAGCCCATTCCGAAGCCCTTCATATGGAACGATATGAGAATTTCGACAAAGGAATCCATTGGCGCAGACTTCATCATGGCTACGATGACCGTTGGAGTCATTTACAAACTTTATATTTGCTCCAAGCTGATTTTAAACCGAACCTACCTATGGGGAAGGAAGATTGGCGACAGCTTGGGACAGGATGGTATTTCTTGGAAAATTGGGCCGAAGGGCCGGTGCGCTGGACCAGCCGGAAGGCTGAGGCCTATCTGGCCGCTAAACGCGGCACCCAGCATCTCCGTCTAAGGGTTTTTAGCGGGGATTCTCGTTTGGGAACTCGTATTACAGGAACCTTGGGCATTTCTTACAGCCAAGACCGATTTTCGTTTGTGCCCATAGCAGAAGACTCCTTTGATCTCACTGCCGGGATTTGGACTGATTTGGTTGTGAAATTTCCCCAAAAAATTCCTGCTCCGGGAATAATTCGACTGGTCCTTCAAACCGACCAATCTCGGTCGCCTGCACGTCTTATTCCCGGTTCTACGGATACCCGGGAACTGGGTCTGGCGGTGGCCGGAATAGCCGTCAGATAATGTTATTCAGCTCCCTATCGGAAAGCTTATAGAAAAACCTGCTTTTTGAGTGTTGGGACTTTTTATTAGGAATAAGTAGTGAAGGTAAAAGAGATCATAACATTGGTTAGTGGGGAACTGGGCAAACCATTGCCTCCCTGGGAAAAAGAATATTTGGATTATCACCTTGCCCGGTTTGTGGACACCTTAGACCAACTGGGTCGTGGAGGAGGAAAGCGACTCTTGGACATTGGGGCCTTTCCCGGTCACCTGACACTGGCCGCCCAGGCGATGGGCTATCAAGTCGAAGCCCTAACCGGTACGAATGAGAGCCCACGGAGCCTCGATAAGTTCATCGCTCGACTCTCTCTTCACCATATCCCCACCGCCTTGGCCGACGTAGAATTCGACACCTTTCCCTTCCCTGACAAATCGTTTGATGTGGTCCTGGCTACAGAGATCATCGAACACCTACCTTTTAATCCTTATCATCTGCTGCGCGAAACCTTCAGGGTTCTTAAACCCCAGGGGAAGATGATCATTTCCACACCGAATTTACCCAAGCTGGACAACTTAATACATTTTGCCTTCGGCCGGAGCATCCATCCTGATATTAGACTGCCTTTCTACAAAACCTTTAAGTCCATTCTGATCGGGCGTCATATTCGTGAATATACTGCCCAGGAACTGATCTATATGCTTGAGGAACAAAACAAAGCCATGTACCGCTTTGAAGGCACAGAAGTGTCCTATTCCATGTGTCTCGATCCTGGCTTTTCCTGGCTTGGTGTCATCCCCTGGCTGATCAAACGGGTATGGCCTCGCTTGCGGTCAACGATTTTTCTTCAAACCTTTCGTCCCGAGAAAGTGGAACTGATCCAACCGGAAGAAATTACTGCCGATGGTTTTTATGAAATAGAAGAACATAAAGTCGACATGGGAAGTACCGGCCGGGTGTTAGCCACACCTTTTCGCTGGACACAGGGCAGGGCTGGGATCGTTCTGCCTGCAAGCAAATCCTTATATCAGGTGTTTTTCTTACACCTCGTTTACTTAGCTCCTAAGTATTTACCCCCCACGGTGGTCACCCTTAAAGTTGGTGAGCTGACCTTTGGTTATATCCGGCTTTCTCCCGGCCGGGAATATCAACTCCTTTGCCTCCCCCTTCCAGGGAGTCTGGCCCAAGAAAACCATTTTAATATCTGTTTGGAATGTTCCACTTGGCGCCCGTCTGAACATGGTCAGGGATTAGATTACTATGAATTTTCAACGACGGATAAACGTGATCTAGGAATCGCCGTGGGTTGGGACGGATTTTTAAGGGAAGACTGTGAAACCCGACAGGATCTGCTGAGAGTGGCCCGGAGGGAATGCCGACTTTCAAGTTTCAGAGAAGGGAATGAACCTCGTTGGAGCCCCCTTATGGGTCTTTACCTTGTTCAGGCTAAGATGAAATCGTCCTTAGCTATAGGCCCCGGTGACTGGATTCAGCTTGGTTTGGGATGGCACGCATTAGAGCATTGGGAACAAGGCTGGGTGCGCTGGTCGAGTAAAAGATCTGAAGTGTATTTAGAACCAAGGGTTAAGTCTCGTCGTTTCCTTATCCGGCTTTATACAGGCGATCCAGCCTTGGGCGAGGAAGTTAAAGGGTCGTTGGAAATCGATTGGGCTTCAGACCGGCTATTCTTTTCCCTTTTGGTGAACAAACCCTTTTCCCTGCAATCGGATTCTTGGAAGGATATGAATCTGGATCTGCCTTCTTTTTTCCCCAAGGGAGGTTTGCTGCGGGTCATTATCAAGGTGGACCAGCAGCGTGTGCCAGCCTGTCTGATCCCTGGTTCTAAGGATACACGGGAACTGGGTCTGGCGGTGGCCGGGATGGCTATCATCTAATAAAATACGAAAAAACCATTTAACGTTCGGCGAACCGAATTCAAGCACCAAATGTGATGTCCTCCGCAGGCGGCCATGAGGGCTTTGTACGATAGGGGAATTTTGACTTGAATTAGTGGATAGAAAACTTTTATAGTGAGCAAATAATTTTGAGTTGGGAGGATTTCAGGAAAAGGATTTTAATCTTGTATCTTTTCTCGTGGTTCCTTGTCATCCCTATGGCATCCTTTTGCCTGGCTGTGGGTTATGGTACTTATCGGTTTCGCCGGTCAATCCAAGGGCCCTGACACAGTCGAGGCTGAGGATTTACTACGGCAGACCGGGACGGTAGTCTCCGATCTTTTGGCCTCAGGTAAGGAGGCGGTCTTAGGAAAAGCCGGATTTCACCCGCCAATCTATCTTTGCTACGGCCCCTATAGGATATTTGAACCGGGCAGGCACAAGATCCATTTTTTTATGCGATTAAAAGGACCTCCTCAAGCCGATAACAAGAAAGAGGTGGCCTTAATAGAAGTCGCTACCGATATGGGGAAACGTATTTTTGAAAAACGAAGGGTCTCTGTTCAGGACCTAAGTCTTGATAAATACCGACCGATAGATTTGACTTTTAATATTCCTTTTCGCTTCGAACTTGGATATCGGGTGAAATTTTTAGGTAAGGTCGATTTGCTAATTGACCGAATGGAAGTGGTTGATTCCCAGGGAATGGAAGGTGAAATATAAAAACTGAAGAATGTACTTTTTAGTTGAAAAAACATTTTAAAACCTACTATATTACTTGAAATCCATCTCAGGCCAGGGAGGACGTTGTGAAACGTTATTTGTATTTTATTATTTTTAGTATTTGGTCTTTCATCTTGATAGTCCCGGCTGTAATTCATGGAGAGACAATACAGGGTGA
>JBEKPQ010000117.1:0-11409 GCA_049520575.1 Thermodesulfobacteriota bacterium | reverse complement strand
GTCCAGTTCCAGAATGACTTGGTTAAGGCTTCTCGGTAACATTAATTATGAGTCAACGTTCCCTATCCTACTATCCTCTTGGTAACATTTAATTATGATTCAATTGGACCTTGCCCCCCTTCAATTTATGATACCTATTGTATTGGATGATCTTTTCGTTGTAACTACTTATGCCTGCTTGGGCCGGACACCACGAACCATGAATATTATTCTAGGATGGTCACTTTTATATTCAAAAAGGATCCGAAATGGATCCTTTTTGAATTTGTTGGCTTTATTCCCGTGAGTTAAAAGTCTCTGCCTATTTCTTCACAGGTTAGTTGGTCTTTCCTACTAACTTGTCCTTTACCTTGGTGGCCTCTTTCATTGCCTTGTCTTTTACTTCAGTGGCTTTTTCGACTGCCTTGTCCTTCATTTCGCCGGCTTCTTTCACCGCCTTATCCTTCACCTCACTGGCCTTTTCGGAGGCCTTCTGACACCCTAAGGTTAAGGAGAAGGAAAGGATCCAGCTCTCCCGTGAATTGCCTCAGCCTGCACATCCTGGTAACCTGTAATGCCCTCAAAGATTCCTGCCTGCCAGCCTTTATCTTACTCTCCACGACCATTTCCTCATTGACTTAATGAACCTCCCGTATTAAATCTTTCGCCAGTTGAACTATCATTTCGGTCAAGGAGTCCATTTCAGGTCCTTCATTCTTCTCAATGAAAGCCCTGATCTTCTTTTTCTCTTCATCTGTTGGTTTCAAATAATTACCGCGGACCTTTGGGATCTCCCCCGGATTCGGCCAGGGAAAGTTAAGGATAGGGTTCTTACCGGGGTCAAGGTACCAACGTTTATAGACTTCTAATGACTGTGTTAATTTTTCCTCGTCTTTAGGATACCAGGGTCTTTTATCGTCTGAACATAATTTAATAATATTCATTTCATCCAGCAGGTAAAGAAAGGCTTCCCGGTATTCGTCGTTGAGTAAGGGTATTTCAACCATGATTTTAGGATCATTCGCTTGAGGATAAGACTTTTTTCAAAAAATCGAGGAAAAGGTAGAGTCTTCAGATGGACAAAAACATAAAAGACCAGATTCAGAAACTGGAGCCACTCCATTGAATGACGAGCAGACGACTGATGATTGTCTTGGATTGGGATGAGGCTGGAGATTAAAAAAGGGGATCAAGTCTCCCGGGGAGACTTGCTTTTTCAAACTAAAAGAAGGGGGGTTAGAATTGATGAACGTACTTGAAGATACTTTTCCCCGGTGGCCCTAGGTAGTTTTGATTTGAAGAGAAACGATAATTTGCAGGTAGATATCGGGTAAGTCAGTAAATGGAGAAAAAACGAGACTAAACAATGAGTAAAAAACCTCATCTTCCGAATCCGAGACGGAGTTTTTTAATGCCACAAGATTTTTTCTTTGTTAAGTTAAGGACCGAGAAGTTTTACCGCCTATAATAATGATGGTGTGCCCGTCTATAATAATGATGTGATGCCCTCCAGTGACCTTCGATCCAGAAATTGCCTCGCCAACGACCGGGAACCCAAACATGGTAAGGGCTTGGCGCGCGATATTCCACCCAATTGCCATTAACCCAGACATTTCCTCGCCAATAACCGGGACCCCATCTATGACCAGGTGGCGGAGGAGTCGGATGGTGTAGCCATCTTCCATCCTGCCAGATATAAGGCCCACGGCCAGGTGGCCCACCGTATTGGGCAAGGACCAGACTGTTAAAAATCAAGGACCAGGATAATAATACAACGGTCAGAAATAAAACAATTTTTTATAGCACAGGACTTTTTCTTTCGCTAGCCCTCTGATTGATCATAAAAACCCCCTTCTTGAGTTGAAATAGGCAATCCATAACAAAGTCATTTGTCGATTGCCCTTGGATCGGTAGATGATCTGGGATTCTTCCGGGAGATAGGTCATTCGTTCTTGAGAGAAAGAAGCCCGGATGATAAAGCGGGCCAGGTTTTCCATAACCTTTTTTTCCTGGGATGGATTTTTTGGCTTCAAAAGACTTGAAAAAATCTGCCCCCTTTTCCTTCAGCCGGTGCAGAGCCAATGATTGAAGCAAAAATAGCCGACCCCTCCATTGGAATCAATCCCTTTCCATAACGACTCCGGTCGCCAGGCGGTCTCACCTCCCCTGGTCCGCGCCCCCCCAATCGATGGCGTCCGATTTAATCCGGGTATCCTGCACATAGCATAGTTTCGGGTCATACAATGAACGCCAGGCCTTGCAGTGTTTGGCCTCAAGCCCTCTCATGGCGCAGGTATAGGGACAAAAGGCTCTGGTGATGGAGCCATTTGTGCTGATGACCTCATATTCGTTAGGTTTCAGTTGGCCGTCACGGTTCTCTACCATGGTCGTGGCGGTTCTCTCGGTTTCAATGTTCTTGATCGCCGAATTTTCCCCTTGCGCCTTTTCACCCGCGTATGCACTTACTGTCAAAAGAACGAAAATGGTCAAGGCTATCATTTTTTTCATGGTTCCTCCGGCATCCTAGTTTAAAAAGTGTGTGATCCCTGCTGTGTGCAACCAGTTATTAGATAGTTAGCTGAATAACAACGGAAAACCGATGTTAGTCAGCCAGATTATAGAGGGGACTCCCAAGGCCCAAAGTAAAATCCACCCCTACCGTCGTCTATTCCAATAGTAACCGCCGCCCCCGCCGAACAATACGACCAAAACAACAACAATAATGATGAGAGTTGTAGTACTCATGGTAATTTCCTCCTTTTAACTTTGTTGAACATCTGTATCAGTTTCGAATTCTTCCGTTGATCGCGCCTTTCGTATCCTTCACCGCGTCTTCGACTTGGCCTTGCGTTCGTCACCCTCGTCCTCACGCTTTCGCCTTTCGTTGCCGGTCAGGTCGCCTACAGCTTGGTTAACCTTGCCTTTGGTCTTGTCGATGATCTCGCCCATTGTTTGCCTCTTCCCTTGGTACATGTTACGCCGTTCTCAGTCCGGTGTTTTTGCCCAGACAATTGATGTCCGGCGTCTTTTCCATTGCCTCGCACTCGGTGCTGCAGTATTTGCCCGAAGTTGGCCGTCTTATGGACGCACCGCCTCTGGCCCGCCGACCAGTTCCTCAAAAAGCGTCCGGTAATGAATCATGGCCTGGCGCAAGTCTTCGGTGCTGGCTTGCCCCCGCGTTTGACGAAGCGCGATTTGGTGGGCTGCACGGTAATTTTCGAGAACCAGTGGATGATCCACCGAGATATCAGCCGCCCGCTGTTCAAAGTCGCTTACCGGATAGCCACGGTTGGACATCACGTCGCGCAGCAGTTGGTCGGCCTCCGTTACGGCACCTCCGGGGCCGTCAACGAACCGCGCCTGGACTTTGCCCCAGGACTCGACAAACCGCGCTTGATCGCCCGGAGCGAGCGGCCGGATGTGCAAGCCCTCCACTCGTTCTGCGCGCTTGTCGAGCACCGCTTCTGCTTTCCGCCGGCTCCCGCCTTCTTCCACGGCGCGGGTATATTCAGCGCCACCAAACTGAGTGCGTAGCCTTTCCGTTCGGCGTTTACGAATAAAAAGCCAGATGGCGATACCTGCGACCACCATCACGGCGACAACGATGAGTACGGCTATTTGTGTCGTGCTTACCTCTGATAAGTTCATAACTTGCCTCCTGTTTTTGGTTTATTCCTTGACCCAAATCTAAGAGCCGTCGCGGCTCGGTAGTGCCAAGCAGTACCGGCCTCACGGTTTTTCGACGGTTTTTTCCATCTGACCGATTTTCTTTTGGACCTTCCCGTCTATCTTTTCGCCAATACCTTCAGCTTCCAACTCACGATTATCGCTGACTTTCCCGGCGACCTCCTTGCCCTTACCCTTCACTTCGTGAAACGTTCCTTCCACCTTGTCCTTAAGGCTCGATTTTATATTATTCCTCCTTTAGGATTTCGATTTGACTGCTGGGCTGTCATCCCTTCTCCATCCTTATTGGAACCGGATGATGAAACAATCGTCTGCGACAGTTCCATGCGCTTCTCCGAAGGAACCTTCATTCCTTCGTCTGATTACCAGGATTATAAGAATGGTTAATGCAAAGAGGTTGCCAAAAATCCGAAAAAAGGAGAAGTTCCGTAATCTAATTTTATATCATAAGGTTAGATTAACAGGAGAGAATAGGTTGGATGGTTGAAATGATGAGTGGAGCCTCCATATTTAGTAGAGCCTCCAAATATGGTGGAAATCTTTGAGGGTAGCCGGACAACTTAGCGGGTGTCTGAATCTGGGATTGTAAAAAAGAAAAAATGGAGTTTTTTTTGTTCAGAGATAAAAAAATATTTTTTTAGGGTAATACCACACCATTAACGATTACCGTTTGAAATCTTGTCTTTTTTCAAAAATGGAATTTTGAGGATTACAGGAAGTACTCAATAAGTCGCTCCATATCAAATAAAGCAAAAGATCAGTCAACCGGGATCCCTCCAGGATTTCAGCAGATTAATATGATCGGGAATGGTTTTACCTTGATAGAGAAGCAAGGAAAGGACTTTGACAATTGAAGGGGTCTTGACTCCATAGCGATGAGGGCTTATACTTGCTCCTATGTTCCAGGGCGTTATACGCTTTGCGCAGGATGGTCGGTTATCCTGTCTTAAAAACAAAGACATGAGGTTGCATCATGAATAGGAGGGATTTTCTCAAGCTTTCAGGGCTCTTCATCTCCATGCATCCATTGTTGCCCAAGAGTCTTTGGGCAAAGGAGATTCCCGTCGTTGCGGTGGCCGAGGGTCAGGACTACGGGGCCATAACGAGAAAGGCGATCAATGCCCTGGGGGGCATGGGCCGGTTCGTGAAAGTTGGCGATACAGTGGCCGTCAAGCCGAATATAGGCTGGGATAGAAAACCGGAACAGGCCGCCACAACCCACCCGGCCGTTGTCAGGGCCATCGTGGAGGAGTGCCTCAGGGTAGGGGCAAAGAGGGTGAAGGTCTTTGACAATCCCTGCAACGACATGAGAAGGAGCTACGAAAACAGCGGTATCCCGGCCGCACTGAAAGACCTCAAGAATGTAGACGTCAGGTACGTGGAGGAGGAACGTTATAAAAAGGTAAACCTCAAGGGGACATTCCTGAAAGAATGGGAGCTTTACAGCGACGCCCTCACAGCTGACGTTTTCATAAACGTCCCAATTGCCAAGCATCATTCTCTTACTACCCTGACCCTTGGACTGAAGAACATGATGGGCATCATGGGGGGCGATCGGGGGTTTATCCACAGACAGATCGAGGATGCCCTGGCCGATGTGAACAGTGCGGTAAAAAGCCATCTCGTGGTGGTCGATGCCACGCGCATCCTCACCGCCCATGGCCCTACGGGAGGTAGCCTCAGGGATGTGAAAATCGTCAACAAGGTGATCGCCTCAACCGATATCGTGGCGGCTGACGCCTGGGCAACGGGTCTTTTCGGGCTCAAGCCTCAGGACGTACCGATCACGGTTACCGCCTATAAAAGGGGGCTGGGGGAGATGAATTTGGATAAGGTGAGGATAATAAAGACCTAACCGAACATATTTGAAATTTTTCTTTTTCAATCAAATCCGTCGGAAATGAAGGGCTATTAGCTGATACTGGATGCTGGGTTTTTATCAAGTATCCAGTATCGGTCTTTGGTTTTATCTAGTATCGGTTTCTGGTTTTATCCAGTATCAAGGATCAAGAATCCAGTATCGGGAGTTTGATCCAGCATCCAGCATCGCTCCGTATGAGCTGTTGACACCGAGTTGATAAAAAGTTAGGAGTAAATTCACAGTTTTCAGATTCGCTTGATAGGATTTCGTTGATGAAGATCAGCCTGTCCCGCATTTTTCAGCTTTTCTTCCTGGCCCTTTTTCTCTTCCTCTTTGTAACGACCGACTACCGGGGCAAGGACGAAATTTCAGTAGCCCTCAACGCCTTCTTCCGGGCCGATGCCCTCGTTGCCGTGAGTTACCTCTTGTCGGCCAAGACCTTCACCCTCCTTCTCCTGCCCGGCCTTGTAGTTCTTTTGTTTTCTCTCATCCTGGGCAGGTTTTTTTGCGGCTGGATCTGCCCCCTGGGTACGGTCATAGACCTGGTGACCAAACGGATAAAAAAAGGACGTCCCCTCCCCTTCCTCAAAGGCAAGCTCAAATATTATCTGCTTTTCACGCTCCTTTTTGCAGCCCTTTTCAACATGAACCTCTCCGGTCTCTTTGATCCCATGGCCATCCTCGTCCACTTCCTCACCTTCTCCATTTACCCTCTCCTCGGCTTCCTGGCCAGAGAGGGATGGGTAGGCATTTACAGGATCCTCGGAGATTCGAGGGATTACTTGGACCCGGGCTACAGTTTTCTCAAGACCTACCTTCTCCCTTTTCGGGCGACCTTCTACCCACTCGCTTTCTTGTCGCTGATCATCTTTGCAGCAGTCTTGGTACTGGAGAGGTACGAGCGTAGAAACTGGTGCCGGAACCTCTGTCCCCTCGGCACGCTCTTGGGGCTACTCGGTCGCTTTTCCATCTTCAGAAGGCTTCCTGCCAGGCTCTGCGCAGACTGCGGCGATTGCCGGACACTTTGTCCCACCACTTTCGATGAGGAAATTTTGCAAAAGCCGGACTGCATCCTCTGCCTCGACTGTCAGAGAAAATGCACCTTTCAGCGCGTGAGTTTCCGTCCCTCCCTGAAGACCGGGAAAGAGCCCCTTTTCTCGCCCGGCCGACGGGTCTTTTTGACCGGGGTTGTGTCTGGTTTTTTTGCCTCGCAGATCTTCACCGTAGTGTCAGCTGAGAGGGAGACACGATTGCTGCGTCCTCCAGGTGTCGAGAACGAGGAGGACTTTTTGAAAAGGTGTGTGAGGTGCGGCGAGTGCATGAAGGTCTGCCTGAAGAGCGCCCTCTATCCCGCCTCCCTCCAGGCCGGTCTGTATGGCCTATATTCGCCGGTCCTCCATCCCCGCCTCGGCTACTGCGAATACAACTGCAGCCTTTGCGGCCAGGTGTGTCCTTCGGGAGCGATACCCAGGCTGCCTCTGGAGGTCAAGAAAAAAGCGGTCATCGGACTGGCTGTTTTCGATAAGAATCAATGCCTGCCTTATGCTAAGAAGATGAACTGCATGGTCTGCGAGGAACACTGTCCCATTCCCGACAAGGCGATCAGGTTCGAGTCTGTTGAAGAGGTCAACTATATGGGAAAACGGATCACCCTTAAGAGACCATACGTGGTCGACCAATTGTGCACCGGCTGCGGGGTTTGTGAATACGTCTGCCCTCTTGAAGAGAAGGCAGGAATAGAGGTCTTCAAGAAGACCAAGAGAAAACGGTAGCGCGAGGGGCTTCATTTGCTGGTCACCTCATTTGACTACTGTTCAGAAAGAGGTATACTATTTTTACTGAGTGCAGTTTTGGGTAACAACACTTGAACCTTGGGAGGATACGAAGATGGATGAGGAACGTTCAATAAACAGGAGAGATTTACTGAAGATCGGGATGGCCGGTGCCGGCGCAGCCGCTCTCGGTCTTACGGGCGTGGGCAACCTTTTCGGGGCTGAGCCGGCCGCACAGCTCGTCTTTCGCACGCTGGGCCGAACCAGGCTCAAGGTCACAACTCTCAGCTTCGGTGCCATGCTCACACCGGAGTCTGAGGTGATTAGAGCCGGTCTGGATATGGGCATCAACTACCTGGATACGGCCCGACGGTATCTGAACGGAAGAAGCGAAGAGATCGTGTCGAGGGCCCTTAAGGGAATACGCAACAAGGTTTATGTGGCCACGAAAACCCTGCCGACCTCGAACACAAAGGAGGCCATCATAAAGGATGTAGAGACGAGCCTGGTGAATCTCCAAACCGACCATATTGATGTGATCCAACTCCACAATCTTGACAGTCCCCAACGGGCCTTTATATCCGAGGTAAGGGAGGCCTACGTCAAACTTAAGGAACAGGGAAAGGTCCGTTTCTTCGGCATCACCACCCATACCAACCAGGCGGAAGTCATCGATGCGGTGGTGAACGACCCGGAGAAGTTTTTCGATACAGTCCTGGTGGCCTATAATTTCAAGACGGAAACATCAGTGAAAGAGGCCATCGCCAGGGCCAAGGCGGCGGGGATCGGTGTGGTCGCCATGAAGGTCCAGACGGGCCGTTACAGGACGGATGCCCCCGGAGACACGGCCACCCATCAGGCCGCTTTGAAGTGGGTGCTCGACGACACCAACGTCACCACCGCCATCGCTGGGATGAAAACCCTTGAACACATCAGGGAACTGATGCCGGTCATGGGGATGAAGGTTACCGGCGCGGATAAACGGATCCTGGAGAGATACGGGAAGGCCATCGACCCTTACTACTGCCGGCTTTGCGGGCAATGCGAAAACACTTGTCCCAACGGAGTAGGGATCAGCACCGTCAACCGCGCTCTCATGTATGCCCAGGGCTATAAAGAATACGCACTGGCCAAGGCCACCTTCGATGAGGCATCTAAGGCCTCACTCTGTTCGACCTGCTCCGGATGTGTGGCCCGGTGCGTAAACGGGCTGAATATCGCCGAAAAGATGCGTCAGGCCAGGAGCCTATTTGCATGACACGTTTCGCTCTGGTTTCTATTCTTTGCACGGCGGCCGTGCTGTCTGCTGTCTCATTGGGGTCAGCGGCTGAGAAGCCAGCTGAGGGTCTCCTTCCAACGAGTTGTGCTCCTGAATGGGCTATGGAGGGCAACGTGGCGACTTATACCCCGGAGAACCTTTACAGGTATATCAATGGGGAAGCTGAGCTCTATTTGCCGTACGGCTTCAAGGGGGCAACGACAGTGAGATACATGAAGGCCGTTACACCCTCCGGCGGGCCCCAGGAGACTGGCCTGGTAGTCAACATCTTCGAGATGGGATCGCCGCTCGATGCCTTTGGCATCTATTCGAACTACCGCAGCTCAACGTTGCCGCAAATGAAAGTGGGTGTAGAAGGTTTTCTCGATGAAACAGAACTGATGTTTTACCAGGACCGTTACTTCGTTCAGATCGAGACCTCAGGTACGCTCACCCAGGAACCAGGCCTGTTTCAGTCCTGCGCCGAAGCTGTTTCACACAACCTTCCCGAAGGCCGGGAAAAGCCCCAGGAGCTCGAGCTCCTCAAAGTGGCCGGCGCCGTTGCCCTCACTGAAAAATACTATCCCCGGGGGCTGCTTGGCTACGGCTTCTTCGGAAGGGGTCTCACCGTAGAGGTGACGATCAAGGGGGAGCCAGCCAAGGCGCTGGTCATATTGGCCGGGTCAGAGGAGGCGACCAGGCGGATCTTCGACGAATACGGGAAGTACCTCAAGGAGGCCAAGGTTGTACCCCAAATTTCCCGCGATAAAAAGGGCGCCTCTCTCCAGGTGATCGATCCCCTTTACCAGGGTACGGACTTGCACCAGTCGGGTCCGTTTGTGGTGGGCGTCGTAGGCCTCAAGGAACCGCATGAAGGGGATGGTATCGTCGGTCAACTCTTGGAGCAGCTACCCGGCAGGTGATGTCTGGCCGAATTTCCTTACGTTTTCACCTGGCGCTAAGATCACACTTCCTCCCGATGTGGCGCCTATCCATATCGCTGAGGCAGACAAAAAATATCATCTCGGTGTAAGTGACCTCACCCGAATTCAGGTCGTGAAGGTTGGGTGGATGGATAGCAAACTCGTGTAATCCGCGGTCGAGTAATCCTCACAAGCCCCGGAATCCTAATCAGGGACTTCCTCATAGAAAGGAAGCAGGGAATCCAATAAGTCTCTCTTAAGTTCGCGGACTTTGTGTTTGGGTGGGGGGTCTCTGGTTTGTTTGCTAAAGGTTAAATCTTTTACCGACTTGATAACGATTATCAATTGAAATCTGCGCTTAAAACTTTCTAAAAACCCACCGGTCCAGCCTTTAAAGGGGAGGCATAGCCTCCCCTTTCTATTTAAAAACAAAGGTTATCTCTCGAGGGACTACCAAAACCATCAAGTAAGTACCTTAACTTTCACTTTTCTGGTTTTTGTTTCTCTGGTCTTGGCTGCGGGCCTTGTGGCTGTGGTCTTGGCTGCAGGCCCTGGACACCCCAGGTGTTCTGCTTTTCCCAACGCCTGTCTTTTTGCCAATCACGCCAGTTGCTTTGCAATTCGGAATAAGGTATCCGCTGGTGCTTCCAATGTTGCCCTCTCCAGCGATGATGCCGATAATCATCCCTCCAGCTCAGGGGTATGCTTGAATAGAAACGAGGGACATGATTAAAATACACCCAATCTCCGTCGTAGTACCGTGAGCGGTACCAGCGCCCTTCCCATGTACGCCACCACCAGCCGTTGTAAAAAAATATTTCCTCTTGCACATCAGGCACAGCATAAACATACGTTTCAGGTATTACTACCATCTCGGGTGGCGTCGGAAAGATAATCGGCGGAGGCAGAGGAATATTAACATTCACGCTTACCTCTGCCATTACTGAAACAGGTGTGATAATCACCAATGTCAAAAACAATATTTTAAAAATTGCCTTCTTCATCGGATTGCCTCCTTTATTTATTATTCATCCGATCACATACGGACCATAGTGATCGGCACCAATTGCTATATTTCTATTTCTTTTGAAGGATAATTCCAATCCAATAATCATCCGGATCGCTGATGAAGGAAATGCTCATTGCCTTGTTTTCAAAACAGATGCAGTCCATCGTTTCAGGCAGAGTATGCGATGCTGCAAAATCATCTACCTTAAAAGCCAGATGAAATTCGTTATCGCCCATTTGACAATTCTTTGCTTTTGAATGGTAAGTGTATAAAATAAGATAAAAGAACGGTCAAGGAGAAAAAAGGGAGAAAAAACAGGGGTGGACAAGGGATTTAAGGAGGGTTAGGCCGATTAGCTGAAGGATAGAAGGACCTTCTTGAGCGAACAGAAGCCAAAAAGTGAAAACATAGGAGCAGGCTTCTAATAGTTAGATTTCCTGATCTTTCCTTATCTCAATTGCTCGAATGGTCCAAGGAAATCCTAAAATCCTGCTCAGGTACTTCCTCAGAGAAAGGAAGCTGGAAATCCGAGTAGTCAATAGGAAGTTCAAGGGATGGTTGGGTAGCGGTCTCTGGTTTGTCTGCCAATGGTTCAAATATGCTGCCGATTTGATAGTTAGTACTGATTGAACTCTTGTCTTTCTTCAGAAAGGAAAGTTTGAGGGGTACAGAAAGAAGCCCTCAAGTTCCTCGAAAATGGTCTCACCGCACTGAATTCAGCGATAACGACTACACATCTTGATCGGAAACTGGACTGAAAGAGAAGGATTAAAGGCCATCAATTCGAAAACGGACCCTGCCTTTAACCGCGGCATGAATCGATCGGACCAAATGTTAGGCTTTTCCTGTTCTGCCCTTGGGCCTGGAGTTAATTTCCGGAGCTTGGCTCGATTTGGTTTTGGGAAGTAAACTTGAGGCCA
>JBEKPQ010000116.1:0-11533 GCA_049520575.1 Thermodesulfobacteriota bacterium | reverse complement strand
CCGTTCCTGATGAGAATCAGAAAGCCGGCTGAGGACCCTCGAATCCGGGTGGGTCGAAGAGGAGAAAATCTGGCCTTTGAACTCCTCAAAAAAAAGGGGTATAAGGTCCTGGAAAGAAATTTTAAAACCCCTCTTGGAGAAATTGATATTATTGCCCGGGATAAAAAGACCTTGGTCTTTGTGGAGGTCAAGACCCGGCTGTCCTCTGATTTTGGAACGGCCAAATGGGCGGTCGGCCTCCGGAAACAACGGAAGCTGTCCATGGTGGCCCTGGACTATTTAAAACGCCTTTCTCTCTTGGATCAGCCGGCCCGTTTTGACGTGGTGGCCATTGATCTGGATCAGGGAAAAGCGAAAATTGAATTGTTCCGAAACGCCTTTGACCTGGCGTATTAGAATTTAGCTCAATGCTGAAAGCTCAAAGCCAATACTTTTTCTTTGAACTTTGAACCTTGAACTTTCATTTGTTTCGGATTAAACTTTTCTTCGTTGGGTTACTTGATGACGGTTTCGAAAGAAAAAGGCACCCTCTACGTGGTGGCGACGCCGCTAGGTAATTTAAAGGATATAACCCTGCGGGCCTTAGAGGTACTTAAAGGTTCTGATCTGATAGCGGCAGAGGATACGCGAAGGACTCAAAAACTCCTCTCGGCCCATGACCTTCATTCCCCTTTGATAAGCTTTAATGAAAATAATAAATATAGAAAAATCCCCCATCTGCTTGAACGAATGGAACAAGGGCAACAGATCAGCCTGGTGACGGATGGCGGGACCCCGGGCATCAGCGATCCGGGAAGAGAACTGGTTCAGGAAGCCCGGAAGGCTCACATACCCGTGGTCCCCATTCCGGGGCCATCAGCTCTAACTTGTGCCCTAAGCGCCTCGGGATTGGCGGGGGACTCTTTTGTCTTTCTGGGTTTTTTACCTAGGCGGAAAAGCCGCCGAATAAAGATCCTTCAGGAAATGAAAGAACAAAAAAGGACCGTCATTTTCTATGAAGCACCCCACCGGATAAAAAATCTCCTTGAGGAGATTCAGTCCGTTTTGGGGGAGAGGGAAGTGGTCTTGGCCCGTGAACTGACCAAGGTCTATGAAGAAATCATCTCAGGACCGATCAACCATTTGATCGGGCAATTGTCGGGCCGGGAACCCAAAGGGGAATATACTCTTATGCTGTCCCCGATGAACAGCGAGCGCATTCTTCGTCAGACCAAAGGCGTGTTCCCGCCGAAATCGGGACTGGCGAGCGAACTACAACAATAAACCTTTTCCTTGCCTGGAATCCTGATTTGCAGGACTGCACTCGGTACAGGGAGCTTCAATTGATCTTTAATGTGCCGTGAAGATCCTTGAAAAAATGATAGACATAGACCCGATAAACCTTAAAGACCAAACAAACGAGAGAAACCCTGTCAACTATAAAAATGGAATGTGATTTTGTTATAAAAAACAAATTAGGCCTTCATGCCCGGGCAGCAGCAAAAATAGTTGAACTCAGTAACAGTTTTTCCTCAAACCTTACCATCCAGTTCAATGGACAGGAAGTGGATGGTAAAAGTATTTTAAGCATTTTGACCCTGGCTTGTCCTCAGGGGTCTATCATTTCACTGCGGGCCGACGGTCCCGATGCCGATAAGCTCCTGGAGGCTATGGAAAGGCTGATCGATGACAAGTTCGGAGAAGAATAATCCTTTAAAGGAAAAGGGATCCATGAATACCATCCTGAAGGGAATCGGGGCATCTGAAGGTGTGGCCATCGGCAGGGCTTATCTGGTGGATCGCAGCCGGGTCAAGGTCGTTAATCAATATCTTCTCGATCCAAGCCAGGTCGAGCTCGAAATGGAACGATTCAAGGAAGCGGTGACCAAGGCCGATATTCAACTCCATCAGATCATCGAAGAAATCCCGGAAGAAATAAAAGACCACGCCGGTATTATTGATTCTCATCGCTTAATTCTCCGGGACCGGATGATCTATGATCAGACTCTGGAGATCATTCAGAACGAAAAGATCAATGCCGAATGGGCACTCAGAAAGGCCGTGGAACACGCTCAGGAGGTCTTTGCTAAAATAAAGGACGAGTATTTCCGTGGCCGGATTACTGATGTGGTCTATGTTTCTGAGAGGATCCTCAGGAATCTGACCGGAAAGCAGGTTGAGAATCTATCAGAAATTCAGGGGCAGGTCATTATTGTCGCCCACGATCTTTCTCCGGCCGATACCACCCAGATGCGCCTGGACAATGTTTTAGGTTTTGTCACCGATATGGGCGGAAAGACTTCCCATACGGCCATCATTGCCCAATCCCTGGAGATCCCGGCCGTGGTCGGTCTGGAGCGAATCAGCCAGGGGGTGAAAAGCGGTGATCTGATTATCGTGAATGGTAGCGATGGGCAGGTGATCGTAAACCCCGATCCGGAGACCTTAGGGTCTTTTCAACAAAAAAAGAAAAAGTTTACCGAATACCGGACCGAAATAGCCCGATATAGCTATTTACCCGCCGAAACTCTGGATGGATACCAAATCAAGACCCTGGCCAATATTGAGTTTCTGGAAGAGATTCCCACGGTGTTGGCCAACGGGGCAGATGGCATCGGCCTTTTTCGTACTGAATTTTTGTATTTGAGCCAAAAAGAACTACCCAGCGAGCAAACCCTCTTCGAAAGCTTCAGAAATGTGGCCCGGTTAATCGCCCCCAATCCGGTCACTATTCGGACTCTCGACATCGGCGGCGACAAGTTTGCGTCTAACATGGACCTGGCCGAGGAGATGAACCCGGCCTTAGGTTTACGAGCCATCCGCTTTAGTCTGAAGGAAGTGGATATTTTTAAGCGACAACTGCGGGCCATCCTTCGAGCCAGTTCCTACGGGAATCTGAAAATACTCTTTCCCATGATTTCCGACATCGACGAAGTCTTCAGGGCCAAAGCCATTCTTAAAGAAGTCAAAGAAGACCTTCAGAAGGACAAGATTCCTTTTAATCCCCAAATTCCCATCGGGATAATGATAGAGATTCCCTCGGCCGTGGCCATGGCCGATCTGCTGGCCCGGGAGGTTAGTTTTTTCAGTATAGGAACTAACGACCTGATTCAATATACCCTGGCTATCGACCGGGTCAACGAACATGTGGCTCATATGTATCAGCCTTTACACCCGGCTATCTTGCGTTTGATCCGGCAAACCGTTGAGGCCGGCCACCGGGCCGGGATCCAGGTGGCCATGTGCGGAGAGATGGCCGGTGAACCCCTTTATCTGCCGATTTTACTTGGACTGGGGCTGGATGAGCTCAGCATGAATCCCATGTCCATCCCTCGGGTCAAGCGGATCATCAGGATGACCTCCTATAAAAAATTAAAGAAGTTTGTAAACAAAGTGTTTACCCTGAATACCACGGAAGAAGTTAATGCCCATGTCCGTCAGGAGATGGCTCAGTTGTACTCCGACAGTTTCAATTCCGATGGAACCATGCTATACTGAAAAAGAAAGGATTCAAGGGGTCCAGGGGCCAAGGATTCAAGTGAAAAGTTGAAAAAAGGCCTCGAATCCTTGAACCCTTATTTTTGAAGAAATATGGCCGAACACATTAAAATAATCTGCCAAAATCGCAAGGCCCATCACGATTACTACATTCATGAGACCATTGAAGCCGGTCTGGTGTTGACCGGATCAGAGGTCAAATCCCTGCGTCTCGGGAGGGCCAACCTTAAAGACAGTTATGCCAAACCCAAGGGGGGGGAAATTTTTTTATATGAGTTTCATATCAGTCCCTATGAAAATTCCCCATTAAACGAGCAGGATCCGACCCGGACCCGGAAGCTTCTTCTTCATAAACAGGAAATCAGGCGTATGATCGGTAAGATACAGGAAAAAGGTTTAACCGTAGTTCCACTTAAGCTGTATTTCCTCGAGGGCAAGGCCAAGGTTGAACTGGCCCTGGCCAAAGGGAAGAAACTTTATGACAAAAGAGAAGCCATTAAAAAGAAGGACCTGAAACGGGAAGCCGACCGGCTGGAGCGAGAAAAAAAATAACTGAATTTGCCTCTTCCCTTTCGCATCAAGATTGAAATTTCCAATATCTTGAAAAATCAAAAACCATAAAGCAGCCCGCCCACAACTCCAAAGCTGATTTCCACCTTCGGTGAAAAGACCTCACCAAAAACATTTTTTATAACGGCCACAACGAAGAGATGAAATTGGCAGGATTTACGGATTATTTATCTAGCAAATAGAGAGACAATAATTTCAAGGAAATGGTCCTAACCTGGGAAAAACCGGAGGAGGCCGCCAGACTTTTAAGCTTTTCCGGTTCCATACGGTGCTCAAGCGGCGGACCATAACCCCCTTCCTTATACGGCCATTCCAGGACCGCTGTCCGAATGGTGCAGACCCGGGCGGATTCCTTGAGCGTCTGTAGGGGTTGCTCCGATTCATGGAGCAACAAACCCAGAAAAACAAGGTCAAAGGCATTTTCCTCGAAAGGCAGGTTTTCCGACGAGGCCAAATGAAAACTTGCACCTGGAACGTTAATTCGCGCAGCCTGCAGCATCGGCTCTTGGATATCGACCCCGGTTACTTTCAGGCCCAGATGGAAGAAGGCTTCGGCAAAGATACCGCTGCCGGTTCCGACATCGAGGATCGTCCGAGGGTTAATCCCCTCAAGACAAAAACTGACGACCTTATCGGTTTCCAGAAAAGCCAGGCGATCTGGATCGCGGAGTTTTTCGATATTGCGGAATACTTTGTCATCGCTCATGAGACGGACTCCATCAGTGTCTTTACGTTTGTCCTCAGCTTGATATTTTGAATATATTAAAGGTCCCGGTTGCCGTGGCCACAGGCTTGCCCTTATGGTCTTTGACGACCGATTCCAGAAAAGCGATATTTTTCCCCTGGTGAATTACTTTGGTATCGCAAGTCAGTCTGCCTGAATGCACGGATTTCAAGTAATTGATCTTGATTTCAATGGTCGAGCACCGCTCGTCTTCTTCCAGACAAGAGGAAAGTGCTCCGCCCATCCCTGTGTCGGCCATGGAATACACCACCCCGCCGTGCAAGGAATCATAAGGATTTAAAAGAGATGCGGTTATGGTCAGCTCGGACCGGCTGAAACCTTTTTCCATTTTGATGAATTTAAGTCCGATCAATTCTAAAAAACGCTTGGCCGGTTTTGGAGTTTTTGGGATTTTTTCTGTCATATTATGGGCCTCAAAAATAGTACCCTTTAGGTTTAATTGATTAGTTGCGATCTTTCCTTGTGTGATCGTTTACTTTATGTAATCGTTTACTTTAACCAGAAGACAAATTCATCCAGCTCCGCCCTTTCTCTCTTAAAATTATTCACGGGTGCTTCCCGGTCAGGATACCCGATGGCAATGCCGATGATCACATTTTTGCTTTCGGGGACGGAGAGAATTTCCCTGGCAACCTGAGGGTAGAGTATGGAAGCGGCTAAAATGCAGGTCCCCAATCCTCGGTCATAGGCCAGCGAACAGACGGTTTGTAGTATCATTCCTATGTCGAGCATGGCGTATCCCACAGACAAAGCCTTGTCGAGACAGAAGAGGATAAGGCCAGGAGCATCAAAAATGGCAAACATGCCGGCATTGAACCGCCGTCGTGCCTCTTTATCTTTCCGGTCAATATTTTGGGAGACCAATGTGTTTTTAGCCACGGCCTGATATCGATTTTTCATGACTTCCGGCCAGTCCTGTTGCATGGCAATGTCCGGAGTTATCGGTACTCCTTCGAGAAAGTTTCGTTGATTGGCTTCTTTAAATTTCCTAAGTGATTCCCCGGTAGCTATATATAGCTCCCATGGTTGAGTATTGCCGCCCGAGGGCGCCCAGCGCGCATCCTCGATAATTTCGCGGATTATTTTTTCGGGAACTTCATCCGGTTTGTACTTTCGTATGCTTCGCCTTCCTTTTATAACCTCCCTGATTTCCATAGATACCTCCTAAATTTTAATGGTGTTTATGACATAGGTAAAAAATGAATCGTGGTTTGTCAAATCTTTTTCGATAACTTTAAGCCCGATCAATTCCAAGAAGCCCCTGGTCGGTTTTGGAGTTTTTGGGATTTTTTCTGGCATGCTTTGGGCCTTCCTTGTGTGAAAGTATCCCCATTTGTCAATATTTGTCAAGGTTTTCAGACAGATTAACCATTTATCTTTTGATTTTAAAATTGACAATTTCGCTTATTCGGAGTTTAATATTTGAAAGCATTTAGAAGATTTCCCTTAAACATTTTAAAATTGGGGCTTCAGAGGAGAAAATGGTCAACGCAGTTAATTATTTTCTTTCCGATTTTGCTTTTAACGAAGGATGAGGTTTTGAAATGGATACCCTTTTAGATTATATAACAGTCGATCCCCATATTTGTCACGGACAGCCTTGTATTAAGGATACTCGAATCTTGGTTCATCTCATTTTAGAACTTCTTGAAACCGGGATTACACCTGAACAGATCATTCGTGACTACTACCCCCAGCTTACCAAGCGAGGTATCGAGGCTTGCCTGCATTATGCAACTACCCTTGTCAGGGATGCAGAATTCATACCCTATGAGATGACTGCTTAATGGTTAAATTTTTAGCCGATGAAAATATCCCTCCCGCTATTGTCGATTTCATATGTAAAAGAGGTTTCGACATCGAAGATGTTTACAAAAATGGAAAATCGGGATTATCCGACGAAGGGATTATGGAGATGGCCCGTGCTGAGGGAAGCTGAGGGAAGAATACTAAATATTATTAATAATTTTAGGAGATAACGGGAAATGGAAATAGCCGACAGAATCATCATTGATGAAAAAATCAGGTTTGGTAAACCTGTAATCAAAGGAACACGGGTTCCGGTGGATTTGGTTATTGGAAAATTGGCCGGCGGATTAACTTATGAAGAGGTTATGCTGGAGTATGAAATAACCAAAGAAGATATCCTAGCCGCATTGCATTATGCAGCCAAACACCTCTCAAATGAAGAAGTCCGGGCCGTAGCTTAAGATGCCTAAGTTCGTAATTGACGAAGATATGCCAAGGTCTACGGCAAAAACATTAATAACCAATGGATTTGAGGCATTGGATATACGGGATTATGGGTTAAGAGGGAAAAACGATGATGAAGTATTTAAATTTGCCCAAACAAATAGGGCTGTATTTCTGACAGGAAATTTAGGATTTGGAAATCTCCTTCATTTCCCAGTTGGAACCCATTCAGGAATACTAATCGCTCATTTTCCCAATGAAATATCCCCCTCCGAATTGAATAACCAGATAATCAAAGCCGTCTTAGATCTGAAAGAAGATGATTATAGCGGGAATCTTATTATTATCGAACCGGGCAAATTAAGAATCAGAAAGCAGCCGATTTAAATTGCCTAAAAAGGAGATGCAATCTTCTGTTTAGGGTTTAAATTTTTTGCGCCGATCGACGAACGCTGAACGACAAACGTCTTTACCAGATCTTGAGGAGATTTATGGCCCGGATCCATGTCTCAAAAGATCCATCCAATCAATTAGCCATTACATTGAGCTGCGATTTTCTTTTGACAACCAATTTAAAACCAATACTGACAAAACAAATATATTTCGCAAGTCCCCTAATAGAATTCAATGGGCAGGGGAGATATTAAGAAACCACAGAATAACTTGTTAGGTGAAACTAGAAGACAAAGGAGACATCAATGAAAACAAAAGTGGGTTTATGGATTGACCATAGGAAGGCTGTTATCGTGGCTGTTACGGACAAAGGGGAAGAGATAAAACTGATCATATCGAAGGTTGAAAAACAGCTCCGCCGTTCTGGTGATTCACCTCTTAAGGGTTCCTATGAACCACAGCAAGTACCGGCAGGGGATAGCCGTCAGAGAACATTGAAGGGACATCTCAACATTTACTACGATGCGGTAATTGCGAGTATTCGGGCTGCAGAATCTATTCTGATATTTGGTCCCGGTGAGGCCAAGGGCGAATTGAAAACGCGTCTTGAAAGAGACAACCTCGCTGGACGCATCGTAGGTATTGAAACAGTTGACAAGATGACGGGTCATCAGATTTCAGCGAAAGTTCGAAAGTACTTTGCAGAATAGCGATCGGCAACAGGATCGAGGTAGAACCACCTAACCGGACCTTGCAGTTCACGTCGCGTTCCGCGCCGAAACTGAAGGTGCGCGTTGGACCAAGTACAATGAAGGAGGATTATAAATGAGCAGCAGCTACCGGGTGCATTATAAAAAAGGTGATATTGAGATTGAAGTCGAGTCTAGTGACAAAGACTACGTTGATCAAATGTTGCAGAAATTACTCTCATCCCAAGCGTCTCAGAGTTCGCTGGCCGAACTGGCGAAAAAAAACGTAAGAGTCCCCAAGCCGGCGGTCGGCAGAGGCAGGGTAAGGAAACCGCAGCAAATGAACAAGAAATTCCCGTCGACTTCGCGTTAGTTACGAACGCCGTTCATTAGTCGGACATCGTATTCCCCGTATTCCGGGGACAGTTTACTTAATTCAAGATAATAGGGGAAGTGTCCTTATTATATTCCCAAACCCTGTCTGAACTCATCTATGTGTGAAAGTATCCCCATTTCTCAATATTTGTCAAGGTTTTCACACAGATTAATGGGCCTGTTTCTTCCATAAGAAATTTCTCGACAAATTAATTGGTTATGTTATAATACCTAAGTTTACTCAATTCTTCCAATTTTTTTCATTACGATCTTAAGGAGATTTATGGCCCAGCCCCATATCTCAAAAGATCCACCCCATAAAACACCCGTTGCTTTTGCCTATACATCTTTAACCAGATATATTGTATTGGGTAGGTTTGGGCTCAACATTAAATATATTGGGAGTGGAGGAAAAATTAGTATTATGTCCCCTGAATTACCAGTCAGTGTTGCCAAGGCACTGCATTTACTCGCACCGACGTTCTTTCCCCTTTGGGATGACAAGATAGCAAAAGGATACCAGTGCCATTATTCGTGTAATCCAAGCGGGCAATACCTTAAGTTCATGACGATAAGTAAAAACATGGTCGAGAGCTTAAGAGGCAAAGTCGATGCCCGAGGAAGCACACTGCTCAAGGTGATTGACGAATACAACTATGCGAAGTTCACAAAAGGATGGATTTGAGGGCCAACAATGACATGCACCGGATCGCGTACCGCTCCCGGTGATGCCTGTGTTGGGGCACAGTTGAAAGGATAGACTTTATGTTCGTTCAATTCACCCTCTGTCAGATGCTGAACAAAATCTTCGGGGTTGAAGTTGATCTTCCAATAGCGGGAGGATTCGGCAATTCTATAGATGAACCAGTTTTTATCGAATCTAAAACAGGTGGCAATTACAGACAAGTTGAAGGCGATTACCTCAATTACATATGCATGTGTAGGCACATGAAGTGGGAGCTTGTACAGCACGACTTGATTTCTGTCGGCGAACGCAGGATTGAAAAAGTGAAGATCAAGACGCAAGATACTACATCCAAGAAAATCATTACCAAAGTAGAAGACTACTACTTTGATATTACCGACTGCGTGGTGCCAGCAGCTCAACAGAAGAAGACTTATCGTGACTTTCCGGAACTGCTCAATGAACTTGATGCGCGTGATGTAGTTTTCCGAAGAGATTTCAACTCCAAAGAACGACGAAGCAAAGCGCCTTGGTCGGCATCGTTTGGTAAAGGTGAACTACAAACGGAGGACGATACACTTTGGCAGCAGCTTTTTTATGGTCGAATTTCAGAGGAGACAGCGCTGGACGCCATGACTGATTTGATGGAGCGTTATTATGGGAGGAAGTACCCTTTATCGAGACAATTGAACAGGGGATGACCCAACCTGGCTTTCCAGTTGATACCGAATAGACACGGCACAACTGAACTTTTCGTTAGCTCCGCGGAGATAAAAAGATGAGGACAATATGAAGGAAGGTTTGATAAAGGCGATTAACGAAATCCGAAACGATAGCTCGCTGTTAGTATTGGATGAAGCATCAATCAAATCGGCTATCATTCTCCGTCTTCTTTCATTGCTCGACTGGAATCCTTTCGATATCAACCAAGTAAAACCCGAATATACGGTAGAATCAAAGCGGGTCGACTTCTCCTTGAGAATAAACAGTATGAACAAGGCCTTCATAGAAGTCAAACGACCTAATGAGACTCTGGAACCCCATCAAGAACAGCTTCTTGGTTACTCCTTCAAGGAAGGTGTCAAAATCGCAATCCTCACGAACGGAATTACCTGGTGGTTCTACCTTCCGCTAAATGAGGGCAGTTGGGAACAACGGCGGTTCTTTACTGTCGATTTCATGGAACAGCAACCCGAATCAATTGCCGAGCGGTTCATGGCCCTACTGTCGAAGGACAACATTGCTTCGGGAAATGCCGTGAAAAACGCGGAGGACCTGTATCAGAACCGCCAAAGGAAAGCCGTCCTAAGAGATGCCTTGCCCAAGGCGTGGCACAAACTGATAAGCGATCCGGATG
This sequence comes from Thermodesulfobacteriota bacterium, assembly GCA_049520575.1. Classification (GTDB taxonomy): domain Bacteria; phylum Desulfobacterota; class RBG-13-43-22; order RBG-13-43-22; family RBG-13-43-22; genus RBG-13-43-22. The sequence continues at coordinate 1,049 of JBEKPQ010000116.1, read as the reverse complement.
ATCTATTGGTTGACCTCCTAATCGAAACAGCCGAGAAACTATCAGGATTCCGTCCTGAAGTTGAGGATATCGAGAAATTCCTATACGGCATTTCTCACCCTACAGCCCCGGAGGCCCGGCCGCCGCGTCCCTCCGCACCGACAACCCCCTCCCTTACCCCGAAACCAAGCGTGCCTGTTCCTTCTGGCGACGGCTACATCAACAAGCAGATCGTAGCCTTTACGCTCCTCGGAAAAGGACACCGTCCCCGCAATTGGAAAGAGCTTTTAGTGAGGGTTGCCGAAGAAATGTACCAAAGACACCCTGCGGAATTTGACCGGGCGCTCATGCTTCGTGGTTCCAAAATGGCATACGTCAGCCTGAGCGCAAACGAGCTGAGTCAACCCTCCCGAGTATCTGATTCAAAGTACTTTGTTGAGACAAAGCTCAACACAAATTCAATAGTGCGGCGCTGCCACGAACTGCTATCGTTGTTCGGATATAGGGACAGCGACTTGACCATAGAGGCCAGGTGAAAGAAGAGAATGAGCAACCAGGCCATTGGACACCGATGTCTCTTGCTCGCTTGGGCCTTCAGCCCGCGCAAGTTGCGGGCCACGGGTCAACGCCACGTTGGGGCAACAGATGATGTTTGATTGTTTGGATGAAGTTCTTGATTATCAAAGTTAGTTTTTAGGAGTGTGAAACCAAATATATTTGACAGGAAGAAATGATATGAGTCTAAATAACGAAGTCCTAAACTGCATTCATGAACGAAGGAGTACGCGTCGATTTACTGACCAACAAATATCATCTGAACAACTGGATGCTCTGCTTGATGCCGCAATATGGGCGCCTAGCGGCGGTAACAATCAAAGTTGGTTGTTTACGGCTATTCAGAAAAAAGATGTGCTTCTCCATTTAAATGAGCTTGTTCGGGAAGGATTTCAACATTGGATTCCCGATGACGATTACCCCGGAAAGCTAGGTATGAAGAAGCTTTCACAAAAGGAAGGCTATAACTTCTATCACAAAGCACCAACGCTCATTATTGCCTCCAATAAACCGAA
>JBEKPQ010000115.1:0-12784 GCA_049520575.1 Thermodesulfobacteriota bacterium | reverse complement strand
GGTTAAATTTATAGGATGGGACCGCACCAAAGTCTTATTCCCCCAACTGTAGTATCTTCCTTTGATAGCTCCCGACAATGATGCCCCCCCATAAAAAGACCAGGGAATTGGGTGCTATGAAATATTGGGACTGAATAAAAGAGGCCGAAGCCAGGTAAATAATCAGAATGGCCCAAAAGGTAACCACCAACTCCTTGCTGATTAACCCTTCCTCACCCAAAATTCGATACAGGAAAAAACTATATTTAATCAGATAATATAAGATGATCAGAAAAGGAACAAGCCCGATCAGACCGACTTCGGCCACTATCCCTAAAAAAATATTATGCTGGGAGGCCAGTAGGTCCCTTCCAGCGGGCCCGAATTCCGGGGCGTAATAAGGGATGGCATCGTTAAACCTTCCTAAACCTAAGCCGAAAAGGGGTGCGTTCCGGAATATGACCTTGGTTATATCGTAGAGGGCAATACGGGCCTCTACCTCGGGTATTTCCATGACTCCCCCGGCGGCCCGCTCGCTGCTTTTCAAATTTTCCCAGCCCACCGAGGCCAAAACGATCAGAAAAATTAACAGAAAGGGCACTAAGCGCCTCCGGATTAAAAGCCTTTTCGAAAAAACAGAAACTACCAGGGGAGCCAGAATAAAAGAGAGCCAAACCGCCCGGGTATAGGTATAAAAAATGGCCAAAGGGGTGGCCAAAATGAAAAGGAGGAGTAATCCCCGAACAAAGATATTTTCAATTTCCAGAAGCAACAAAAGGGTGGAAAAAAACAGCGTGGCGATAATCCAGCCATTTACCGGGGCAGAGAGAAAGGGTCCCCGAGCCCTCCCATAATGAAGACCGATCAAAGGGTTGGTGACAAACCTCGGAAAGATCAGAGCGTTGATTTTAAAATGCTCCAGATAAGCGGTGATGACAAAATAAACAAAAAACACCATTAAACCCCAAAGAAGGACTCTTAGACTTTCTTTGGAATAGATAAAGGTTTTGCCGAAATAATAAAAGCTAAAAGGGAAAAAAAACCCGGTCAAAAAGATATGGAAGGGTTGGAACCCTCCTCCAGGAGTGGCCAAAAAACCCGTACGCCCCATGGAGATAATCAAGATAACTAATAAGATCCCCATCCAATATTCCAAGGCGGTATTGGGAAGAAGTCTTTCCTTACCGCTTAAGATCGCAAATAAAAGCGGCGGGATCAAAAAGACAAAGATTATCCTAGATTATCCTTTCCAGATAGATATCAGGAAATCCGGGTGTAGAAATTAAAAAGACCGCGCTAGGAATAAAAATAGCGGCAAAAAGCCAGACAAGAAAACCAAAAACCAGATTCCCACCGATGGTCAGGAAAAGAAAAAAGACAAAAGCGGTAATGAACGCCAAAGTTATTAAGATTTGATAAGACATTGCTTTTGAATGGAAATAGTATAAGAAAAAAAACACGGAATCAAGGGCAAAAATAAAAAGGTGATTTCCACCTTGGAGCCTGATCAATTATTTAAATTGTAATAGGGTAGCATTGGTAATAAATTTGAAAATTTTTGGTTGAAGCCGGCTTCCCACCGGAAAATATCCAGCTGATATATGAGCCCTTCCGTATCCACGGCATTGCCGTTTGCAGGAAATAACCTCTCAACTCAAATCTATTCCCCAAGATTATCACATAATTCCTCGATTTTACATCGAATCCTTAAGCAATTTTGGTTGGCCCGAATATCTTCGTAAACACATTGTGCTGCCCGACTTGATGAAGATTACTAAACTCTTGCGGTTTATCCAAAAAAGGAGGTTTAAAGAGTACAGCTTGCTATATTGTAGTTGATGATTGAGGGGAACGAAGAATAAGGATATCCTCCTTATTTGGAGCTGTTTATTTCGGTCAGAAACAAGGAGGAGATTACCATGAGAGGGCTGAAGGCGAAAAGGGTAAAAACGGTGAAGGAAGGATAGAATGAATGAGTTTTAAGAAGGTGTCAAGCCAGGGTTAATCTGACCTTCTGGTAGGGGGACTTTATGAATGGTCTTATTGAGGAAAGGAACCCTTTGGATCAAAAAAAAGTTAAACACTTTGCCGGGGCATGGAAAACCCCGATGGTGAACCTGGGCCAGTGGTATCTTCTCCGATCCAGAGGATTTTATCGGGATTAATCAAATCATTCTATAACAGAGAAAACACGGCTTGTTTGAAAACGAACTGTGGTTCGTTTTGATCTAATGGATGTTTGATTAAAAAGGTAGGCAGACAGGGCACTCTGTATGGGGATCCTTAGAAAGGCCTCATTACGGGAAGGAATCCCCTGGATTGAAAAAGAGTTGAGCACTTTGCCTCCGGCATGAAAGACCCTGAAGGTGAAGCTGGGCCAGTGACATCTTCGTTAATCCAGAGAATTTAATAGAGGTCAGTCAAATCATTCTATAACAGAGAAAACGCGGCTTGTTTGAAAACGAACCACAGTTCGTTCTTGATCTAATGGTTATTGATATAATCTTCCAAATCTTTAAAAAAATAGACATTAACTACCTGTCTTTTTAATTCTTGGGTTTTATCTATCAATTCCCTTAATCTGTATTGAAACTTGCTCCATATAAAATGTTCAAAGTCGACTTTATAAGGGAAGTTATTTATATGGACTGCCTTACCTCCTTTTTTTGAGTTAGGATCTCGATTTTTGGCTCCCAAATAAATATTATATTCTTTTCCATTTGGAGCCAAATAATAAACTGAACCGAACAGGGCGTTGTGGATGAAACCGGCACTATCAGCGGAATCGGGTTTATATTTCATCAATAAAGATCGGCTAGTGGTTCCAAACAAGTGGATTTTTATTTTAGGATGGTTTTCTTTTACTTTATCCAAAACAGGCTTTATTTTATATGTATTCGATCCGAAGGCAATATAGTCGTACCCCAGATCAACATATGATTCAAATTCTTTATAGGCATCTTTATCATGAACTACTGGGATAGGCTTTTTAGCCCCGGGGGGCAATTGGTTTTCTAAGACCACCTGGTTTTCCCAGTTATGGTAAGGATTGTCAAATTGATCGTCCAAATTAAAATACTGATCAAAATGATGTCCGTGGTTTTTCAGGAAATAACCATACTGGTCAGTGGTTATTACAACCCCACTTTTTGCAGCCGAATAGGCCCCGGAATCCAGATATAGAGATTCGATCATATTTTTATAGGTCTGGGTAAGTTTAACAGCTTGTCCGTTGAGATAATAGTAAGAGATTAAAACATAAATTGGCTGTTTTATTTTATCATAAAATTCTTTAATCACTTTCACATTTTGAATCGCATTATAAATTCTCATCTGTCCTCCTTATTATTCAGATTGTTTTTAGTTTAAAGGTTTTTTTAAGCGTTGGAATCCAGCGCAGCAAATGGAAGCCCCTGTTAATTTTTATTGGAACAAGAGCCCTTACTATTCTGAATTCCAACGCAACCCGGGAATCTTGGGTGAAGAGATGTCCTTAGTTTATAGGGGCCACCTGATGTAAATCTGTATCCGGCGCCTGGCTTAATGGAGCTGAAAGGCTCCCTAACTTTTCGTCTATCTTTTCCAAGAACTCATAAGCCTCATGAAAAATTTCCGGGTCCAGACCAAGTTGACCCTTTAGGCCCTCGACATCCAAGTCATCGAAAGGGATGTCTTTACATATATCGATGATCCTGGTTAAAATCCCTGTCATTGAATCACTTAAAGGGGTTCTAGGACTATCAACGGGAATAACTCCCTGATTCAAGAGGTAGGAATCTATGGCCGCTGCTTGATCTACTTGGGCTTTAACCCAAGCCCCAACCTTTTTAGCATCTTTAACTGTAATGGCCTAGTTTTGTTCTTGGTTGAGGACTAAACTCTTGGCTTGGTCAATCCCAATAACTATTTCCTCTTTCTTCAACCTGAAGTAGGTAATGCATGAATCACTCCAGGTTTTTAATTCAGTCCCTCCTGGGTCATCCTCTAGGTTAGGAGGAGGAAACTCTTCTATCAAAGTTTTAAAAGCTTCCTCTCCAACACTGGTTCGGCCCCGATCGAGCTCAAGGAGTCTATTTTTACCGATACTCCCATATTGAAGCGCAAACGTTCTATTGTTGAATAACTGTCTGGCCTGCTGGAAGTACCGGAGATGTTCTCCTTCAAAACTCTCCCTCAGCCACTTCCTATATTTGGCTTCGGTCCTCAATATTGTCTCGGCTTGGTCTAGCAAATAGCCCACTAAGACAAGATGCCGGACTACTTCAACAGACGTGCTTGCGATAAGTAACTTACTATTATCTAAAGTTTCCTTGATAATTGGACTTATTTGAGAGAGATATGCCCCCGGGTCTTCTTGCCTTAAATTTCCATCCGGGAGTGAATTACAAATGGTCTGAAATTTCTGTGAAGCCATATCCATATATTCCTTACTATATAAGGCTATTTCTTCAGCAGAAATATCTCCTATAAATAAGGGGTAGAATCGAGGACGGTTATTAGCACGGGCCGCCCTGGTTTCCGGTGTCGAAATGACTTGAATTCCATCCCCGTCATCAATCACCACTTCCCCTTCCAAAACTTCGACCTCGTGTTTTTTAACTTGGTCTTGTTGATTGGTGCTATCATTCTGTATTCTATTTTCCGTAATTTTTACCTCTTCCTTCTTTTGAATTAGGGGTTCTGAAGATAACTGCTGTCCATCTTCAGGTTCAATTATTTGGGCAAGCCCGTTTTCAGCATCCGTTCCTTGGTTTTCATCTTCAGCGTTGGGGAAACTGGTTTCCGTTGCTGATGTTTCAACTGCGGGCTCTTTTACGCCCGGTTCATGGTTATCGTTGATTTTCATAACAGCTTTGCTTTCATCCTGAATTTTTGAACTTTTTTTATTCATCTTTTTTATCCTTTTTATTTAATGTCTATCCCCAGGGCGGGATCAGACCCAACCCTAGGGGTTAAAAGATTGATAGTTAGTTGCTTCATTTTTGTTGCTACCATTAAATCGACTATCTCTTTTTTGAAAAACTATAAACTTCTATCAACAAACTTTTATCAACTTCTATGTAATGAACTCTCCCTTTTTTAGGAGATAAAACCTGCAATGAATTACTCAAAGAAATATGATTTTTTATCCAATCAAGCCATCACCTCCTCTAGATTTTTTATGTAGGTTGGAGGCGATCCCCAACCTTTTCTCTTAATATGTGAACTGGTTTTATCGTTAACAAAGACTACCCTAATCCGCATTTTAACCTATTGTATTAACTATCAATAAAGTCTATTGAATTATGATTTTTCGTCAAAAAATTAAGATTAAGGAAAATTTTTTAAAAAAAATTGGGTGGTATTAAAGAGGAAGGACCTGGTATCAAGTAATATAGATTACCTGTTTTTATTGAGGGGAGATCTGTAGGGTGTAATTTCTAAATATAAGTTCTTCGGTTACCCAAATTATGAATTATGATCAATCAAAGGCGAGGGATTATGTGGAAAATGGACCGTGGAGGTTGTTTAAGATAAGAATAATGATTTTATAGTCACCGTATCTTTTTAGGTCTTCCTGGTGGAAAAGATTTCCTACGTGCTTTTGCAACAGGTCTAAGCCTTTTACCAAGGGTATCCTCAAATGAATCTTCATTTATTTGGACCTCAGGGTATTTAATTTTAAATTCTTTAACAAGATGATCAACCATTTTGTTCCAGCTAAGATTGCTGCCTTCCCTCCACAATTTATCTCCGAGCTCAGTCATTTCATCATAATAAAGTGTCAACCGACCTTTTGATGATTTTTTATAATCTTTTACAGACATCAATGACCGAGCTCTTTTTAACATTATAGGATCATACGTTAAAATAAAATGATCAATTACCCTGATCGCTGAGACAAGAAACTTAATTAAAGAAATAGCTTTATCACTGATTAGAGTATAATCCGGATCATCCCGTAATTTTTCAATAAATATTTGAACATGTAAATTCCATAGAAATATTAATGAAGGCGTTATCTTATCAGAATATTCCTTTTCATTTTTTAGGGATCCTTTTAAATATATATTGTTTAACACACTGAATAAAAAATATATCAACCATAAATCAATGTCGTCTTGATTATTTTCAAGGTGAAGATTATCCATAACATAATTATAAAATTTTTGGGAACCCAATGAATCAGCTAAAAAGAACAAAAGATTCCTCATGGGATAATATACGGATTCTTTATTTCCATTATAACGATTCCAAAAATCAATACTGGTTATTTGGTTTAATGCGTCTTTAATTTTGTCTTCCTTTAAAGAAGGAATCTGACTATGACGATTTAATAAATTCGGATCTTTAATCCTTTTTAACAATATTTGTGAAATTTCCTCTTTAAAATCTCTTTTATTACGAAGAGGCTTGCTATAGCGTTTCAATAAATCTGGATCATTTATTACTCTTAACAACTCCTGGAAATCTTCTTTATAAGTTAAGTCGATTTTCGCGAGTACTTCCTGAAGGGCCGGTTCAAGTACCGAATCATTTAAAGATTGGACTTCCCTCAAGTCGGCAATCCCTTTCCTAGAAATTTCTGCTGCCATATTATTTAGTATGGATTCCTTAAGATCATCTAAAAATTGAAAATGAATCTTTTCTTTATTTTCGTCCATAAATTCTCCTTCCGCTTCTTAACTATTAGAATTGTTCCTTAGGCTAATCTTTGTTTAATACCAAGATAATGAATAGTTTTTGAAAAAGAAATAGAAAAATATTTTTGGATTAAACAAGGATAAATTTGGAAATGGACCAAGAATACCTAACTATTGAGCAATTAGCTAACAATTTGAATTTTAAGAGAAGTACGCTTTATTTGAAAGTTAGTTCAGGAGAAATACCTTTTTATCGGATAGGTCATCTGATCCGTTTTAAAAAGACTAAGATTGAGACCTGGATGGAAGGGAAAAAAGGGAATCAAAACCCACTAAAACCTAAAAGGGTTCAAAGACCCAACCAGGACGTTGACAAAATAGTGAGGCGAGCCATTGACCAGAAAAAGACGAGGGGGTATAGTATCCCTAAAGGAAATCAGACCGAATCAATGGCCTCAGAAGGGAGGGTTTAAATGGGGTTGTTTAAACGAGGCCAAAATTGGTGGATGAGTTTTACCCATCAAGGGCAACAAATCAGGCGTTCAACCGAAACAAGAGATAAACGGTTGGCTGAAAAGATTTTTTATAAAGTAATGTCAGAAGTTGCTGAAGGGAAATGGTTCGAGAAACTACCAGGAGAGTGTATAACCTTTAAGGAAATGATGGCCAAGTATATGGTCGAGCATTCAGCTGTCAATAAGGCTCCTCTATCACATATTCGTGATCGGAGTCTCGCCCACCATTTGCTTGAAGCTTTTGGGGATCATTTAATCATGGAAATAAGCCCTAGTCTTATTTCCCAGTATAAAACCAAAAGAAGGGGAGAAGGTGCTTCCCCACGGACATTAAACTACGAACTAACCTTAATGAGCCATGCCTTTAATTTAGCTATTAAGGAATGGGAATGGGTCAAAGAAAATCCAGTCAGGAAAGTCTCAAAAGAGCGGGTTAATAATCAAAGAGAAAGATGGTTGACACTGGAAGAAGAAGAAAAGCTTTTGTCAGTGTCCCCTAAATGGTTGCGAGAGATTATTACTTTTGCCATAAATACCGGTCTTCGCCAGAGTGAGCTCCTGGACCTCAAGTGGCCGCTGGTAGATCTATTTAGAAAAACCGTAACCATCCTGGAGCAAAAAAATCAAGGGAAAGATACATTGCCCTTAAATGAAACGGCTCAAAAAATCCTTAAAGGAAGATTAAAAATCCGTCCAATTAATATTGATTATGTATTTTATTCCACGAACATTACGAGGATCAATGCCAGGAACCTTATGAGAGCATTTTACTTGGCTATTAAGAAGGCAGGTATTTTACCTTTACGGTTTCATGACCTGAGACATACCTTTGCCACGAGGCTGGTCCAGGCAGGGGTGGATATATATACGGTTCAGCGGCTTGGGAGATGGAAAAATATATCGATGGTCATGCGCTATGCACACCATTACCCCGAGAGTCTTCGTTCCGGGAAAGAAGTCTTGGATGGAATAAAAAAAGTTAGCACAAATTTAGCACAGTGCAAATAAAAAGGGGTTAGCACTGCTCGCTAACCCCTTGAATTCGTGGTGCCGAGACCCAGAATCGAACTGGGGACACGCGGATTTTCAGTCCGCTGCTCTACCGACTGAGCTATCTCGGCACACATGGAGAATTAAACGTTTCCAAATAATTTGTCAAGAAAAAAAACCCTGAATTAGTGAATTCAATATTACTTCTTTTTTTCAGGACTAATAATGGTTTCCAACCCTTCCAATGATAATTCCAATCCGCCCTCTTCCTGGGAGGGAATTTTTGATTCCTGAGGAGCAGCTTTCAGATCCGAAGAGAATGATATATCCAGAGGAAGCCTTTGATCCAGGTCGATCCTGGGTTCGTTGGAAGTAAGCGGCCCTTGGGGTTTGCCGGTCAAAGTCTCCCTTTCTTTTTGGGTCATGATCGGCACTCGTTCCATGATTTTCTGCAAGGAAATCGGGTTTGGTTGTCTCTCCGGAAGATTCAGCCTTCGTCTTTCCCCGGTCAGATCGGTATTGCATTTAACGCATCGATCCAGGTAATCAAAACTGACATAGCCACAATTAGGACAGCGCATGATTTCCTCCTTGAATAACTATAAGATTCTTACAGCGTAAATCTGAGAATTTATCCCCAATTTTCGAACTGCTCGGGGGCAAAAGTGTTTATAGAGTAATACTGGATAAAACCAAAAACCGATACTGGATGCTTGATAAAAATCCGATATCCGGTATCCAGAATCCAGTATCGGTCGACCAGACTTCAGCAGCCCTTCAACTCCAGCGGATCAGATTGGAGATAATAATTTCAAATCCCTTGAATCAGGTTTTCCCTATTCCCATATCTCCCCAAATGAATTGAAACAGGCAGATCAGGGCCAGGGCAGCGGTTTCTGATCGTAAGGTTCTGGGGCCCAAAGAAATGGGGACAAACCCTTTTCCCTGGGCTTCTTGTACTTCATCTTGATGAAACCCCCCTTCAGGTCCTATCAAGGCCAAAACAGAGTCCGAGGGGGATGGTTGCCGTTCAAGGTTTTTCAAAGTCCAGGAAGTTTCTTCTTCATAGGGAATGAACTTTATGGCTTTTTGTTCTTCTTCGAGAATATTCGTGAAGGAGACAGCGGGAAAAAGCTTGGGTAGGACATTCCTCTCACATTGTTTGGCCGCCTCCACGATAATCCGTTGCCAACGCTTCATACGGGATTCCATTTCTGCTTTCTCAAAATTTCGACGGCTGTGGACGGAATAAAAAGGACGGAAGGTCGCCACCCCTAATTCCGTACCCTTTTGAAGCATCCACTCAAAAGGTTGGGACCGAATCAAGGGCAAACCGAGGATGATCTGAATGGGGGATTCTCTCATGACGGTCTGTCGGTCCAAAATTTCAAAATGAACCTTGTCCCCGGATATGGAGCTGATCCGGGCCTGGTATTGCTGATTGGAATTGTCAAAGAGCATGACCTGGTCCCCGACCTTCATCCGCAATACCTGCAAAAGATGTCTGGCTTCATCTCCCTGCAAATACGGATCCGGGCCAAGAAGCTGTTCGGGTGGGATAAAAAATCGTCGCATAGAAGTTGATTTTTTTATTCTGACTCCTGGTTACTATATTCTGGATTCCCCAAAGATGATACAGGCCCATTCCTCTTCAAGGACCAAGGTCAACAACGGTATCTTTCCCTTGGCGAAGGCCCTGATCAAGTCCCGGGATTGAGAGCCCAGAATCCCTGAGGTCACCAGGAATCCGTTGGGAGACAGCAGCTTCTTAAAAACCGGGGCCAGAGGGACCAGATCATTCAGGGTCAGATTGGCCAGTATCAATGAAAAAGGGCCGGACACTGTTTCCGGTGTGGCCAATTCCACTTGGATTCGTGTTTCCATTTTATTCAGATTCACATGTTCCCGGGCGGCTTCTACGGCCAGAGGATCGTTGTCAATCGCCAATACCGATCCGGCCTGAAAACAGGAGGCGACCAGGGCCAGGATGCCGCTCCCTGTACCTACATCCAGGACCCTTGAAAAAAGAAAGTCCTTCTGTCGAGGTTCTTCGGCCAATGATTCCATGGCCTTCAGGCAAAGGCGGGTAGTGGTATGGCCGCCTGTGCCGAAGGCCTGGCCGGGATCAAGCCTCAAAACGATCTCGCCCGATTCAGGTTCATACCTTTCCCAGGTTGGACAGACGATGATGTTGGAACATACCCGCAGAGGTTTAAAAAATAGCTTCCAGTTTTCCTGCCAGTTCTCTTCAAAGATCTGGCTGAAATCCCAGGTTGGGGGAGGAAAATCCGGGAAATGAGCATATAAAAAGAAAATTCTTTTTTTCAGTTTTAACAGGTTGTTCCGGAACGACTCATCTCTGGGGAAATAAGTCTTGATCCTGGACATTTCTTGGCCTTCGTCCTGATGGTCTTCCGTAAAAGAGCCCTGACCGGTTTCTTCAAAGATGATCGAACTGCAGGCCTCGCACAACTGCGGGGAAACCGTCAGACAGACCTCGATCCAAGAAAGAGGGTTTTTCATACCAACCGAACCATTTGACAGAATAAGAGAACCCTTGTATTCTAACTGAACAGGAACTTAAAATCAAACCAATTTCCCGTGATTCGGGTGGCCTCGAACACGGGGAATTTCAAAGGGAGAAAAAATGAATCCAGACCGTTTAAAAGAACTTTTAAACCAAGTCAAGAATGGAGAGGTGTCTGTTGATCAGGCCGTAAAAAAAATGAAACACCTTCCTTTTGAAGATATTGACTTTGCCCGAATCGACCACCATCGTTCCTTGCGCCAGGGATTTCCGGAAGTCATTTTCGGCGAAGGGAAGACGGCTAAACAGATCATAGAAATCATGGGTCGGATGAAAAAAAACAAGGAAAACATCCTGGTCACCAGACTGGATGCGGGGAAAGCTGCTTTAGTTTGCAAACGATTCTCCGAGAGTGTCTATCATCCCCTTTCCAGGGTCTTAACCTGTCTTTCCAAACCGGTTAAAACACTGCCGGGACGCGGGCTGGTCCTGGTTATTTCAGCCGGGACATCCGATATGCCGGTGGCCGAAGAGGCTATGCTTACGGCCCAAATCATGGGCAATCCTACGGAGTACTTATATGACGTGGGGATTTCCGGATTGCATCGCCTGATGGCCAATCAGGAAAAGATCTTGTCGGCCGCGGTCTTGATTGTGGTGGCCGGGATGGAAGGAGCCCTGCCCAGCGTAGTGGGGGGCTTAGTGGAACGTCCGGTCATTGCCGTTCCCACCAGCATAGGTTACGGGGCCAGCTTCAACGGCCTGGCCGCCCTTCTTGGGATGCTCAATTCCTGCGCCTCTGGCGTGGCCGTAGTCAATATTGATAACGGCTTTGGGGCCGGGTACCTGGCCAATCTGATCAACCGCCCATAAAGGTTGCAAAAGGCCAAACCTTGAACCCCATAATTTGACCTTGAGACCTTAGTCAAATGATGTAATGGACTTCTTCCTGTAATCCTCTAACCATCATTTTGGACAAAACAGAATAGTTCAAACCGTAATCAACAAAAAGGGACTTGAAATTTATTGACTTATTAACAATTAAACAGTAAAAAATTATTGGTAAGTTAATTAGATTTTCTTGTTGGCAACCCTAACGAAAAGGTATCGATGGAAAAATAATAGACCCCATTTTTCAATAGAGAGGTGGGGTTTATTATTTTGGCAAGGTAGTTATTAATAATTAATTTTTGTTCTGGACATAACCCATGATGATAGAATAAAATTGACATTTTTATATAAAATGAATACGTTGAATAGCAAATTCCTTTTATTTAATCATCCAAATTAATACCGGTATCTATGACAATTCACTAGCAATTTTCAAAAAGATATAAAGTTGAGAGTTTGGAGTTGAGCTTTCACACCGAACTCCGAACTCAAAACTTTTATCTCCACACTTTTTTGGGTAACCTCCTTGTCCGAAAAAAAACATCCTATTCTGTTTGGAGTATTAATTTGCAGCCTGGTGGCCTGCGGTTTGCTGGTCCTTTGGAAGGGATTAACCTTCTTCCTGAATGAGGATGCCGGCCTCAGTTTTGGAAATCGTATTGGGGTGGTTTCCATACGGGGGGTTATCACCGAATCCAAAGAGGTGGTGGAACAAATAAAAAAATATCGTAAAGACAACCGGGTCAAGGCGATTATCCTCAGAATTGACTCGCCTGGAGGCGCGACAGGCGCTTCTCAAGAAATCTATCGGGAAGTACAAAGAACCGTTACCAAGAAAAAAGTGATCGCCTCTATGGGTAATGTGGCTGCTTCCGGAGGCTATTATGTGGCCTTGGCTGCCGACAAGATTGTAGCCAATCCCGCAACCCTGACCGGAAGTATTGGGGTGATCATGGAGGTGTCCAATATTAAAGAGCTCCTCCAAAAAATTGGAGTCAGTCTGGAGGCGATTAAAAGCGGTCCTTATAAGGATATCGGCTCACCGGTTAGGGAAATGAAGCCTGAAGAGCGCCGTCTTCTGGAAGAAGTGATTCAAAACGTCCATCAACAATTTATAGAGGTCGTTTCCAAGGGGCGCCGTTTATGCCGGGAACAGGTAGAGAAAATAGCCGATGGGAGAATCTTCACCGGGCAGCAGGCCAAGGCCCTGGGATTAATTGATGAATTGGGAAGCTTCGAAGACGCTGTGGAACTGACCA
>JBEKPQ010000114.1:0-11642 GCA_049520575.1 Thermodesulfobacteriota bacterium | reverse complement strand
AAGCCCGAAGAATATCACCTGATGCTTGTTGCCGTTCCGAGAAAAAAGAAGTAGTGGTTGTTGACAAATTTAACCTGTTAAGAACTCATAAAAAGATGAAACTGTTGGCCGAATGATAAGTTCCATCCTGTCTGAATTACAGTGAAAGCGTTAACCTTTAAAATGAAAATAGGATTCGAGGGTTCAGACGCTCGACTTTGCGGTCGGCTTTGCCGACCTATAGAAGAGGCCTCCCAAGGAGGCCGGCGTCGAGCTATAGAAAAGGTTCCCCTCCGGGGAACCGCGTGGTTTTACTTCCATGTCTTTCACTTGAATCCTCCTAAGCTCGTCGCAGGCCCTTGGCCACTTGAATCCTTAGAATGATTTTCATGTGTTGTGGTGCCCACCGCAGAAGCCATGAGGATTTAACAAGAAACCTTAACTACCCTAACTAAAGGAGGTTCCTATGATTAGGACAGTAAAACAGTATGTGGAAAGTCTGAATGATGGAAGAGAGATTTATATCGAGGGGAAAAAGATACCCAATATAACCAAAGACCCGTTTTTTAGGGGAGGGATCAACGCCAGGGCCTACTCCTATGAACTTTGTAATCACCCTGCATTTAAGGACCTGCTCACTATGGGGGAGGGCAAGGACAAATATTTGTTCCTCTGGAATCAGCCCAAGACTCGTGAAGACCTTATAAGACGGAGAGATGTTTATATCACCTGCATGCGCTGGGGTGCTGCCATGAGCGGCATGGGACCTGATGCCCTGGCCGCCTCCGGGGTTACTGCGGCGAAATGCGATAAGGCCCTGGGAACTCATTATACAGAGGCGGTTGAGGATTACCGCAAGCATTTGAGAGAAACAGACCCGGCCATTACCGGGGCCATAACCGACGTCAAGGGGAACCGGAGTCTTCGGCCCTCGGCCCAGGAACAGCATAAAGATTTCTATGTGCGGGTGGTAGACAGGCAGAAAGATGGGATTTATGTCCAGGGGGCAAAGATTCATATCAGTGCCACCCCTACTTGTAATGAATTGATCGTTTCCCCTTCTCGTGCCCACCGTGAGGAGGATAAGGATTATGCCCTGGTTTTCGCCACTCCGGTGAATGCCCCGGGTATCAAACTCATCACCACACCGCCCCATGTCCATGATATCGATGACGAAGAAGCGGTCTGGAATTGGCCGTTACATGGACGGGGGAAGGGAGTCAGTGAATGCCTGATCGTTTTTGACAATGTCTTTGTTCCCTGGAACAGGGTTTTTCTGTGTGGCGAATATCAGTTTTCCCGGGACCAGGCCTGGATGTTCGGAGTTTTCCATCGGCTTTTCGGTACCTGTCACAAAGTTATATCCACGGAAGAAGCGGCCGGGGCCGCAGCCCTGATGGCCGAATACAACGGTCTGGATCGTTATCCCCACATCCAGGAAAAGCTGGCCTGGTTGGCCATGCATGCCCAGTTGGTGGATGCCATGTCCAGGGCCGGCGTCGAACATCCGGATATTTTCCCGGATATCGGTTTGGCCACTCCCGGTCAGATGTATACCAATATCGCCAAGTATCTTTTTGCCAATGATCAGCATGAACAATCCAAGGTCCTGGCTGATATTGCCGGTGGGCTGGCCACTACGGTCTTTTCCTACAAGGATTGGATGAATCCGGAAGAAAGACCTTATATCGAGAAATATCTGGCCGGTAAAGACGGCATACCGACCGAACACCGGCTCAAGGCCTTTCGCTTGGTCAAAGATTTAGTTGGGCACGGCCTGGATGGGGCCTATATTCACACCGAAGGTTCCCTGGCCGCGCAGAAAATGGCCATCTTTGCCAATGCCCCTTGGGAAAAATATAAGGCCATTGCCAAAAGAGTTGCCCATATCCCGGGATGGGAAAAGAATCCCGATATAAAAGATCTACCCCCGCTTCCGACCAAGTGGGTGATTTAACAATTTAACGATGAATCGTTATTCAGAAAAGCCCCGCCTCCCTGGCGGGGCTTTCTTTTTTTATTAAGGCCTAATAGCTTCAGGAGACCTTTTCATCGGCTCGAGTCAGCCCTGACCAGTAAACAAAATCCAGCCCTTCTTTTTTTGCTGTTCCTGCCAATTTTTCTATGCGCTCCTCCGGAATCAGCCCCGTTTTTTCCAGTTTCCAGTTAAGCCCTAATCTTTGATATTTTGAGGCGCAGGTATTGTTAAAAGCCAAAAGGTCGTATCTTTCCACGTTTGGAAGGTTTCCCTTTATGAATCGAACCGTCTGTCTGATATTTTCCACCGAGTCATTGACCCCTGGAATAATGGGTGTACGTACCCACATGGGCTTGCCTGTTTTCGATATCTTGCGGGCGTTTTCCAACACCAAATTTAAAGGGATGCCGGTAAATTTTTGGTGCTTTGCACTGTCCATTGTTTTGAGATCGTAGAGGACCAGGTCGCAAAGGTTCACCAGTCTTTGTAAGGTCGGCCACTTTGTTCCCCCGCAGGAGTCCAGAGCTATATGTATTCTTTCTTTCCTTAATCTCTCCATCAAGGTCACGCAAAAATCGGCCTGCAAGGAGGCTTCGCCGCCGGACAAGGTCACGCCGCCGCCTGATTTCTCATAAAATACCCGGTCCTGCAAGGCCTTGGCAGCCAGTTCATTGACCGTATATCTTTTCCCGATCACCTCTAGTGCGCTGGCTGGGCAGGCCGTTGCACATTTTCCACAGGCATCGCAAACCGTCCGATCGATTATCATCCCTTCAGGCGTCAGATTTAGCGCCTCCTTCGGGCAGACCTTTAGGCATTCTTTGGCCCCCAGGCAACGCATTTCATACCAGATCAGTTCCGGTGAACGCTTTATCCCTTCGGGATTATGACACCAAGGGCAGCGCATAGGGCAGCCCTTCATGAATATGGAGGTGCGTATTCCCGGACCGTCTTCGGTGGAATGAAGCTGAATATTAAAGATCAGCCCCGTCAGATCTTTTTCCATATTAAACCATCATGCCCCAGTGGAACACCACGAATTATGAAAAGGGATTCAAGGATTCAAGGGGCCAAGGGCCTGCGACGAGCTTAGGAGGATTCAAGTGAAAGGCGTGGAAGTAAAACCACGCGGTTCCACGGAGGGGAACCTTTTCTATAGCTCGACGCCGGCCTCCTTGGGAGGCCTCTTCTATAGGTCGGCAAAGCCGACCGCAAAGTCGAGCGTCTGAACCCTGGAATCCTCGAACCCTATTTTCGCGCTAAATATTGAACTCTGTTCGGGCGATAATATCGTCTTGAAGGCCCTTGGACAGGTCGACAAAGCGATAGGAATAACCGGACACCTTGATCATCAAATCCGGATAGGCACCGGGATTTTTTTGCGCATCTAACAGCGTCTCCCGGCCCATGGGATTAAACTGGACCTGCCTGCCCCCCATTTCAAAATAACCTTCGATCAGGGCAGCGAATTTCTCTATATTCTCATCTGATTTCAGCGTCAGGGGATTGAGGTTCATGTTCAAGGCTGTGCCGCCGGATAACTTCGCCTGGCAGGCCTTCGCAGCTGAATGGAACACGGCGGTCATTCCCATGATATCCGTGCCGTTAGCGGGAGACATGCCGTTGGCGACCGCTTCGCGGGCCAATCGGCCGTCCGGCGTCGCGCCGAGGGCGTGGCCGGCCAGAACCTGTCCGCCTGCGGAGATCATAAGTCCCCTGTATGTACCGCCGTCCATAGGTCTTTTGTGCTTACGGGATTCCTTGTCCAATAAATCGGTGACCCACAGGGCAATGGCGTCGGCCTTCGGATCGTTGACGCCGTACTTGGGGGCCTTGCGGAGTAATTGCTGTCTCAATTCTTCAGCCCCTTTGAAATTATTCCGCAGATGTCCGACCAGTTCTTCCAAAGTCACCAATTTTTGGTCAAAAACGGCCCACTGGATCGCCCCCAGAGAATTGACCACTGTGGCCAGACCGTGGGCCGAAACAGTGCTATGATTGTATTTGGCCCCCCCCTGGGTAATGTCTCGGCCCGCCTCTATGCAGCCCTCGATGGTGGACGAAATAAGCGGCGTGGGGAAACCTTTGGCGAAGACATCGTCCTTCACGTCGCTGATCTTGACCATCATGGATACGGAATTGGCCAACTGGGTCGCAAAAGCAGTTTTCACATCCTCAAAGGTCTTCATTTCAGAGACGGGCGGCGTCTTGACGCCTACCTGTTCCCATTTAGCGGCATATATGCGGCCCTCGTTAAGGGTCGATTCAACGACCCGTTCGAAGTGGCAAGTGCTGCCTGAACAATAGCCGTTGCTGTTTCCCGTACCGGCCAGTTCGGCGCAGCCGATGGTGCTGTAATCCCTGGCGTCTTCGAGTGCATATCCGTCCGCCATCAAGTCTCGTATGGCCACCGTGTCGTTGTAAAAGGCGATGCCCGCCGTCCGCCGGTGAACTTCACAGGCCTTTAGCAGGAATTCCCGGGGCGTAACAGGGGCAATCCTGACGGCCAAACCGTTGCGCAACCCCTTCAAACGCCTTAAGCTTTCCAGCATCAGGTATGAGACGTCGTTGACGGCACTTTTGCCGTTTCGGTCCACCCCCCCGATAGTGACGTTATTGGGGCCGAACCCGTTAAAATGAGACAGGTTAATGAAATATTCTTCGATGATCTCAAGGGCCTCATCTGGCGTGATCCTCCCGGCTTCCAAGTCTGCCTTGTAATAGGAATAAAGAAACTGATCAACACGGCCAGGACAGAATATCGAGTCTTCGCCGTAGCTGATGGCCATCATCACCTGGGTCATCCAGACGGATTGCACGGCCTCCATAAAGCTGCGGGGAGGCTCCGCCGGTACTCGGCGGCAGCGATCGGCGATGGCCAGCAGTTCCGCTTTCCTGGCCCCTTCCGATTTTTGAGCCATCTCTTCCGCCAATTTGGCGTAGCGTTCGGCGTGTTCGCACACAGCCTTGGCCGCCACCTGAACGGATTCCAAAAAGTCCTTACGCATTTCGTAGTCCTTATCACCCTCTTTCAGCAGGCTGAGTTGCTTGGCTGCCTGGTCGGCAATCCCCTTAAAGCCTAGGTCGAGCACTTTTTTGATACCAATGGTGACATGCCCCTGCATATCAGCCACCTCGGCTACGGTTGTCCTGGGCCGTTCTTTGGAAATGAAGCCTTCTTTCAGGAATTGGGCGCGCATGAGACTCGCCATGTTTTTGCCCACCCAATAAGGGTCGATTTCCTCTTTCACCTCCCTGATCTCTTCATCCGGCATGGTGAGCAGTTCCTTCAACCACTCCGGGTTGCCGCCGTGGCCGTCTTCCAGCCAGATGAGGGAATTGACGTCTTGGCCGTGAAAAGGCATGGCAATCATATTGACGCGATCCATATAGGTTCTTTCAATGCCCATAGGGCCGGCGATTTTCTTGCTCGCTTTTACCCCGACAAGACTCGAATCATCATCAATCCTAATGGACATGTGGCGAAGCGTTTCTTCCAGTCCTCTGGCCGCGCGCATGCTGGGCAATTCGCCTTCCGTTCGCTTATAGGCCCTGGTATAATACCTGGCCCGTTCAATGTCCCCTTCATACGGACTGGACAGCAATGCCTGTCTCATCCGGCTGATTCTTTCCGAATAAAGCATGCCTTGATCAGCAACGCCTAATACAGACTTACCTGTTTGACTGACTTGTGCTGCTGCTTCCATACAAAATACCTCCTCATATTTCTATATGTATTTGTGGTCATCCTAAACGCTAAACTCCGTCCGGTTGATGATATCGTCCTGAAGTACCCTGGACAGATCGACAAACCGAAATGAATAACCGGAAACTTTAACCATGAGATCCGGAAAATTTTTCGTATTTTTCTGGGCCTCCTGTAAAGTTTCCCGGCTAAAAGGGTTGAATTGTACCTGCCGACCGCCCAGGTCGAAAAAGCCTTCTATCAATGAGGCGAATTTATCCAGTCCCTCATCGATCCGTATGGTCAGTGGATTAAGGTTCATGTTGAAACCGCAGCCATCGGACATATTCGGCGAACAGACGGAGGCGACAGAGCGCATGGCAGCGGTCATGCCGGTTCGCTCGGCGCCGTTTGACGGAGAGATCCCATTGGAAACCGGTTGTCTGGCTAATCTTCCGTCGGCTGTCGCCCAGCAATCCCGGCCTTCATAGAGTTGTGTTCCCGAAGCCACTAAAAGCGTGCGGTAAATACCGCCCAGCAGACGCTCATGCTTTCGCGCCTCCCGACTATAGAGATCGGCCACCCAGAAGGCCAGCTCGTCGACTTTGGAGTCGCCGTTACCGTATTTGGGGGCCTTTTGAATGAGCTGTTGCCGCAAGAATTCGGCGTCTTTAAAATTATTGCGCAGGTGTTGGACCAGCTCTTCCATCGTTAGAAGATTTTCCTCAAAGACGGCCCAGCGAATCGCCGCTAGGGAATCGGCAACGGTTCCTATGCCTCTGGCCGAGCAGGAACCGTGGTTGTAACGGGCGCCGCCAAGGGTGATATCCATTCCCGATTCGATGCATCCCTCGATGGTTGATGACAGCAGCGGGACGGGATAAAATTCGCTGAAAATCTGATCCTTGATCCGGGTTTTTTTCGCCATCAGGTCGATACTGTAGGTGAGCTGTTCGATAAAGGCCTGCTTGACGTCTTCAAAGGTCTTAAATTCCGATGGCGCTGGGGTTTTGACGCCGAGCTGTTCCCACTTGTATGAGAACTGGCGTCCCTCATGGAGGGCCATATCGAGAATCACGGAGAGACGGACACCGCTGCCAGCGGTATAGCCGCTGTTATTGCCTGTTCCGGTCGGTTCGACGCAACCCACAATCGAATAGTCTCTGGCATCTTCGAGGGCGTAGCCGTCTTTCAATAAATCTCTAATGACAACCCCATCATTGTAAAAGGCGACACCCGCGGTGTAGCGATGGGTCTCGCAGGCCTTGACCAGAAAATCACGGGGCGTCTTTTCAGAGATTCGGACGGCCAGGCCGTTACGGAGGCCTTTTAAATGCTTGTGAGCGTCGAGCATCAGGTAAGAGACATCGTTGACGGCGTCCTTACCATCCTTATCAAGACCGCCGATGGTAACGTTGTTGGGACCGAAGGAAATAAACGTGGAAAGTTTGATGAAATATTCCTCGATGGCCTCTAGGGCGCTTTCATAGGAAATAAGACCGGCCTTCAGATCTTTCCTGTAATAGGGATAAAGGAATTGATCAACCCGGCCGGGGCAGATAATCGAGTCTTCGCCGTAGCTCAAAACAAGCAAAGCCTGGGTCATCCAAATGGATTGCAGGGCCTCCATGAAATTTCGCGCCGGTTCAGCCGGAACCCGCCGGCAACGGTCGGCGATCTGCAACAACTGCGCCTTTCTTTTTGGTGTCGCCTTTTGGGCCATCTCTTCCGCAAGATGAGCATAACGCGCCGCATGCTCGCCTACGGCCTGGGCCGCAATTTGAACGGATTCGAGGAAATCTTTCCGCTGGTCGTAGCGGTCGTCGCTTTCTTTGAGGTCGGCCAAACGGCCGGCCGCCTGCCGGGCGATGCCTTTGAAACCCATCGTCAGGACCTTTTTAATGCCGGCCGTTACATGCCCTTGCATATCGGCTATCTCGACGGGAGAGGCCTCCGGTTCGCCCTTTTTGTAAATACCCGCCTCTTTCCAGCGGCGGATCATTTTGCTGCGAATGTCCTTGCCTTTCCAATAAGGTAGGATTTCTTCCGTCAATTCCTTATGTGTCTCTTCCGGCATGGTCAGGAGCGATTTTAAGTATTCCGGATTCTGGCGTCCGACATCATCCATAAAGGCGATGTCTTCCACATCTTTGCCGTGGAAACGTGTACCGATAGATGTTACAAGACTGACGGGGGATCTTTCTATGCCGATAGGCCCGGCGACTTTTTTGATGGTTTTTGCCCCGACGAGTATTTCATCATCCTCGATCCTGATGGACATATGCTGCAGAGTCTCTTGGAGACCCAGAACCGCCCTTATGCAGGGAGGTTTGTCCTCGGATTGCCGATACGCCCGGGTATAATATCTGGCCCGTTCGATATCCGCTTCATATGGGCTGGACAGCAGACCTTCCCTTAACCGGCCTATCCTCTCCGAATAAAAAATTCCCTCTTGTTTAGCCCTCGCCCCCGAGATGTTGGCTTGGCTGATCCGAGCTGTCATCCTTTAACCCCCCTTTATTCGATCAAAACTCCAACTGCCTTCTATAAAATATCAGTTGGCTCCTTCATGATTTTCAGTATTTTTTACCTAGCGTACTTTTAGGTTAAAAAAAGTTGACTATAAAGGTAAAATACTTTATAGTGTTTAAAACAGAATAAATGTTTCAACCCATTTGTCAAACAAAATATTTTTCCGACCTAATCGGGTTTAATGATATAACTTATTGTATTTTCAATAATAAAATATTTTATTTAACAGGGTTTTTCATTATCTAACCTTTAAATCATGGGTATTAATAAATTTTACATTATAGTTTCACTTAATAAATAATACGCTATAATTTAAGAGGGTGGGGAGAAAACATTCTTAAGACCGAGGTGGCCTCATGACGCGAAGGGAAGGAATGACCATTAGAGAACTGGAAAAAAAATCGGGCATCCGGCGTTCCACTATACATCACTATATTTGGTATGGTTTATTGCACCAACCTTTTCGCACCGGACAGACCATGGCCTATTATGATCAAAGCCATTTACGAAGGCTTGAAACGATCCAAAAGATTAAAATGGATTACCTGAAGTCGGCGAAAACGTCTCGCGTCCCCCTGGATTTTATCAAGCATAGAATGACAGAAAGTTACACACTGACCAAAGATAAAGGAACAGCGGAAACAAGGTCAAAGAAGATAAATGGTGAACCAGGAAAGAAGAAAAAGAATGAGATTATCGAGGCTACCCTCAAATTATATGCCGACAGAGGATATTATCTCACCAATATCAGAGACATTGCCAAGGCGGTCGGCATATCAGCCCCCACCTTTTACCACTATTTTCGCGATAAGCGGGAACTGTTTGTCGAAGTGATTGAATATGTCGTCCGGAATTTACAGGAAGAGTCCAGTGCCGCTTTGGAGGAGGAAAAGGATATCGGCCGGCGCTCAGCCATTATGTTCGATATCTTTTCCAAGCACTATTCGAAAATCGGCGAAATCATCAACCAGTTAAGGGCTGGGGTCACTATCGGCGATCAATGGGCGAAGGAAAGACTCTGGAGATTGTACGGCGAAATGACGAAGAATGTAGCCAAGGAGATTACGATCGGCATAAAAAACGGTCTGATTCGCGATGTGGATCCGGAGCTGCTTGGATTCTTCAACCTTTTGCTGGATGAGATTGTCGTCCATCGGGCGTCATTAGATGATAAATACACGGTTAATCAGATCGGGTTGTTTGTCGCCGATATGCTCTATCATGCTTTTCTCACGGAAAAGGGGAAAAAGGTATTCGGCAATTTCGAAAGGTTTCGTACTTGAAGTGAAAGAATGATAAAATTTTATAAAATAAGATTATGCAAAGAGGAAACATGTCGCAGGTTGATGTTTACCAGGAACTTTCAAAAAAGGTGGGGGTGGAAAACTCTCACCTTCTTCCCGAAATATGGAAAATGCTCTGTTCACCCGAAGAGGCTGCATTGCTGAATGCCCTGCCGGCAACAACGGAAGATCTGGCCGGGCTTCTCGGAAAAACGACCGAAGAAATCAATCAAATGACCCGGTTGTTGTTCCGGAAGGGTGTTCTTTTTGAAGGCTCAAAGGGATTCCACATGAGCAGGAGCATCGTCCAGTTCCACGACTCGACCACGCTCTGGCCCGAAGCTCCGAAAGAACTGATTGAGAAATGGCGGCAATATGTTGAAGAAGAATATCATGACTATTATGCCTGGCGGATGTCCTCCAACCGGCCCCCTGTATTCCGCGTCATTCCGATCAACCAAAAGATCGAAATGAAAAGTCAGGTTCTCGCCTATGAAGACGCCGTCAGCATCCTCGAAAAAGCATCCATCCTGGCCGTTACCCCATGTCCCTGCCGGACGATGATGCGCAATTGCAATAAGCCATTGGAAACCTGTCTGCAGATGAACAAAGGTGCGACCTATGCTATCAAACGAGGAACCGGCCGCCAGATCGATCTTAAAGAAGCCAAGGCCATCCTCTTTAAAGCTGAAGAGTCGGGTCTCGTCCATATGACGGGCAATAGAGCAGATCAGGGAACGGTCATCTGCAATTGTTGCAGTTGTTGCTGTATCGCCTTATCTTTTGAACGGGACGCCGCCTCCGGAAAACTGCACGGCCAGGTTAATCCCAGCCGCTATCGATCTTTCATCGACGGCGACCTCTGTACGGGTTGCGGCTTGTGTCTGGAGGAATGTCCCATGCAAAATATCACTCTGAATAATTCAGATGTAGCCGAGGTGGCCGCCTCCTGCCTCGGATGCGGTATCTGCACCCATGTTTGTCCGCAGGACGCCGTTCATCTTAGGCTTATCCGGACGGAAGATCATATTCCCGCCTGACGAAACCCTTTTTAGACAAGCCTGAGAGAACCGAAAATTGAGGTCAAAAAGAAAGGGTCTTCTTGGATCCAATAAATTTCTACGCCTGGATTGAAAAAATCTTTGCCGATCCGACGGTTAAAATTTGTTCACTTCAAATTATAATGATTCCAACGGGACAGGGCGCATAATCCCCGGCCCGTTATGTTTTCCGCCGGAGCATAAGTTAGCATCGATTTTTTCCTGCACGATTAAATAACATCGGGCCTTTTTTAGAGGTCTCATCATTTTTCCCCATGACTGTTTTTCCCCTTGACAACACTTGGGAGCCATACTATTAATTTCTAATTAATCACACATTAATCACACATGCCGCTCGACTGAATAAAAAAGAAATAATAATGAGGTAAGTTCAAAAAAGGACGCTGTGCTTTTAACATCTTAATTTTTTTAAGGAGGTCTAAAATGAAAAAGGGTAAAGGAATTTTAATGTTTCTCTGTGTTTTTTCTTTTTTCTTCCTTGTAACAGCCATGAGTCCGACCCTGGGTATGGCGGCGGAGAAAGCCAAAGCGCCGGCGGTGAAAGCCAGATTTGAGGTCAACAAAATGGGCGATATGTCCGACTTCGATCCCAGTAACTGGGCAAACCCGACCGGGGACACCATCAAGATCGCTGTGGTGGGGACCTTTTCCGGTCCGGCCGCGGCGGTGGGTGAAGGTTTCTGGCTCGATGCCACCTGGGCAGCCTACGATTACAACAAGAGGGGCGGGATCATGGTTGACGGCAAAAAGAAACTGATCCAGCTCTTCAAGGCCGATACGATGTCGAGGCCCGACCAGGCCAAGAAGATCTGTGAGCAGATGGTCCTGCAGGAAGGGGTCAAGTTCCTGTGGGGCGCCGACGGCAGCCACATCGTGAAAGTCATGAACCAAACGGCCGAAAAATATAAGGTCATTTCCGTGAACTTTATTTCCTTAGCCGAAGAACTCCAGGATGCCCAAAATTTTTCCCGCTATGCCTTTATGACCTGGTGGCAGACTTCACAGGTCGGCCGTGCTTTCGCCTATTTTTACGGCCAGATCAGGAAAAAAGAAAAAAAGTTTTACATTCTCGGCCAGGACTACATGTTCGGTCATGACATGGCCGAAAACTTCAAAAAAGGGTT
>JBEKPQ010000113.1:0-11672 GCA_049520575.1 Thermodesulfobacteriota bacterium | reverse complement strand
GGGCCACAGCATCGCGGCTGGCAAGACAATCGCGGCCATCGAATGTATCGGCCCGGGTACTATGGGTACCAACAGGATCCTATTTATGCACCTCCGCCGGTTATTTATGCCCCGGAGCCATCACCTGGCATCAGCTTCTTTTTCCCGCCGATCGTCATTCGATAGGGGAAT
Organism: Thermodesulfobacteriota bacterium; assembly: GCA_049520575.1. Classification (GTDB taxonomy): domain Bacteria; phylum Desulfobacterota; class RBG-13-43-22; order RBG-13-43-22; family RBG-13-43-22; genus RBG-13-43-22. Next base: position 11,501 of record JBEKPQ010000113.1, on the reverse strand, counting down.
CATCAACGTCGATCGCCCATTGCTCACGGCCGCCTTACTCCGTGCCGTCGTGAGCAATCGGGCTCGATAGGATAAACTTAAGGCGCTTAAATAAAAAAATATGGGGATAGAGAAATAAAAAAAATCATTATGTTCATTATGATAGGGATGGTATTAACATCTCTTGGAGGCTGTTTTATACCTTATTATAGGACTGAGGCAATGGAAAAGACGGACATCGATTGTCTGTACAAACACACCGGATACAAAGGCAGCACGCACTAGCCATTACCTTCATCACCGTTTGAGATTTCATTTCGAATTCAAAGGAGGAGAAACATGAAAAGGCTCAGAATGTCAATAGCAATGCTCACGTTGCTTGCTGTCGGGGCCCTAGCCGGATGCTCCGGGACGGCCGTGAAATCACCCGATGTTGTAGACAATATTCGCAAATTGGTCGATCAAGCAGGCTTCAAAGACGTCACCGTCAGTCAGGATCGCGACAAGGGCATTGTGACCCTCGGCGGACAAGTCGCCAGTGACGCCGACAAGTTACAAGCCGAATCCCTTGCAAAGTCCCTGGCGGGCGCCCAGGTTGTCGCGAATCAGATTGCCGTGATTCCCATGGGCCTGGAAAAAGAAAATAAGGCCGTGAACTCCGATCTGGACCAAGGCATTGAGAAGAATCTTGACGCTGCGCTGATCCAGAACAAGATGCACGACGACGTGAAATACAAAGTGAAGAACGGCGTAGTCACGCTGACCGGAGAAGTGAACTCGCAGGACAAGCGCGACCAGGCCGAGCAGATGGCCACGAGAGTGCCCAACGTGAAGCAGGTCGTGAATGATCTGCAGGTTAAGAATCAGAAAGCCAGCTCTTCGCAATAAGGATTGCGGAGTTGATCCACCGCGGAGAACGGAGAGCGGCCGTGTTCCCGGGTTGCTCTCCCGCAAAGTGAGCAATTAGAGTGTTATCTGGAAGTAAGACCGGAAGGTGAGTTTATCTGGAAACCATATAAACAGTAGATGGCTCGGACGCTTTGCGTCGTTAGCCCGCTCGTCTCTAATCATAGCGGTCTGCGGTTGGGCGATATGCCTTAATGTGCACACAAGTGTTTCAAGCCAATTTACGTCACTGAAGATCGTTTTAAAAGGACTTATGGCTTCTTTCGCCCCCATGTAAAAAAGGTTATGGAGCAGTATTTGGATTGCGGCAATCTCCTCAACGGCTTTGCCAGAATCAAGTACGGAGACTGCGGTCATGAATACTTGTTTGCCTTTTCCTGTAAACGCCAACATTTTTGCCCCTCCTGCCACCAGAAACCAGTTGATGATCGTGGAGCTTCTTTCGCACATTTCCATAGGTAATTAATAAATTTTTACCACTTTGATTCTGTGTAGTTGTAGGTGTAATATTTAAATTCAGTGAGGTAAAGACAACGAATGCAATTGCCAGGAGTATAAGGATAGCGATGATGATTTTTCTCATAGGATGATTATACAGAAGATTCCAATTGCGGTGTTTATCTTCTCCTATTTGCCCCCACATCCTTGAAAAATGTTATTTGTCTTCGTTCGCCAGCCTGATAATTTCCTGCACGGAAGTCACGATAAAACAATACAGTAATAGTAATGTGATGGCGGCGACAACCAGGTCGTAGATGCTGAAGGTGAACTGGCCGAAGGCTCCCGCTGCCACTGAAAACGTCCGCAGCCCGCCAAAATACATGCCAATGTTCAACAGAATAGCCAGCACGCGTAACTCGGTCGGTCCCAGCTTGCTATACGAGATCTTGAACTCGCCAGCCACGCATGTGCGCACGTACACGAGGACGGAAAGGAGCAGGTAAGCGATGAGGATCAGGCAGGCGATATTAAAGCTGATGTATGGCGACATGCCCAGCCCCAGGAACATCATCACCTCGTTGAACGCATCCGTTGTATGGTCTAAAAAGAAGCCATAGGTTGGGCGTTCGGTTTGTCGGTGACGCGCCAGTGTGCCATCCAGGCTGTCGCCAAACCAGTTGATGACGAAACCAAGCGAGGCAAGCCACAAGAAGTTCCGGTTGTATGTGCTCAATACATAGCCGACCATGATCACTAATGCGCCAAATACACCAATAGCAGTACAGATATCGGGAGTCACCCAATCCGGCATGTGGGCTGCGAACCACTTCAATGCCGGCCTCTCCAGCGGACCCAACAGGATGTCATTCACTCTCTGGTGCTTTTTTATCTCGCGCATTTCACTCACCTATGGACGCTGAACGGATCAGGGGACCAGGGCCAGTGTCTCCGGCCAAACCGGCATGGATATTGACCATTGTTGCGGTGCCTGCCGGATGAAGTTCTCTGCTATGCTTAACACTTTTTCGGCATTTCTGAGCGCTCCCGCTTCCCGATTCGGATGAGGATCCATCTCGATCAAGCCGGAGGTCAAAACATGGTACTTCCCATCGGACTGCAATTTTGTGACCTTGATAATTACCGGTACCTGCGCCTTTGTCGCCAGGAGAATATGATGAAGGGGCAGCGCCGCCGGCCGGCCAAAAAAACGCGGACGGGCTCCGGGGTCCGGGATGGGACGGTCTATGCCGGTAAGCACAACGCCTCCCTGCTGGAGATGCCGGATCGCCTGCCGGATTGCGCCGACGGAAGCGGGGATAAGGTTCATCCCGATCTTTTTGCGTCTCTCATACTCCGTGCGGCGTCCGCCTTGGGGATCCGGGATGGTGAGCACCAGGGGCCGCAGCCCTTGCCCGCACAGCCACGGAAGGATGAGATCAAAGTTGCTAAGGTGGATGCCCACCACCACCAATCCGCGACCGTCAAATTCGGGACGCCGGGCCAGTTGCTGGGTGGTCGAGTCCGGGACGATCAGGCGCCCGGTGAGCTCCGGTTTTTGGATGTAATGATACAGGTCGAAGATGGAACGCGCCGAATGGCGAAGTGTATCACGGACGGCCTGATCCAAGGCCTCTTTTTCCAACGCTTCCCCACGCGCGACCCACTGGTTGGCGCGTATGGCCCGGATCATTGGGGAATCTCGCTGGCCGGCGAGTTGTCCGGCTACAAAATCGGCCAGGGAGTGACCCAGCCGCAACGGGAGGGCACGCCCCAGGGCGGATACCAGGCTGATAACCAATGGACTATTATTAATTCGCTGTAGATTGATGGCCATAATGCCTTAAAGGTATTCTTCTTCTATTTCCCGCCAACTCTCCGCCGGCAGGCGTTCCACCAGAGCCACTTCGTCCGGATATAATCGGCCGTTTCGGGTCAGCATTTCACCTATGTGAATATAAATGGGACTAATCGCTATCTTCTTTCAGGAACAGGATTTGAAATGATGATTACGGGTTGAAGTGGATATCGTTATGGATTATTGCTGGGACAGATTAGAGGATCAACTTTGTATATCTTTTGAATCGACCTCGCCCAATTCCGGTTGGGTTTTTTCTCCTGTCTTGGGCGGCTGTATCTTCCGAACCTCCTCTATCTCCGCCTCTATCTTCTGTATATCCACCTTCATTTGGCTTATCAAAGAGACCTTCTCCTTCAGGAAAGGTGCTTCGCTGGTAAGTGGTCTTTCCATGGCACACTCGCCGTAAACGTACTCCCCGATTTCCGAGTAGAGTTTCTGTGTCCTCCTCTGTATCCTCATGATGTCCCTCTTCCGTCTGGCGATCTTCACCAATTTCTCTACGTTGAAAGCAATGCCTTCCGCTTTCTCCTTTACTGTCTTCAAGCCTTCTCCCGTTTTCTTTTTCCAATCTGCCATAAGCACTATCTCATATCCCCCTTTCCAATACGCTCTTTCTCAACTGCTTAATACTATACAACAAATAAGTGAACTGGTCAAGTAAAAACGCGAATTCACTCATATTCGGAGGGAACTGAGAGGGCTGGGGCGATCCTAAAAAACATTATTAGATTAAATGAAGAGATCAAAGTCAATAAACAACAAATTCAAGAATGGTCCTTTCCGCTTCAAACCATAATAGGCATGATCGTTATCACAAAATTACCATTCATTCTGTCCGGTGTCTGCATCAAATAAATTGTGAAAATCAGGATTTGACTATACAAACATTGTTAAGTTTGATGGTGACTTCTTCCTGGCGATGACTGCCACTATTTGGTTTTCTTGGCCTTGGGTAACAGTTCGGGTAACTGTTTTTTAATGGCGATCTTGTCAAACTTTCCAACGCTGGTTTTGGGGATGGACTTGGTGATAAGGATATAATCGGGGAGCATCCATTTGGTGATCTTACCTTTTTCCACACCTTCCGTTTGCAGAAAGTCGATGATGTCTTTCTCCTTTTCCTTGGCGCCCGGAACAAGGGCCACAATAGCCATGGGCCGTTGTCCCCACTTTTCATCAGGGACCCCCACATAGGTGGCCTCCAAAACGAATTCGGCCAAGGCTGTAAGGTTCTCCATGAGAACCGTTGGAACCATCTCCGCGCCGCTGCGGATTATATCGGATTTCCTGTCGGCTATGGTGGCGTATCCCTCTTCATCCACCTTGGCCACATCGCCGGTGTGGAACCAGCCGTCCCGCCAGGCCTCGGCCGTTTTCTCCGGTTCATGGTAATACTGCCCCATGATCCACGGACCCCGGATCAGGATTTCGCCCACGGTTTCGTTGTCTCGTGGAACCGGTTTCCCCGTTTCATCGACCACCGTCACCTCAAGTCCCGGTAAGGCCAAACCTGTTTTTACCCTGATCTCATCCAGTTTTTCCTCCGGCCAGTCGATCATGGTTTTTTTGACAAAAGCCCGAATGGCGAAAGGCGCTGTTTCCGTCATGCCGTATCCGGATCTGGCCTTTAATCCGGGAATGATCTTCTCTGCTTTCCTTTTCAATCCCAAAGTCAAGGCCCCGCCGCCGACTCCCAAGTTCTTCAAACTGTTGAGATCGTATTTATGAATATCTTCATACTCTACGATCATGGCCAGGATCGTCGGCACTACCGACGTCGAAGTCACCTTTTCGGTTTGAACCAGTTCGCAGAATCCCTCCACCGTAAACATCCCCGGCAAGACCAGTTTGTTGGCCGAAAAGACATTGTTAAACGGAGCGCCCCAGCCATGCACATGGTACAAGGGTGTTAGTGCCATCCAAACTTCGGCCTCCCCAAAGTGAATGATAGAGGGATCGGTGGTGAAATGATAGTAGGCAATGTCATGCAGGGTCTGTAAATAGAGCTGCCGGTGGGTAAACATGGCCCCTTTGGGCAGGCCAGTGGTCCCAGTAGTATAACAAAGCGTGGCATAGGTGTCTTCATGAAAATACGGCCACTCGAATCCGGGGGACTGCTCTTTGATCAAGGTCTCATATTCATAAAGCGGTTCGATTTTTGTTTGAGGAAGTCCCGGTTTGTCGGACAGGTAGACAAATTGTTTCACCGTATCTTTGATCCGATCATAGATACTTTCCAATAACGGCCAAAAATTATCATCCACAAACAGGATTTTATCCTCGGCATGACGGATGGTATGAACGATGTGATCCAGGGAGAGCCTGATATTGATGGGATGCAAAACAGCTCCACAGCACGGCACGGCATAGTAAAGTTCCATGTGACGGTGATGATTTAAGGCCATGGTCCCCACCCGATCCCCCGGTTGCCCTGGTTTTCCAGGATCAATCCCCAGAGGTCCTATCATGGCCTTGGCCAGCTGGCCGGTCCGGTCATACCACTCCTGCCAGGTTAACCTAAGATATTGGCCGGTGACGGGATTTCTATAAACGATACCGATCTCATTGGGGTAAATATCCACGGGTCTTTGCATAAAAGTTTTCAGTAGCAGGTTGTAATTGGTGTTGAACTCCGGGTAGGTTTGGACCGTCATTTTTCCCTTCCTTTCGAATCAATAATCTATATTGGCCCTATGGGCTTTTCAAATTCAAAGAAATTTATTTAATCAACTGAGAATCATCCCGGCGGGCTATTTTCTTGCCCCTTTCTCCCGGAACAATCCCAGAGCATCAGCCGATTCAAGGTCAACCAGTAAAAAATAATTTTCGATGCCTTAGATTGGCTGGAGACCATGACCTCCCATATCCCGAATCACAAGGAACAAATGGTTCGGTATTATGGCTTCTATGGTAACTTTTCACGGGGGCTTCGTCAGATAGAAAATCAAGATGCCCTGATTCCCTTTCCATTTATAGAAATATTCTCCAAGCCGCCTCATCTGATCGAGGGGCGCATTGCATAGTTCAAACAGTAATCATCCGTTTTCTGTTCATTCCCTATTCAACATTTGTAGGTGAAAGAGATGAACAAGAGGTGGAGTAGCGCTGGCCGAATGGGCAAAATTTGTAAAGTAAATTACCCGGCCGGTCAGACCATCAGCTCCGTCCAGTGCTTCACCTGGACTTTCCTCCCCGTCCGCTGAACCCCTGATTTAAACTGAATTAAACAAGCCATACACGAGGTGGTGATCACCTTTGCATTTGATCGGTCCAGAGCGGTTAAGGGATGCTCCAGAATCTTCTGGGAAAGACTCGGATGGCTGAGGTTGAACAATCCCCCATGGCCGCAGCAACGATTGCCTTCCAGTTCCACAAGAGACAGGCCGGGAATAGCATTTAAAAGCTTTCGGGGTTCGTTGAAAATCTTGAGCTTCCTCTTGGCATGACAGGGATCATGGAAGGCCACGGCTTGAGTGGGGGAGGAATGGGTTGGAGTTGGGTTAAAATCTTTCTTGGCAAGAAATTGACTGAGCTCCTCCACTTTCAGAACAAAGTCCTTTACCTTAGGCATCAGAGCCGTATCATCCGCCAGTAATGAAGTGTATTCCGTCTTGATCTGGGCGGCACAGGAAGAACAGGCCACTACGATGGCGTCCAATTGACCATCAGAGAAGGCCAGAACATTTTCCCGGGCCAATTCTCTGGCTGTATTAATATCGCCTAGGCTGAAAGCCGGAAGTCCACAACAGGTCTGTTTTGCAGGAAGGATTACCTTCCCCATGGGGCTGATGAGTTTCAGGGTGGCCTCTCCCACTTCTGGAAAAAGGTAATTGGTTGTACAACCCACAAAATAGCCGATTTTAAAAGAAGGGGCCGGATTTTTATTGATATGAACGGTCTTTCGATCCAGGAAAAAAGGTTGGGCCAGGGCCGGCCATGTCCTGGGATCGGAGGCCAAACGAAGTTTTAATCCTCTTTCATCGGGGACCTTTTTGAACAACAGACGTTGGCCCCTCCGAAAGGTTTTCAGACGATTCGGAAAGGGCAAAATTTCCCGGGCAAAGAATTTTTTCCATTTGGCCGTGCCGACCTTTTCTATTACCACACTCCGACCTTGCTGAATCAGGTCATCGGCCTTCACCCCGCTGGGACAATTTTCAGTGCAGGCTCCGCAGAGAAGACAATGACTCAACAATTCGTACAACCTTTGGTCGGCCGGCAGGGAATCGGAGAGATAGCCGGAAAGAAGGGCCATCTTACCCCTGGCCACCAGGGTTTCCTGGCTCGTTTCCAAATAAATAGGGCAAACGGAAAGGCAGGTCCCGCATTTGATACAGCGGGATACTTCCTCTTCCCAGGACAAACTACTTTACCTTGGTCCCCGGCAAGATTTCCCCGTCGGGCACAATCAGCTTTAACCCCTTTTCATCCCGGGCCGCCAGAAGCATGGCCTGCGATTCCACTCCCATGAGCTTAGTCGGCTCTAAATTGGCCACCACGACGATGGTTTTACCCGGCAATTCTTCCGGTGTATAATCCTGGCCGATGCCGGCCACCAGGGTCCTTTTTTCTCCGAGATCTATTTCTATTTTCAAAAGCTTCTTCGATTTGGGCACCCTTTCGGCCGTAAGGACTTTGGCCACCCGTAAATCCCATTTTTGAAATTCTTCAAAGGGTAAGGCCGCAAGACTTGAAACCGTTGTCGCTTTTTGGTTCTGGGTTATAGAATTCATTTTGGTCATTTCCTTTTCTATACGAGGGAAAAGGGCAGGGCCTTTTTGAATATGGGTCCCTGGGGAAAAACTTCCCCAGGCCATGGTCTCTGACCATATCGGTGCATCTTCCTTTACCCTCATCCCCAGTTGCTGTCTCATCTGGATTGAAGTTTGGGGCATGAATGGGAAAAGGAGGAGGGAAATCTGCCGTAAGGTTTCAGCCAGGGTATACAAGACCGTCATCAATCTCGGCTTTTTCTCCGGGTCTTTGGCCAAGGCCCAAGGGGCCTGCGTGTCGATATATTTATTGATTTCATCAATCAATTCCCAAATAGACATCAAGGATTTATGAAAAGCAAGCCTCTGCGACTCCATCTTGACCGTTTCCTGCACTTGAAGGGTAAGATTCTTCAGATCTTTTTCCGCCGATCCTATCTCCTTCGGTTCGGGAACTATCCCACTGAAATATTTTTCAATCATAGCCAGGCTGCGACTGAAACAATTGCCGAAGTTGTTGGCCAGATCGGCATTGATCCGCTGGATCATGGCCTCTTCACTGAAATGGGCATCCAGACCAAAAACCATTTCCCGCAGAAAAAAATATCGAACCCCATCGGTTCCGAACTGATCGATTAATGCTTTCGGCCGGACAACATTGCCCAATGTTTTGGAGATTTTGGTCTGCTCTATGTTCCAATAGCCATGAACATTTAAATGTTGATAAGGTTCCACCCCGGCAGCCTTGAGCATGGTGGGCCAATAAATTCCATGGGGTTTTAATATGTCTTTGGCAATAATATGTTGTACGGAGGGCCAGAACCGGGGAAACAAGTTTCCTTCCGGGTAATCCAAACCGGAGAGATAATTGATCAGGGCATCTAACCAGACATAGGTTACATAATCGGCGTCAAAAGGCAGGGGAATCCCCCAGGACAGCCGGGATTTAGGCCGAGAAATGCACAGGTCTTCCAGGGGCTCGCTTAAAAAAGAAAGGGCTTCGTTTCGGTATCGTTCCGGCCGAATAAAATCAGGATTCTTTTGGATATGATCAATCAGCCAATCCTGGTAGGCGCTCATTCGAAAGAAATAATTGGCTTCTTTAACCAGGGTTGGTTTGGTTTGATGGTCAGGACATAGGCCGTCCACCAGTTCCCTCTCGGTATAAAAACGTTCACAGCCCAGGCAGTACTGGCCTTCATATTCGCTGAAATAAATATCTCCACCCGCATAAACTTTGTTCAAGATATAGGTCACTACCCGGATGTGATCGGCCTCGGTGGTCCGGATAAAACGGTCGGGATGGATATTTAAATCAGGCCAGATTCGGCGAAAAGAATCGCTGATTCGATCGGCATACTCTTTCGGTTCCAGCCCTTCTTTTTGGGCGGCCTGGACCACCTTCTCTCCATGTTCATCGGTCCCGGTCTGGAACCGGGTCGTATATCCCAGGCATTGATAAAACCGGTTCAAGGTATCGGCCACAATGGTGCTATAGGCGTGTCCGATGTGCGGTTCGGCATTGACATAATAAATAGGGGTGGTCACATAAAATGTTTTTTCCAAAATGGTTTATCCCTTTTCTTTTTTTTCCGGCCCGGTTTCTTGGAATAAATCCCCCACGTTGATGATTTTTTCCTCTCTTTCCTGGGTTTCAACCACTACGGTCCCTTCCAAGACATTTTGCCTGAGGATCTTAACCGGCCCCAAGGAACTCGTAATGGTCTTCCCGCACTTGGGAAAATCTTTTTTCAACTCCAGGTAAGTATCAAATTCATAGGTCAGGCAGCACATCAACCGGCCGCAGAGACCTGAAATTTTTGACGGGTTTAAGGGCAGATTCTGTTCCTTGGCCATCTTGACCGAAACCGTGGCAAAATCAGGAAGGCAATGGGAACAACACACTTCCCGGCCGCAGTGGCCCAGGCCTCCCAGCATTTTGGTCTCATTTCGAACCCCGATCTGGCGCATTTCAATCCGGGTATGAAAGCGGTGAACCAGGTCCTTGACCAATTCCCGGAAATCGATCCGCCCTTCGGCCGTAAAATAAAAAACGATTTTGCTTCCGTCAAAAAAACATTCCACTTTCACCAATTTCATGACCAGCTTTTTTTCCCGAATTCGCTCCGAACAAAAGGTAAAGGCCTCCCTCTCTTTTCCCTGAATTTTTCTGTGCAGTTCCAAATCGGCTGCGTTGGCCAAGCGGAATATCTTTTTAATTTCTTTCCCTTCGAGGGTCCGGTCAACCTTCTGGGGGCCTCGGACCACTTTGCCTAAACCTGTTCCCTGTTCGGTCTTTACAATAACCAGGTCCCCGCAATTCAAGACAAAATGGCCGGCATCAAAATCATAGATTGGGCCTGAATTTTGAAATCGTATCCCGACAATTTTTATATTTTCTGATGACATATCGTTTTCGCTCTTCAACTTTCAAAACTCTCATTCTGATTTAACGGTATAGGGCTTTAACCTACACCCAACTAAGGAGACTAACAATTTTTTTTCTATCTGTAAACCCTTCTATGTCATTTCAAACTCTTCTGCTTCCTGGAAATGCCGGATGATAACATATTTTTCAATTTTTATTTTAATTAGGGCACATTCAGGTGATCTAACAAAAGCGTTTAACTCCGGATGGGTTTCAAGAAACTGCGTTATCAAAGACTCCTTTTCAGGTCCCTTGGTTTCTTCTGCCGTTCCAATACCGGTTACGGCCAGGGTATTTTGAAATTCACCTCCTCGATTTGTTCGATTGTCGACCAGGAAAGCCACTCCTGGCGTTTTGATAATATTGGAATATTTTCTCGTCCCTCGTTTTGTTGCAGCAATCAAATACTTAAGATCATCCGTCAAGATATAGGCCATCAGACTGAGGTAGGGATGGTCCGGTTCTTGAGTGGCCAGGACGGTCAACTTCTGGGTCTGAAAAAATTCTTTAAGCCGGTTTATTTTCTCTGTCCTGGAATCCAAAGGAAGTTCTTTCTTTTTGGTTTTGTTAATTAAATATTTTAAGAGATTTTCATAAGATTTTCAACTGGATTCTCATTTCTCTCCTAAATTCCAACCCTTGTCAAAATTGTAAGTCTGTTTTCATTCTATCCCTCCAGGCCCTCAAAGAAAGTCTTGTGGAAGAACAAGGACATTATGTTATAATAAACTAAAACACTGGTGATTGCCTCGATTAAGAGAGGTGTTTATGAAAATTATCAAATTTGTCGCCAGTACCGCCCTTTGCCAATTAGCAGGTTTAGTGGGGTCTTTTTTCACCATCCCGGCTATTCCAACCTGGTTCACCGCGTTGGCAAAGCCCTCATTTTCACCACCCAGTTGGATATTCAGTCCGGTCTGGATCTGTCTATATACCCTCATGGGTATCTCTTTTTTCATCGTTTGGAGCAGAGGCTGGAATAGACCGGAAGTCAAAAAGGCCATGACGTTCTTTTTTATTTAATTGCTTTTAAATGTCCTTTGGTTAATGTTTTTTTTCGGTCTAAGGTCTCCTTTAGCCGGTTTGATTGAAGTTTTTTTCCTCTGGGTAGCTATTTTGTTGACCATGTATCGGTTTTTCAAATTGTCCCGATAGGCAGGATTTTTACTCACCCCTT
>JBEKPQ010000112.1:0-12865 GCA_049520575.1 Thermodesulfobacteriota bacterium | reverse complement strand
TTGTATTTTCATGAAAAACCCAACTTTAATGGTAAAGCATCCCGAAGCAAGTCGGGAGCGTTTAATCGCCATGGTTCGACAAATTCCGGGTGCCGGAGCTGGAATAAAAATTGCGGCTTTGCTGTTGATACAGGAGGGTCAACGTCCGGGATGGACTGCCGAAGTCTTGGGATTAACGCGACAGAGCTTGAATCTTTGGATGCACAAAGTGGACGAGCAGGGATTAAAGTTTTTAGAACCGGTAAAAAGGCCAGGACGTCCCGCCCATTTAACCCCGAAGGTTCGCCAAGAATTGGAAGAACACTTGGAAAAGTCTCCATTAGAATTTGGACTAAATCGGGCTCGGTGGGACGGTCCGACCTTGGTCGTTCACCTGAAAAGACGCTTCGGGATAACGTTAAAGGTTCGTCAGGCTCAGTCTTGGATGCACCAATTGGGGTATCGGATGAAACGCGCTGGGTACACTTACCTCCAAGCACGAAGTGAAGAGGCCAAGGAATTTGGACGAATCTTAAAAAAAAATCCAATCTCTGGGACCTAAAGAAACCATCGTTTTTGAAGACGAAACTGGCTTTACGCTCCATCCTCGTCTTGGTGTGGGTTGGGCAAGGAGAGGGGATCGATTGCGAATTCCGACGACGAGTCAACATTATCAGCGGCTGAATATTTTTGGATGGGTTGCCCCTCTGCTTGGACGGAAAGGCCTTATGAGATCCCCGCAAGGAAATAGAGAAGGGTTTCTTGGCTGTTTGAAGCAGCTTTACCAGCGACTTCAATGGGATACGATCTGGCTTTATGTAGGGAAGTTGAATTTTTTATCAAGACCCATAGGCGTCTTCGTTTGGAATATTTGCCGTCTTATCAGCCAGGCTTGAATCCCCAGGAACAGATCTGGCGACAGGTTCGTTATGAGTCAACCACAAATCGTTGGTTTGATAATCTTGATATGATCTGGAATACTGTTCAAAAGACCGCACGCTCTTGGAGCCCGAATAAAATAAAACGTTTATGTAATATCATTTAATGCGTTTGCTTTAAATTGACCGATAATACCGAGAGACAAGTACCTTTGCTTTAAAAAAGCATACCCTAAAATTGATTTTGTCCTCCTCGATGTGGTTATGCCGAAGAAGAGTGGACGAAAAGCCTATGAGGAAATGAAGAAAATCCAATCGTCTGTATCATCACTTTTCGTAACCGGATATAGCTTAAACGGTATTCATACCAATTTTATTCTCTAACAGGGCATTGAAGCCAGTGCAATTAACATCAGGGAAATCCTAGATAAAAAAATCGACTCAACCCCAATCCTTTTTCTTGATCTTTTCCTGCAAGGCTTCCTGCTGGAGTGCCTGAATTTTTTCCCATGACTGGGTCAAGGAGGGGGGGATATCCAAAAGGAAATAACCGGAACGGATCTGACAGGTTTCCGGCTCTTAGTCCCAATCATAGCGGTTGGTGCTATCAAGATCAAAAGGGGTACCCCGAAAAGCTCCGGTTAGCAGGGATATACGTGAGAAGATGTGGCGGTCCAAAACGCCCAAGCAATTGGGAATGGCGCTGAAATTGATACAGCGTATCAGACTGGGAGGCACGGTGCTGCGCATCCAGTGGCCGGTGGACCCAAAATAGACCCTCCGGAGATTAACGACAGGGAATTCATTTGAAAGGCATTTAAGATCAAGCTATAGCGGGGGCTGTTAAGGATCTGGATCCCCATTTCGTCCATCTGCTGAAGGAAAATCAGTACACTCTCCAGATAAGAAATAAATTTCACCAGGTCCTCTTTTTGTATTTCCAAGTTATCGGCGATCCGACTGAGGGTAACCAATATCTCCTGGGCTCGGGGCGGAATGGGATAAAGATCAAATAAGGCACTCAGATTGTATTGTTCCATTTTCTCCAGAAGTCGGGGATTAAGGGGATAATTCGGAGGCGGTTGGCTTTCTTGGGCCATGTCCCGGAGGATGACTTGAGCCGGCACTTCCCCAATGGTGAGGGGACGCATGGATTCGAAATTCTGCGTTGCCATTTGGGAAATAAATTGGGTCAATTCGGAATCGACTTTTTGCGAAATATATTCCTTACGGAATTCCTGTATAATGGCATAGATCTGGCGGAAGATGAAGTTTTTCACAAGGAAGTTATCTTTGAGTTCCCCCGTTTCCATCTTACCGTGAAGGATGCGCAGAATATCTTCGTTGTGAAAACGGAGGACAAGAAATCTTCCCATCTGAACGGCTTATTTTTTGTTTTTGTTTCGGAGGAGTTCTAAAAACCTTCCGACCAGATTGGAAAAACTGTCTCTAAACCGGCCTCGCTTTTTGAGGCGTTCAAAATCCCCGCCAAACCATTTCAGACTGATCTGATCTTTATTTCCTATCTCTTTCTGTAATTCTAAAAATTTCCGGTAAATTTTTTGAAAGGCCGTCAGACTTTAGAACAGGGTCTGTTTCCCCCTTTCCTTCAGTCCCGGATGGCAGGAGATATAGATGATCAGGGTTTCTATTTCATAGTGGTTGATCAGGACAGCACAGGCCCGGGTTTTTACCTCTTGCCTGACTGAGAGGTCGCCTTGTTGTTGGATAATGTGCAAAAGGGAATCCGCCAGAACAAAAAATTCCGGTGCCTGTTGAATGAAGAAATTCATCAATTCGATGAATAATTGAGGGGTGACTTTGGAATGCCCGATATGGGAAATCTCTTTTAGGAATAAGGCAATACAACGGTCTTGAATGACGGGGAAATTCACATAGGAGAGCTTTTCAATAATCTTTAGGTCATAAGGGACTGGGGGGAGAAGGATTTCGACCAGGGCCTGTCTTGCTTCTCCATCCGGATGGCTTTCGAGGGATTCCCATTCCTCGTCAAACTGATTTCGGATGGAGTCCGTGTCTTGATAGCCGGGTTTGAAAGGTGAAAAAAGGAACCGGCAGGTAGCCCCGGGAAGCCGGTCTATCTCTGAAACCAGAATAGTTCTGCATTGGTTGATTTGATCAGGGATAAAATCCGACATTACGATTTACTTCCATCACGGGTTTTACCGGTCCATACCTGAGGCCCACCAGAAAATTTTTAATTTCAAAGCAGCGTTTTCAGCACTCAGCGATTAGGATTTGGCTAATCCTTCCACGACCTGCTGAGGCTTTTCCTCCAGGCCGTATTTCAATTTTAAAAATTGTTCCCCGGTAGTGGGATAAAGGGCATAGATGAGCAGATCAAAATCATCTTTGGCCAGAGGACCTATTTTTTTTCTGGCCTCCTCAAGTTCCGGTTCCAGATAATCGGCGGCCCGTCCGGTTACCGGCGTCTGCCCCCGCTTATAGTTTTTTAGGACTATTTTCTGAATCTCGGGATCAATGGGTGTCGGGGTTTTCCCGTAAAGTCCAAAAACCAGATCTTTAACCTGATTGGTAATCATTTTATACTTGCCGAGAAGGACATTCAAGACCGCCTGTACGCCCACAATTTGCGAGGTCGGGGTGACTAACGGCGGGGTACCTAATTCCTTGCGGGTAATGGGGATCTCGGCATAGACTTCATTCAGGCGGTGCAGGGCGTTAGCCTCTTTAAGCTGGCTGACTAGGTTGGAGATCATCCCGCCCGGCACCTGATGGACCAATACGGCCGTATCGATAACCGACATCCTGTTGGTGGCCAGGAAATTGCCGTACTTGGGGGCGATCGTTTCCAGATATTCACCCATTTCCAGGAGGGCGTTCAGATCCATCTTTAGATCGCGTGGTGTGCCCCTGAAGGTGGCCACTAAGGGTTCGATGGCCGGTTGTGAGGTCCTTAAGGCAAAAGGGGCCAGGCAGGTATCAATGATGTCCACCCCGGCCTCAATGGCCTTAAGATAGGCCATGGAGCCCATCCCGCTGGTGTAATGGGTGTGGAGATGGATCGGGATTTTGATGGCCTGCTTCAGTTCCCGAATCAACCAGGCAATGTCATAAGGGGCAATGATTCCGGCCATGTCTTTGATGCACAGGGTATCGGCTCCCATGCTCTCCAGTTCTTTGGCTTTACTGACATAATAATCCATGTTAAAAACCGGTCCGCCCAACGACCGTTCGGTTAAGGAATAACAAATGGCCGCTTGGAAATGTTTTCCGTTGGCCTTGATCCGCTCCACACAGGTCTCAAAATTTCGAAAATCGTTAAGGGCATCGAAGACCCGGAAGACGTCCATACCGGCCTCACAGCTCTTGTCCACAAAGAGGCGGCAGACATCATCGGCATAATTGCGATAGCCCACTAAATTCTGTCCCCGCAAGAGCATGGTTAGAGGGGTTTTCTTGATATATTTTTTAAGGGTCTTGAGCCGTTCAAAGGGGTCTTCGGCTAAGAATCGATGCATGGTGTCAAAGGTCGCCCCTCCCCAGACCTCCATGGCCCAGAAACCCATTTCATCCATCTTTTCGGCAATGGGCAGCATGTCCTCGGTCTTCATCCGGGTGGCCAGCAAGGATTGATGCCCGTCCCGAAAGGTATTGTCCTGAATTTTAATGGGGAGTTGTGGGCCGTCCCAAATATTTTCCTTCATCAAGATCCTCCTTAGATTCTTAGCTCGTTTAGTTTGAGAATTTTTTCTATTAATTTTACTGAATAATTCTTATATATTGGATAATGAAAAAATTAAATAGAAAAATTTTATCATTTTTCAAAAGGAATTTCTGGTTGATTATTTTTATTTGCCAATTTTATTAAGAAAGGCTATATTTCAATTTTCTTACAATATCTTTTGGTTATCGTATTACTAACTAGATGAAAATTATCAGGTAAAGTCAAGGCAAACAAATAAAAAAATAGTGCAGGTGATGAATGGCTAAAAATAATAAGCCGTTTACTTTTTTTAAGGACCTTTTTCTCACCCTACGACCCAAACAGTGGATCAAGAACGGGGCCTTGTTCGCCCCTTTGCTTTTTTCTCAAAATTTGTTGAATGGGCCGCTGTTGATCAAGACCCTGGAAGCCTTCTGCCTTTTCTGCCTCTTGACCGGGTCGGTGTATATCTTCAACGATTTAAAAGATCTTAAGGAAGACCGGCGGCATCCGATTAAGCGGAATCGTCCCCTGGCTTCGAGTCGGGTGAATCCGATCACGGCCGGAATTATTGCTTCCATACTTTTGATTTTAAGTTTCCTAGGAGGATGGGTGATCTCGATCCCTTTGACGCAGATCATGGGGGCCTATCTCCTTCTCCAGATCGGCTATACCTTATATTTAAAGCACCTGGTTATTCTGGATATCTTTTCCATTGCCGCCGGGTTCGTTTTAAGGGTCGTGGCCGGCGGCTTCGCCATAGGGGTCCAACTTTCTCATTGGCTTTTAATCTGTACCATGCTTCTTTCCTTATTTTTGGCCATGGCCAAAAGACGGCACGAGCTGGTTTTCCTTAAAGAAGATGCCTCCAACCATCGAGGAATTTTAAAAGAATATTCTCCCTACCTTTTGGACCAGATGATGGGAGTAGTAACGGCCACCACGGTGATGAGTTATGCCCTTTATACCATCTCAGAAGAAACTATCACCAAATTCCATACTCCCAATCTGATTTTTACCCTGCCTTTTGTGCTCTATGGGATTTTCCGATATCTTTATCTGGTGCATCAAAAGGTGGAAGGCGGCCGGCCCGAGGAAATCCTGCTGACGGATCGTCCTCTTCTTTTGGCCGTCCTGGGTTGGACTATAACGGTGTTGGTTGTCATTTACCGTTAAGTAAAATGGCCGATCCCCGATTTTCCATTCTATCAAAACGTTTTTTTCTTTTTTTAGGTCTGGGAATCGCGGTATTCTTAGGTCTGTCGCTGTATGGGAATTGGGGAGCAGTCACCGGGGCCTTTAAGGATTTTTCTTATTGGACCCTGCCTTTGATTTTAGCTTTGGCCTTTATGAATTATCTCATTCGCTTTTGGCGTTGGGAATACTATTTAAGACGAGTGAGAATTTCTTTGACCCGGAAAGAGAGTTTTTATATCTTTATGAGCGGTCTGGTTATGACCGTGACCCCTGGGAAAATGGGTGAATTATTGAAATCCTATTTGCTCAAGGAAAGCCGGCAGGTCCCGCTGACCCTTTCAGGCCCCATCGTCCTGGCCGAACGATTTACGGACCTTTTGGCGGTTTATCTTTTAACCCTGCTGGGGGGAATCTCCTTCGCCTTCGGATCCCGGATCTTATGGGTGGGATTATTGGTTTTGGTGTCGGGCTTGCTGCCTTTGGTCTCCCCTAAAGTGTTTTACGGCCTCCTCGTTTTTTTACGCCGGTTTTCTTTGGGTCGCCGATTGGAGACCCCTCTGACCGAGGCCTTTCACACCCTTCATGATCTCATGGGTTTCGGATTACTCTTTTGGGCGACCGTCCTGGGGATGGCGGCCTGGTTTTCTGAATGCCTGGCTTTTCAGATAGTCTTCAAAGGATTGGGATGGGAGATTTCATGGATTAAAGCCACCTTTATCTATGCCTTTTCCACCCTGGCCGGGGCCTTAAGCATGCTGCCGGGCGGGATCGGAGCGGCCGAAGGAAGCATGACCAGTCTCCTCCTACTGATCCAGGTGCCCAAAGCCCTGGCCACAACGGCCACAATCATCATCCGGATATGTACGGTCTGGTTTGCAGTTCTATTGGGTTATGGCTTTTTAAAAATATATCAGAAACGGAAGAACTTGCTTTAACGTTTTTGTGTTTGGGGGTCTTGTTTATTAAGTTTTCCAAAGGATTATCCTCGCTCTCTATTTTAGAGATCAATCCTTAGATTACAAATGGAAAGAGCCTATGAACGTTGACCGGGTAAGAAAAATTGATTATTGGGCCGGTATTCCGGCCTGTTGGCTATTGACTATGGTAGGTTTCTTTTTGAAGCCTTTGGCCAGAAAGTCTCCTCAATCACCCCAAAAGTATCTTTTCATAGAACTCTCGGAGATGGGAAGCGCCATCCTGGCCTATCCGGCCATGAAGGCCCTTAAAAAGGAATATCCTTCTGCCGAACTCTTTTTTTTGATTTTTGAAAAAAACCGGGCCAGCGTTGACATTCTGAAAATAATGCCTAAGAAAAATGTCTTCGTTATTAGGGATAAATCGCTTTTTTCGTTTTTAGCCGATTACCTAAAGGTGATTGTCAGAATTCGCAAGGAAAAAATGGATTGTGTTTTTGATCTGGAATTATTCACCCGGGTGACGGCCCTATTGACGTATTTAAGTGCAGCCCCGATCCGGATTGGATTCCATAAATATCGCATGGAGGGACTCTATCGCGGTAATCTTCATACCCACCGGATCCAATATAATTACCAGCAGCATATCAGCAAATCGTTTTTATCTTTTACCCGTGTATTAAAATATTTAGAAAAAGATTGGCCGGCCATGGAGGATGTCATCCTGGATCAAGCCATTGAGACCCCCTCTTATCAAGCCTCGAAATCCGGGATGATACGTTTGAGGGAAAAGCTACAGGCGATTTGTCCGGAAATCAGCCAAGGAAGCCAGCTGATTATTTTTAATCCCAGTGCTGGTGAAATTCCTATTCGGGCCTGGCCAGTTGAAAAATACATTGAATTGGGGCAACGCATCTTAACCGATCCCCGAAACATCATCATTCTAATAGGGGCCGAAGCCGATCAGGAGACCACAAAACGAGTGCAGCAGGGCCTGAATAATAGGCGATGTATCCAGTTTACCGGCCAAACCACCTTTCCCGAATTGATGGATTTATTCAGCATCTCTGATCTCTTGATCACCAATGACAGCGGCCCGGCCCATTTTGCAGCCTTGACGGCTATTAAGAATTTTGTCTTTTTCGGGCCGGAGACCCCGAGGCTCTATTCGCCTTTGGGGAATAACACCCACGTTCTATATGCTGATTTCCCCTGTTCTCCCTGTCTGACGGCTTATAATCATCGAAACTCCCCCTGCCGGGATAACAAATGTCTTCAAAGCATCCTAGTGGCCGATATATATGATTTAGTCAACCAGCAGTTATCAAAGGATTAAAAGGTGGTAAAAAATATTGTACCTATATTTTTCAATAAATTCAATATGTTATTTATTAACAACCCCACGGCAACAACTTTTTGGTAAAAATATTTTTACTAAAGGGTGTTGGGACAGGCTATTGGGGAAATAGGGGATATTAAATTTACTCAATTAAATCATTATATTATAAAAACCACTTGGCCTTCTCCTTTTTTGGCATTGGATTTGCATATTAATTTAGCAAGAAAATAAATCTCTTTATCTCCTTTCCTTATATAAAAGCCAGCCTGAAAAGGTTGGCTTTTGTTTTTTAGCCCCAAAGACTAAATCCAAGTAACCCAATTTCCCAACGGCTCCCGCCTTTTTCGATACTGATTGTCAGGCGTTTTCTTGCCTGGGTAGCCTAAGGCAACTCCGATGAGAAGAGAAAACCAACCCGTTTAATAAAACCATTTTTTGATGGACAAGTAAAGAGTAAGCATGACAAAATAAAAGTTAAATTTTATATTATCCCTTTTCGCTGTTACAACTTCTTATTTTATTAAGGAACAGGATTTATGCCCGGGAATGTAAAATCTCAGTTGCCTAAAAAAGATACCTTTAAAACACAGCTTGCAGAAAGAGCAGAAGCCGTATTCAAACAGCTCCGGGAAACCGAGGAATCAAAATCTGAACGTATGGAAATCATCAATATTCTGGCCCGGGAACTGGAGGAAAATCCTGCCCTGGCCGATATTTTCCTGCGAAAGATAACGACACATAGGGGACCTTTTTCCCCTTGGTTCTTGCCTTATCTGAACCGACGGATCCGGTCAAAGTCGATTCAGAAAGGGATCAAAAGGACCCTCTACTTGCTGAAACAAAAAGGGATTGAGCCTCCTCCTGCCTCTGATCAGCATTCGGAAAAAGAGGGGGGAATCTTGAAAAAGATTGAACCATTTCAGGCCGTGGGCTATCTTTCGGAATTCGATGGGTTAAAAAATCAAATGGTGGGTTTATTAATCCCCAGGCCGGCGAAAGGCCAATTTTTTATTTTTTCCTTGATCAGCAGCGAAGGGCTGGAAAGCCTTACCGATTTAGAGGTCAGTAAAAAAGGGGTTAAGAACATTTTGGCGGACCTGGAAACTCAATCCGGTCACGCCTTTTTGGAAGCTGATTTCGGACATACGGTTTTTGTCTTGCAGGAAGCCCATGATCGACGTTCCAAATTATCCAACGGGGAAGAAGGGGTCTATTCGGGAATCATCAGCTTTCTGGAGGGGAAAAAGATGGTCGGACTATCCCCTATTATCCGGTCTCTCTTGGCAACAGAAAAACCGATTCAGCCTCTTTCTCTGGACGTTCGTTTATTGACCAGGATACCGGAGATCGTCTATTTACTTCCTGAGCCCAAAATCCTGGAAACCTATCTCAAGGCCATTGAAGAGGTCCGGACAAGCCTTTTGATCCTGAATGAGATTCAAAAAAGAGAGCGGCTTAAGGCTGTGGTTGACCGGGCGGTTCAGGAATTGTTCCCGCCGGAGACTCGGACAGGTCTCTTTCGCTATCTGGAAGAAGCCGCCTATTTGTATTATCTCAAGGGACAAAAGGAAGAAGCCGAACATCTTTTCCGTTGGGCAAACACCTTGGATCAGGAAAAAGGATCCTCGCCGGGCAAAGAAAATCCTTTCTTGCTTTTGTTGATGGAAACGGCCCTGTTAACGGAAAATCCCAACGATGATCTTGCGCCCGAACAAAAAGAACAAAAGACCGAAGGGGGGATCATCATTCCTTCTTGGGTCAAAGGAAAGTGATACCTTCGAAAAAAACTGAAGGCATTTAACAAAGAATTTTGGCATTCTAGGATTGGAGGTCTGATGATCATCTTATCGATATCCACCTCACAGCAAACGGAGTTCCTGGACATAACCGGGAAAGTTGAAGAAGTGATTTCGAAGGCCCAGGTCTCGGATGGGCTGGCCTTGGTTTTTATCCCTCATACAACAGCCGGAATTACGATTAACGAAGGGGCTGACCCCAATGTTCAGGAAGACATCCTGAGAATGCTTAATCAAATGGTCCCGTTCAAAGGGCCTTATCGTCATGGTGAGGGAAATTCGCCGGCGCACATCAAGTCCAGCCTGATCGGTTCTTCGGTTTCAGTAATGATTGAAAACGGGCGTCTGATCCTGGGGCGTTGGCAATCCCTGTTCTTTTGTGAATTCGACGGTCCAAGAACACGGAAGGTATTGATCAAAATTATTTCTCAGTGATCCGATCGTAGCCAATCGTTGATTCTCAGCAAATCCTCAATGAATAAATTTTTTCTTGTTCGAAATAATTTTGGGACACTTCGTAGTTTTTGTTTATATATCATAATTAAGATTGGTTATACAATTTTGGTAAAAATGAAATATTCGTATTTTATTTTGCAAGATTCTTCATGTCTTCCCAGAAAATAGTCTATTACATCTCTGGGCATGGTTATGGCCATGCTGTCCGTTCCATTCAAATCATCAATGAATTGCATAAGCTGGGGTGTGACGTCATCATCAAGACGGTCACCCCGGCTTTTTTATTTAAGGAGGGGTTGTCTCGCCCGGTCGAGATACTGCCAGAAAGCCTTGATGTGGGCCTGGATCAAATAGATAATGTCCGCTTTGATCTCCAAAAAACAAAAGAGAGTGTAAAAAAATTGCTGTTTTCGGCTGAGGAACTGATAAGCAAGGAGCAAAAATTTTTTTAGCCCGGAGTATTTCCGGGATAGTTTGCGATATCCCCTTTATCCCCATGGCCGCTGCCGGGAGAATGGGCTTGCCGTCTGTCGGGATAAGCAATTTTTCATGGGATTGGATCTATACTTTTTATGGCCAAAAGGATCCGGAATGGTATCGCCTGGCTGAGATCATCCGAAGTTATTACCGGGAAGGGGCATTATTATTGCGTCTTCCTTTCTACGGAGAAATGGAGGCCTTTAAAAAAATTGAGGACATTCCCTTGGTGGCCAGGAGATCCATGAAGGGAAAAGCCCAGGTCCGCAAGATTCTTGATCTTCCCCCGGACCGTAAAATCGGATTGATCGGTTTCAGCCGTTTGGATTTACAGGAACGGGCAATTCAAAAGATCGGGCAGCTATCTCCGGACTACTTGTTTTTAATTAAACATCCATTAGACTGGAAATCTCCGGTTTTTAAAAGGGTCGAGCAAGAAGGGATTTCTTTTACTGACCTGGTTTGTGCCGCTGATTTTGTGATCACCAAACCCGGATATGGAATATTGGCCGATTGTCTGTCTCATGGAACCCCGATGATTTACTCCGATCGAGGAGAATTCCCGGAATATCCGATCTTGGTCGAAGGCATTAAAAAGTATTTGTCTTATTGTTATATGCCGAAAGAAAATTTATATTCCGGCCATTGGAGATCCTATTTGGAAGGTCTTAGCCGACAGCCTCTGCTTCAATCCAGACTCAGGACCGATGGAGCTCAGGTGGCGGCCAAGAGGATTCTAGAGTGGACTGGAGCGAAATAAAAAATCAACTTACTCAATATATTCCTCTTCTTTGAACTTAAATAAAATTGGACCATTTTCAAAGCTCTCTTTGATAAAATGTTCCCTTTTTAAGAAATATTTTAGTCGATGGATACCAATAAACGGGATTATCTGCTGGTAAACTTGGTGGTTGACTTGTTTTCCATTGATTCAATCAGGCCAGCCGGAGGAGGCTTCCAAGGGGATGTTAATCATTAAGGGCAAACCGCATTCTGCGAAATGGTCAAATTTACTCACCGCATTTTTCTTGACTGCTTTTGGCAGAAATGTTAAAATGTGACTCTTAGTCACTTATTGACCAATGGTCATTAATTGGAATAATTATAGGAGGATCATTTAATGATTTATGAAACGATGATGTTTGAGAAGAAAGATGGCATTGCTATTATCACCATGAATCGGCCTGAGAACCTCAACAGCATCAACACCAAGATGCAGGCCGAGATGAAAGACATTTGGGAACAGGTGGAAGTCGACAAGAGCATACGAGTCGTCATTTTTACTGGTGGAGAGAAGTGTTTCTGCGCTGGCGCCGATATTAAAGAAGTGTTCCCTCCCGGCCAATCACGTCCCAGTTCGCGTGATCAGTTTAAAAAATTTGAGGATGATCCTCGGATTTCCATAGCGGCCATCAGCGGTTTTTGCTTGGGAGGAGGACTTGAACTGGCCCTTTGCTGTGATTTAAGGATCGCTACGGATACTGCTAAATTCGGGTTGGTAGAACTGAGGATCGGTTCAGTTCCCGGTGCCGGAGGCATGCAACGGCTGCCTCGCATCATCGGTATTACTAAGGCGAAAGAGTTGCTCTTTACGGCGGGGCGCATGGACGTCGGAGAGGCCTTGCGGCTCGGATTAATCAATAAGATTGTCCCGGAGAAATCATTACTGGATGAGGCGGTGAAACTGGCCAATGTTATGCTGGAATTTCCTCCTCATGGTTTGAAGATTGCCAAACGATGCGTCAATGAGGGGATGCAGGTCGATCTCAACACGGCTTTGAAACTGGATCTGGCCATCAGCGTCCAGGAGATGTCCACCCCAACGGCCATAGAAAACAGAGCCGAGGGTCTGAAGGCTTTCCGGGAAAAGCGAAAACCTCATTTTAAAGCAGATTAAAACCTGATGGACTACTGAAGAATAGGGGGCGAGGGATTACCGTTTGGACAACCCCTAAAAAGAGGACCCCTCGCCCCCCCATTATACGGTATTATTTTTTAAAAAGGAAATATATGACCTTACCCGAATTGAATCATATTAAATGTTACCAAGGGGGTTAAACTAAAAGGATCGTTGACTCATAATTAATGTTACCGGAAGGAAGTGTCCGGTAGGAGGAAAAATTATGAGTCCACGATCGAAA
>JBEKPQ010000111.1:0-12073 GCA_049520575.1 Thermodesulfobacteriota bacterium | reverse complement strand
CCATCTTTGCCTGATCTCTATGGTTGGTTTAGGACAGGAGAAAATACCCCTTTGCAAAACCCTCAAATATAAACCGGTCCCCCCAATGAGCAGGATGGGGACCCGCCGGAGGTGAAGCCCTTGGATAACCGAGTGGGCCCGAAGCCTGAACTCAGAGGCGTCGAAAGGCTGATCCGGATCGATGATATCGATTAAATGATAGGGAACTTCTTTGCGTTCCAACAGAGTTGGTTTGGCCGTTCCGACATCCATATAACGATAAACCTGCATGGAATCGGCATTGAGAATTTCCCCGCCCATCTCTCCGGCCAGGCGGTGACCCAAATAGGATTTTCCCACTCCAGTCGGGCCGGTAATTATGACCAATTTAGGACGGTCCATTGTACTTTCGGATGGCTTTTAAGAAACTTCCGGACAAATCCCAGCCTTAAATCCTCGAACCCATAAATCCGTGTTCCCTATTTTCCATCATCTTCGCTTGAATCGTTTTTCAATTTCTTCCCAGGGAAAGAGAATCCAAAGAGGGCGGCCATGCGGACAATGGGATGGAGATTCTGTCTGGTCCAATTGAACCAATAAGGCTTTCATTTCTTCCTGACCTAAAAACTGTCCGGCCCGAATCGCACTGTGGCAGGCCAATAGTTTTAAGAGTGATCTTGAAAATTCCTCAGACGTGATCGAACGGTTTCCTGATTTCAATTCTTCCAGAATTTCCTTCAAGACCTCTTCCCCCTGCCCTGAAGTCATCCCCGCGGGAATAGATTTTATCCACAGGCTGTTTCCACCGGCCGGGGTGATCTCAAATCCTAAAGTGCTTATTTCCTGTTGAATCGATTCCATATCAATGCCCCATCCAGGAGGCAGCTCTACTAAAATGGGGATAATGAGGTATTGAGCAGATACCCCTCCTGCCTGCCATTGATTAAGGTATCGCTCATAGAGAATCCTCTCGTGGGCTGCATGTTGATCGATAAGAACCAGCCCGCTGTTCATCAAAGCCACCAGGTAGGTTCCATGGATTTGACCCATGAGGGTCAATCCGGAAAACCCCCCTGCCCTATTGACCATTTGTTCCTCGTCCATTGACCTGTCGATAGTCAAAGGTATGGTTTGATCTAAATAAGGGGCTTTGAGTCCGGGAGGAATTCCCAACGGTACCGGACCTTCCTCCTTAATGGAAGGGCTCAGGAATGAGGGAATATCGGATTCTTTAAAAAGGAAAGGTTGGCTTGGACCCGTTGTCCACCCTTTAGGGAAAAAATCTTTCTCCATCACCCCTGGTTTAGGCACATAGGATTTTAAGGCCTGACTGATGGCTTTTCCTACTAAGGATTGAATCCAGGTTGTTTGACTGAAACGCACCTCTTGTTTGGAAGGATGAATATTGACATCAATTAATTCCGGAGGAACTTCCAGCCAAACGGCGGCCGCAGGGAAACGCCCTGAAGGGATCATGCCAGCATAGGATCGAACAATCAGCGGGTAAAGAAGCGGACTGCGGACCCATCGTTGATTGACAATGAAAGCGATGTTCCGTGAGGTGTTCTGGTGGGTGTGGGGTGGAGAGATAAAACCAAAAATCCTAATCCGATCCTCTGATAATTCCAGAGGGATCAGGTCTTTTGTTTTTTCCGAACCCCACAACTCCTGCAAACGAAGGTTCAAATCTTGAGCAGGAAAAAGTTGGAGAATTTTTTTCCCGTTATGGGTCAGGTCGAACCGCAGTAAAGGAAAACCCAAAGCTACCCGTTCAAAGGCCGTCTGGATTTGATTCCACTCCCATCTCGGAGTTTTTAAAAAAGCCATCCTGGCTGGTGTATTATAAAAAAGGTCAAGAACCTCTACCGTTGTCCCGGAAGTCCCTCCGACTTCCTCCAGGCCAATTTTTTTCCCCCCCCAAACTGAAAGGCGGTGACCCGACACTTCGCCCTGGGAGGTGGAAAGGATGGTCATCCGGCTTACCGAAGCTATACTCGGCAAGGCCTCTCCTCTAAAACCCATAGACTGTAATGTGATCAGATCGGCATATTCCCTGATTTTACTGGTGGCATGCCGCTCAATGGCCAGGAGCAAGTCATCTTTTGTCATTCCCCGGCCGTTGTCCGTGACCCGAATGGATGATCTTCCGGCTTGGATGATATCGACCTGAATATCGGAGGCCCCGGAATCGACGGAATTCTCCAATAATTCCTTAACTACCGAAGCAGGTCTTTCAACCACCTCCCCGGCGGCGATTTGATCAATCAAGGACTCAGGAAGAATTTGGATCAATCCGCTCATGATATTTATAGGAAGATTACTTTTTTATTCCAAGATTTTCTTTCTATATAACACAGGCTTGATTAATCGGCCATGAAATTTTCGATTGCGGATTGCCGATTGCGGAATAAAAAGGCTAAACAAGATCTGATGGGATTTATAGGGAAAGTAAAATCAAATTTCCCCTTGAGGGATGAAAGAGGAAGGAAGCACCGTTTTTGGCTTAGTTCTTTAAAGAATCACACATTCCGCACTCCGAAATCCGAAATCTAAAATTAACAATAAACTTCTTGATTTCCCATCAGGTCCTGCGGTATCTTTTTTAAATAGGGAGGGCTGCTCAGGTTCTTCTTAACCAAGGGCCTCTGCTGACAGAAACGCCTTCTTCCTACAGCAGAGGCCCATTATTTGAAAAGAAAATAGGATTCGGGGGTTCAACGGTTTTAATTTCCATGCTTTTCACTTGAATCCTTGAATCCTAGACCCGTTGAGGCCTACAATGATAATCAGGAGGGATATAGCCTATGAAACCTGAAGAAGAAACGGTCTTAAAAGTGACCAAAGAAATTGTCATCAAATACATTGAAATCGGGCGGTTACCCTTGACCCAATTTAACGAGGCCTTTAAAACTGTTTATAAGACTGTTCAGGAAACAACCCAAACAGCTTTCTCCAAGTAGATTGTAACAGCAGCTCAAGATTTCCCCGGCTTCATAGCAATCGTGTTGATCTAAATCCAATTTGTTGCGGACGATGTCTGACCTTGTACCTTTTGCCTCGAGCCTTTAACCTTTTTTAATAGATGACTTTTCTTAAGAACAACCCATGTGCCGGGGCCATCTCTCCGGCCTGAGAGCGGTCTTCGGATTGAATGATCTTTTCAAACTCATCTATCGAAATCCGTCCCGACCCGACCCGGATCAGAGTTCCCACCATATTTCTAACCATATGTCTTAAAAAACCATCAGCCTTTAACCTCAACTTAAAGCCTCCCCATGGCAAGGAAAGAAGATCAGCCTGATAAATTGTCCGTATAGGATTGGATACCTCGCTTCCTTGAGTTTGGAAACTGGAAAAATCCTTTTCTCCTATCAAGAGGGACAAGCCGGCTTTGATCAGGCTGGTATCGAAAGGATCTTGTAAAAACCAAACATAAGGACGAAAAAAGGGTGTCATTCGAGAATAATTGCAGATAAAATAATCATAGATCTTTGCCCTGCTGGAGTATCGAGCATGAAAGGCCGGTTCAGCCTCCTGGACTCGGCGAATTAAAATATCTTTGGGTAAGAGGGCATGAAGAGCCGCTTCCATTTTGGCAATCGTCATTTCGGAAGTCGTCCTGAAGTTGGCCACCTGTCCCCAAGCATGAACACCGGCATCAGTCCTCCCGGCCCCAACGAGGGAGACCGCCTGTTGGGTTATTCGGGTCAGAACTTCTTCGATCACACCCTGGATCGTCGGGCAATCTTTTTGTCTTTGCCAACCCTGGTAATGCGTGCCGTCATAGGCAATCAAAAGGCGAAAGTTGCGTTCCATCATCCTGTGGTCTTTTAATCTGCGGGGTTTATTGGGTTTGGAA
Organism: Thermodesulfobacteriota bacterium; assembly: GCA_049520575.1. Classification (GTDB taxonomy): domain Bacteria; phylum Desulfobacterota; class RBG-13-43-22; order RBG-13-43-22; family RBG-13-43-22; genus RBG-13-43-22. The sequence continues at coordinate 8,235 of JBEKPQ010000111.1, read as the reverse complement.
GGAAAATAAAAAAAGGGAAGGCCTTTGGGGCCTCCCCTTATTCAGCTTAATTAGTTTAAATAGGCTTATCGTTTTGAATATTGATACCGCGCCCTGGCCCCTTTTTGACCGTATTTCTTCCTTTCTTTGGTCCTCGAATCCCGGGAAATAAAACCGGCTTTCTTCAACACCGCCCGGAGTTGCGGATCATAAAACAAAAGGGCCTTGGTGATACCGTGTTTAATAGCCCCGGCTTGTCCGGAAAGGCCTCCACCGGTCACATTAACCAGGATATCAAATTTACCTACCATCTCCGTCAGTTCGAGGGGTTGAAGAACAACCATTTTTGCCGTCTCCCGGCTGAAATACCGGTCGATAGGTCGGCCGTTAATCGTTATCAGCCCTGCCCCTGGTCTCAACCAAGTGCGGGCGATGGCCAGTTTCCTTTTTCCTGTTGCGTAATATTCTTTGTCTGCCATATTGCCTTCCACGGTTTTTCCCATATCCTTTAAGTCACCACTACAGGCTGTTGAGCCTCATGAGGATGAGCGCCCCCTGCATAAACTTTTAATTTTTTGTTTAGTTTTCGTCCCAGACTGTTTTTCGGCAGCATACCCTTAACTGCCTGACGAAGCAATTCTTCAGGCCTTTTCTCTTTTAATTTTTTGGCGGTAATGGATTTCAGGCCGCCAATATATCCACTATGGCGAATGTACAGCTTCTGATCCAATTTTCTCCCGGTTAAAAGAACTTTTTCGGCATTGACCACCACCACAAAGTCTCCCGTATCTTCGTAAGGGACAAATCGGGGATTGTGTTTCCCTCTTAACCGCATGGCGACCTCAGAAGCCAGTCGGCCCAAAACTTTTCCCTCGGCATCAATAAGACACCAGTTTCGATGAATTTCATCCTTCTTTGGAATGTAGCTTTTCATGGTTCGTTTACTCCATACTTTAAATAAAATTTTATAGCGCGAACCCCCCTTTTTGTCAATAAAATTATTCGAGACCCTTGAAAAAATTTAAAAAGTGGAATATATTTTGATAACTTTTTGGAAGGCTTTTCCTTTTGAAAGAAATTCAAATAAAAGATCTTGAGTCGCTTCAAGTTTATTTAGCTTATTTTTTCAATGATATCTCATTGTTGAGGCAAGCAATGACCCATCGCTCCTTCGTCAATGAACACTTGGAATCGGTTTGGAACCATAACGAACGGTTGGAATTTCTAGGCGATGCAGTGTTGAATTTAGCCCTCAGCGATATGCTTTTAAAAATTTATTCTGATCTCCCGGAAGGCCGTCTTTCCAAAATCCGAGCCGGCCAAGTCAATGAGAAAAAATTGGCAACCTTGTCCCTAAAATTAGGTTTGGGGGATTATTTATTAATTGGGAAAGGAGAGGAACGGACCGGAGGCCGTGAAAAGTCTTCTCTCTTGGCCGATACCTTTGAAGCCGTTCTGGGAGCCATCTATTTAGATGGAGGTTTTGACTCAGCCTTGATCTTTATTGACCGTCTCTTTCGATCTCAATTTTCAGTTGAGGTTGACCTTTCCATCCAGGATTATAAGACCCTCCTTCAGGAGTATTGCCAGGGAAAACTGAAAACCATACCGATCTATAGGGTCTTTCGGGAAGAAGGCCCGGATCATAAAAAGATCTTCTTCGTGGAAGTGACCGTACAGGGGCAGATTATTTCCACCGGAAAAGGTGGGACCAAGAAAGAGGCCCAGCAAAAGGCGGCCGAAAAAGCCCTTGTCCAATTAGAGCAGAAATCTCCAAGATGAAAGTTACCGCGTTGTTTCCATGCTTTTAAGACTTAACTTTGCTCTTTGGGCGAAAGTTAGATCGTTAAAAATTGAAAATCCGACTATGAATATCCATGCCCTTTAAATCCGGATTTATAGCCTTAATCGGAGCTCCTAATGTAGGGAAATCGACCCTACTCAATGCTCTGTTGAAACAAAAACTCTCTATCGTCTCCGCCCGCCCGCAGACCACCCGAAACCGTATATTGGGGATCAAGCATGTTCTGGGAGGACAATTTGTTTTTCTGGACACCCCAGGAATCCTGGAACCTAAAGGGCTTTTGAATAAATCCATGGTCCAGATTTCACTAAAATCCATTACTGAGGTCGACCTGGTCGTCTTGATGATCGAACCTTTTTCCGTTTGCCCCGCCATTTCGGAAGACCTTCGGTTCCGGCTGATCAAAGCCAGCAAATCCGTTTTCCTGGTCATCAATAAAACCGATTTGATCGACAAAAAGAACCTCCTGCCCCTCATGGAACAAGCCTCCCAGATACACCCCTTTCAGGAAATCATTCCCATATCGGCTTTGACCGGTGAGGGACTAGACACCTTGGAACAATGTATCCTGCAATGCCTTCCGGAAGGTCCCCCCTACTTTCCCGAGGATATGGTGACCGACCTTTCGGAAAGGTTTCTGGTCGGGGAAATGATCAGAGAAAAGGCCTTTCGTTTAACCTCTCAGGAAGTCCCTTACGGTGTGGCCGTGACCGTGGAAACATTCAAACTTAGAGAGAACAAACCGATCATTTATATTCAGGCCACGATTCACGTGGAACGCGATTCGCAGAAAGGGATCCTGATCGGCAAACAGGGAAGGATGCTGAAAACCATTGGGAGACAGGCCCGGAAGGATATGGAGACCCTTTTGGGCCATCAGGTCTTTTTGGAGTTGTGGGTCCGGGTGGAAAAGGATTGGGGAAGCGATCCCCGTCTGCTCAGGAGATTTGGTTACATAGATTAATGGAAAAGAAGGTTTCCGATCTGGCTTACATATTCCATCCGCCGGAAACTTCTACTGCCGCACCGGTCATATAACTGGCCTCATCCGAGGCCAAAAAGGCGACTACATTAGCCATTTCTTCCGGTTGACCGATCCGACGCAAAGGGGTGTTCTCCAGAATCATGTTCTGATATTTCTCCGGCATCTTTGATATGGTCGGTGTTAAAATCATTCCCGGGAGAACGACGTTGACATTAATCTGATATCGACCAAGTTCACGGGCCGCACTTTTGGTCAACCCTATGATCCCGGCCTTGGCTGAACAATAAGCGGCCTCGGCCACGCCCCCACTTTTACCGTAGATGGAGGAAATATTAACGATCTTACCATAGCGCTTCTCCATCATATAAGGTGAAACCGCCTGAATACAGTTAAAAGTCCCTTTCAAATGAACACCCAATACAGAATCCCAATCCTCCTCTTTCACTTTAAGGAGGGTGGCGCCGCGATCAAAGCCGGCATTGTTAACGAGGATATCGATCCTCCCCCAGGCCCCGATAATTTCCTTGACCATATTCCGAACCTGGACTTTATGAGCTACATCGACCGGAGAAAAGAAAACTTTCCCCCCTTTATCCTCTATCTCTTTAGCTACTTGCTGCCCTGTATCCAGGTTCCATTCAGCGATGACTATATCGGCCCCTTGTTCGGCCATTTTCAAAGCAATGCTCCGGCCGATCCCCTGCCCTGCCCCGGTTACAATGGCTTTCTTGTTTTTCAGGTTCACCGAGGCAACCTCAAAAATTGGATTTCTCCGACCCCAGAGGAACGGCTTTGGAATATTATTGATCCGATTCTTTTAGACATGGAAGCATTTACCATCAACGGTAAATCACAAAAATATGGGAATAAATAAAAAAACCTTCTTGTCGAGCTTAAGAGAAAAACCCTTTGGGCGGAAAAATTTATCCGCCTCAAAGGGCTCTCCTTAGGTCCAGGGCCGGTTATCTCTCTTTACTTCTGAGGTTTTCCCAGCACTTCCTCAAAAAAGACTTCATCCATCAACCTGCCTTCAGCGATATTCTGGTGGTATTTGATGAAATCAATCGTATCGGTGCCGGTGATCTTTTTGGTATTAAAGGCACCGAAGCCAAGGAAGGCTTCTCCCATCATGTTGGCCGCCAGCCAGTGACAGTTGTAGTTTTTGGTTTGATCCCAGAAGAATTTTTTCTTGTTCCGGATGGAGTCGATCGATTTAATCAGGCATCCCGGAAACAGGTTGGCAAAGGTCCAAACCATTTTTTCCACTTCGGCATCTAGGAGGGCGAAATCATAATCATTGGCCTTCAACTTGTTATTCACCCATTCCCTGGCTTTTTTATATTCTTCCCCGGTCGTTAACTCCCCATAAATGATTTCACCGTCCTTGACATACTGGTCGGTAATGACCTGAGGATTTCGAACCCAATTCCCTTTTTCATCTTTGAGAACAGGTACGCATTTGGAAATAAGGTTTTTGGCCTTCATCTTGTAGGCGCTCCACATCTCACAGCTGATGCAGTTCCACATGGCATCTTCCATGGAAAGAAACCAGGGAAGAAAATCCGAAGATCCTCCATCTGGGGCCGATCCGTGTCTCGGGCCGGCCTGACCAAAGATGGCCAGATCGGAAGCAATGGTCAGATCACAGGCCATTCCGATTTCCTGCCCGCCAGCCACACGCATTCCATTCACGCGACAGATCACCGGTTTCTTACAGGCCAGGATGGAATCCACCATATTGTTGAAGATCTCCATATAGGCGCCGTATTCTTCCGGCCTTCGGCTGTAGTATTCGGAATATTCTTTGGTGTTGCCGCCGGTGCAGAAAGCATAAGGACCGGTTCCGGTAAAAACAACAGCGACGATAGTTCGGTCCGTAGAGGCATTTTCCATTCCGGCGATGACCCCTTTAGACATCTCCGTGGTATAGGAGTTATACTGGGCCGGGTTGTTCAAAGTAATCCAGGCCACATACAGGCCGGGGATTATCTTGCCTTGCGGGTCCTTCAAATGTCTTTTCTCAAAAACTGTAGAGGGAGCCTGGGTTCCCCAGAATCCCGAGCCGTGTCGATCATGATCTTTGATTCCATCTTCTCTCGGCACCCATTCAATACCCATATTCATTCCTCCTTTTTGTTCTAATATTTTTAATGATTGGCTTCATCCATTGCTGTCCTTCAAAAATCGGGTATCAGGACGATTCGTTTAGCCGGAGAACCGGCCTTGTGGACCTCTTCAAAAGTTTCTTGAATAGTGCTCATTGGTCTGGATTCCACAAAAGGTCCAATATCGATTTTTTTAGTTAGGATCATATCCAATACGACTGGATAATATTCGGGCAGGCAGCCCCAGGTACCGATAATTTCCGCATCAAAGGCCATCAAACGGCCTATCATATACTCCGTCTTAGCCATGCCATAACCGACAACGATCAATTTGCCAGTAAAACTTAATAAGGCCAAGGCCATTTCCTGCCCAGCCTTGAACCCCGTGACCTCAAAGATCTTCCAGCCGAAATTAGGCAACCCGTTAGCCTTACAGAGGTCTCGATATTCCTTGGAAACCGCCGAAACGTCTTTGTCCTTGGCATTAATGACGAAGTCGGCTCCATATTTTAAAGCCCTTTTTATCTTTTCTTCATTTCGACCGATCCCGATTACCGTTTTGGCCCCGAGGGCTTTGGCCATCTGTCCCATATATTGACCGACACCGCCGGTAATACCTATAACAATAACATTATCTCCTGGTTGTATCCCGGCCCTTTTGGCCGCCTGATAAGGTGTGGTCCCGGCATCGGCCACTACAGCCAGTTGGGCTAATGAAAAATTTTCACGATTCCTGACTTCGCAGAGGTCAATACTTGGTACAGGTATGTGACTTGAAAATCCACCATAAATGCCGAGACTATTACCGGGCATTTTTTGATTCAGACATCGATTCCCCCTGCCGATCTTGCAAAGGATACACTGCCGGCAAGGCATGACCGCCGGGACGATAACTTCCTTTCCCACCCAGGACGAATCCCCTGCCACCACTGTCCCGGATATTTCATGACCAAGGGTCAAAGGAGGCTTGGAAACTGTCGGCACTCCATCATAGAAATATCCTAAATCCGTATGACAAACCCCGCATCCGGCAACCTCTATCAAGACCTCTCCTGGTTTTAATTCCGGGACCGGTATCGTTGTTTTCTCGATTTTTCCGGGAAAGATCTCACCTGTTTCTTTATTTTTGGAAAAGGGTTGCATCATCTGCCAGGTCTTAATTTCCTTGGGTGTCTGGACCATGTCGGCTCCCTCCTTTTTGACTTTTAACCTTCAATCTTTTTGAGCTTTGATTTTTCCCGAAAAACCTCTAATAAAACTCTTCTCATTCGATTATTAGGTCAAAAAATTAACTATTTTATAGCTATAATATAATTATAATATAAAGAGGGCTGTCTTCATGTCAAGCAAAAAGTTATTGTTTTCTCCTCTTAAGGTTTGTTAAAATAAACACATGAATGGTCGTCTTTTTTTCCTTCTTTTTTTCATCTTTTTACTTTTTGTAGTTAATGGGTGCTCCAAAACAATTATCATGGCCCCTGTCCCCAGCCCGGCAATACAACCCCCGACGCCGGCCAAGAAAACGCCTTCGGTGGTTTCTAAAAAAACAGATCGTAAAGAAAGGCCCTATGCCGTTAATGGAAAGTGGTATAGCCCGATTGCTTCTGTAAACGAGTTCAAGGAAAAAGGGATCTGCTCCTGGTATGGCCCTGATTTTCACGGAAAGCCGACTTCCTCCGGAGAACTTTATGACATGTTCGGCTTTACCGCTGCCCATCGAATACTGCCTTTTAACACCCAAGTTCGCGTTAGGAACCCATCCAACAAAAAGGAGATCGTAGTAAGAATTAATGACCGCGGTCCTTTTTTAAAAGACCGTATTTTAGACCTTTCCTATAGTGGGGCCAAGGAATTAGGCGTCATCGGTTCGGGAACGGCCTTGATCGAATTGGAGGCCTTGGGCATTCTGGAGGATATTGAAGAGAACGGCAGAAAATTCACCCGCCTGGTCAAGCAGGTTGATTTTCAGCAAGGAGAATTTTCGGTCCAGATTGGGGCTTTCAAGGATCGTCAAAACGCCTTGAGTCTAAAAGAAAGGCTACAAAAAGAATATCCAACAATAGAAATTTCAGAAACGATTCATTCCGGAGAAACTCTTTTCCGAGTCAGAGTAACTCAGTATAAAGAGCTTAAGGAAGCCGTTCGTTTACAGAATCAATTAGAGGAAAAAGGGTTTTCTCAAGCCCTGGTGGTGGCCGATTAACCAGGGAATTGGTCTTAATTTCTGCTGAAAAAAAACAGTCTGCCCTTTGTTTATTCCAAGCCGGTATTGACCTTTTTTCTCAACACGCCCGAGGTTTTAAAGACAACCACCCGCCTGGCCTTCAGTTGTAGATCTTTGTTGGTCTGAGGGTTCCGCCCTCGCCTGGCCCGCTTTCTTTTGACGACAAACTTTCCAAACCCGCTGATGAGAATATTTTCTTCACTGGCCAGGGCTTTTTTCATGATTTCCAGTAATTGTTCCACTACCTCTCTGGATTGACTTTTGCTGAATCCGATTCTCTCATAGATGGTGGCGATAATCTTTTCTTTGGTCAGGGCCATTATCTCTCTCCTTTCCTCAATCAGGACCTTAATCGTTTAGATTTCTTTTTCCGTGAAAATTTTTAGTTAGAGACAATTATAACATAACTTATCTAATTTAAAATGGAATTTAATATGCTCCAAGGAAATGACCTTGTCAAGTATTTTTGTTTATTTTTTTTATATGAATCTGCAGGATTGAAATAGCCGCCGGTGTCACCCCGGAAATCCGGGAGGCCTGACCTAAAGATCCTGGACGAATAGAATTAAGCTTTTCTTTGATTTCATTGGATAGGCCGGAAAGATATTGGTATTCCAGCTGTTCGGGAATCAAAGTTTGTTCATTTTTTTCAAAGCGTTTGACTTGTTCCGCTTGTCTTTCTAAATAGCCTTCATACTTGGCCTGAATGGCCAGTTGTTCGGCCACGATAGGTTTGATATGGGCCAATTCCGGGCACAAGGGGAAAAGGTCCTTCCATCCCAGTTCCGGCCGTCGTAAAAGTTCCTTTAAGGACGTCCGTTTTCGGAGCGGTTGGCTGCCGAGGTTTCTCAACGCCTGATTATGTTCGATGTTCGGAGAGAACTGGATATGGTTCAACCAGCCCCAACCTTTTTGTATCTCTTGTTTTTTTTGAGAAAAAATTCGATATCGATCATCATCCACCAAACCCACTTCCCTGCCCAGATCGGTCAAGCGCAGATCGGCATTATCCTCTCTCAGCAACAATCGAAATTCGGCCCTGGAGGTAAACATGCGGTAAGGTTCTTTGGTTCCTTTAGTTATCAGGTCGTCGATCAAAACTCCGATATAGGCCTGAGAACGCGTCAGGACCAGAGGC
>JBEKPQ010000110.1:0-12510 GCA_049520575.1 Thermodesulfobacteriota bacterium | reverse complement strand
TTTTCTGCTCAATCTCGGGATCCTTGTAGCAAGTCACTCTCTCACCATCTTCCATTCTCCACATCCAATTGGTCTTGGATGGTGCGATGTCATGGTTGGCCAAAGTCCAATTGACAACAGTACACCGCATGCTGGCCTGATCCCTGATTGGAACATCATAATCGACCAATATGGAGCTTTCAGGGTAACAAGCCTTATACATGCAAGCGGCAGATTCTGTCAGTACCGCTCCACTCCATTGTTGAACGGCTTCCAAGTCATGTGCATCTACCAATGCTTTACCAATGTATATGCCTTCATCCTTGTTAACATACATCTCCCCGTATGCGATCCCAACTCGGTATCGATAGTATGGAATATTCATCGGAATAGAGATCAAACGATAGACGGCGTCTAAAACATTCTTTCGTCCGTCTCTGTCATCAAGCAGAGAATATATGACAAATGTGTCCGAAAAGGAGACGTGGCCCACAGCCCCGGTCGTGAGCAATTCCCGTTGCGTGAGAGATTCAGGGTTTACACGGTGGTTAGGTATTGAGGATTCACTAACAGTCAGGAGATTCCTTAAATGGTAATCTTTGAGTTCTTCCAAGGAGTGCTCCCGCACAAGATTGCTATAACCAAGGACATCACATACCGCGATCATACGATTGTCAGACATGGGATAATCCCCTCAGGTTTTAATGCTTTCTTAAAACATAACGTTTCAAATAACCGGTGCAAGTGGAGCGTCAGTGGAATTTGCATCCGAGTTAATTTGATGGTTCGGCAACCTTAAAGTGAAGCCAGTTTAAAATAATCAACTCCATCGATTTCTACTGCTTTATCTTTGTCTACATAAACCGGTGAATTGGAATGATTGTTTTGCTTCTTCCTCTGTTTCAGCATGAAAGGGTGGATATGTATCATCTCCAAATTGTCTATCTCGCCAAAGTTTGTTTTGTTCCTTTTCAGCAGTTTCTTTTTGGTTAAACGGACCATATAAATGGGGTTCATAATCTCCTCTGTATCTGATCACAAACCAATATGCCATTATCGCCTCCCGTTTTTTATATAATTACAAATCTGATTTCCGACTTTAGCAGTTATATTTGATGCCGAACGATCACCTTAACCGTTTTTTCAAGCCGACTGCGGGTTGAAAAATACGGTTCAAGGTTTTGTTAGGCCTTTTCGTCTTTGTTTAGTGCTGTATTGTCAACTGCAGAGGACAGTTTTCGGATTGCCGATCGAAGTTCTAACACTTCTATTGGGCATTCCGGCCAGTTGTCCACCCAACAAACTATTAGTTCGCACTGATCCGGATCATGCCCGTGGATGCGAAAGTTCCGTGACTCAAACTCGAATTCAATCCGTACGCGTTGCCAATGTCCACTCTTCCCGCGAATGCGACGTTTTGCCTCACAGTCCGGAAACCCAGAACGGATAATTTCGACAACGTAACCAATCTCCCGGCAGACCATACCGAACAGAAAAACGACACCCTGTTCGTTCACCGGTTCATGCTGAAGACCTCGGAAGTTAATGAAATCCCCATAAACGTTGGCGGTCGTTCCCTCTATGAACGCGTGCTCCAACTCTGGGCTTGCAGCACTGCCGGCTTGTTCCGGTTCATCCTCCTCTGCATTTTCATTCCGTTGTATTCTCGTGGTCGAATTAGTTGGTACGTATTCGTCTATTCGGGTTATCAACTCGGCATCGGCAACTGGGTTAAGACTGTCTCGTGCGGCACGGATCGTGTTAATCCATCCGCCAAAACGGCGTTCACACACAGAGGTGGAGAGTTTTCCATGTTGATCAAAGAATACGCGAGTCAATTTCGCATTCGGGAGTCGCAGGACACGGATAACTTCTGCGATCAACTCCTGATCAGAATATGTTGGAGAGTCGCTGGTTGGAAATAGCCGTGGCTGCAATCCTGCGGCTTCGACAAGTGCGTTGTAGGAACCGAAGAGTATTTGAATCTTTCGCTCGGAAACGTTAGTACGCCGTCGAAACTCATGTCTCGGCACAGAATCTGTCCTGAGTTCTTTTGCGATCTCCTGCATCGCCTTGATCAACTTCGATCTGTCTTCTGCCGAGTCTTCTTTCATGTTTTATCCTCTGGCCTAACAAGTTATTCTAAAGTTTTCTGTATAACTTCTCTTCTCAAAGGCTTCCTTTGGGTAGAGAAGCACCAACCATTTGTCTTTTTTGGTTGACTTATGGTTTGCCAACCCCCTCAGATTCTTTATAATCTATTATAAATGATAAATATTATCTTAACAAATGATTTTAATCGCTAAAAATTCGAGCTATGTATATTCTTCAAATCGACAGGATATACAGAAGTAGGAGGATTCTTCATGCTGGCCATCCCTCCCTTATGCCCGCCTGAGGGGGACACCACAAAGCATGAAAATAAATACTAAGGATTCAAGGGGCCGAGTCCCGCTGAAAGCGGGATTGAACCCTATTTTCGAACTATACAATTAAGACTGACAAAAAATATGGGCAAAGACCTGGGCGTCTTTGATGAATTGCTGGACATAATACTTATATTACTTCTCAATCTAAACCCGCACCGATTTCTACACATCGGACGTTGCTTCGATGGTAGTCCTGGTAACTTAGGTTTTTTTTTGATTATAACAAATCTCAGAGCTATTTCAACCTTTCCGTGAGTGGGCTCTATTTTCAGGCCATCTCGCTTTTAACGGGACCAACTTACATTATGGGGTCGCAGACCTATTCCTGTTTGTGTTATAAATTTCTTGCTTTACTGATTAAAACATGAAATCCTCAGGTCAAGAGAAAGAAATGATATCCGAACCCTTTGAAATCATTTCCGGCATTTTTTGTGTGGGCGGTCCCGAACTTTCGCATCCGCAAGATGCTTTGGTGTATCTGATCAAAGGAGAAGAGAGCTCCGCTCTCATCGATAGCGGAGCGGGAAAGGGTTCGGCCGTGATATGGGAAAATATCCAAAGGGCGGGGGTGACTTCCGAGGATCTGACTTATCTCATTCTGACCCACGGCCATGTCGATCATATCGGCGGGGTCTCTTTTTTTAAGGAACGGACCCGCTGCTTTACGATTGCCCACGAATTGGATCAAGAGGCCATTGAGTCCGGTGATCCGGGCTTAACCGCTGCTTCCTGGTATGGCCTGAGCTTGCCTATTCTTAAGGTCGATCAGGTACTAAAAGCTAAAATCGAAGAACTCCCTTTGGGCCATAAAGAAAAACTCATCTGCCTCCATACGCCCGGGCACACCCCGGGTTCGATTTCCCTTTATATCGATCGCCAGAAACAACGGGTCCTCTTCGGTCAGGATATCCACGGCCCTTTTTCCAAAGCGTTTGGATCTAATCTGAGCGATTGGAAAAATTCCATGGAGGAACTCCTGGCCTTGAAGGCCGACATCTTGTGCGAGGGACATTTTGGTATCTATCGAACCTCCCAAAAGGTAAAGACCTACATCGAACAATATCTGAAACAATATCTATCCTGAATCCAGAGATCAAAACCTTCCTAAACGGAAGGAATGAATTTGGGAGGGAGGTCGGCCGTTCCTATGAAATTGGCCGCTTCTTTTATGGTCTGAGGACCTTGAAGAACCATCATTTTTGAAATGCCGTGAGCCAGCCATTTCTCCTGTTGATCAAAGGCCGTGGCTTCTGCCAGACAGATGGTCTTGCCCATTTTGATGCGTCGTCCTTTGATAAACATTTTTCCGACATTGGTCGGGGCAAGAAAATCGACTTTTAGATCAAGGGAGATCAAGCCCACATTTTCATCCAGTTCACAATAGACCGACCAATAAGCCGCCGTATCGATCACCGAAGCATAGGCTCCCCCGTGAATCCCTCCAAATGGGTTAAGATGCTCATTCCCAACATCCATCTCGACCAGCGAATATCCTTGATCTAAATCTTTGACCTTCATGGACAGCAGTCTAAAAAAAGGACCTTGATTGATAAGATCAATGACCGCTTTCACATGTTTCGGATTAAGTTCCCTCATCGTCCCTTTTTCAATGAGGGACGGCTGTCCCTCATTGACTCTTGGCTATGAACTCCCGGGTTCGATGGTTTTGTTAATCAAAATCACTGAACCCGGAAAACTGTCCTTATCATAGCAGACCGCTATGGCAATTTCTACCTCGATGTTGCAAAAGTTTCGAAGGTTGCAGATCCGAGGCGTCCAGGGCGAAGCCGTATACGCATACTGCGAGTCCTGGACAACAAAGGAGATGCGGCCTTCCAAATTTTCCCGAAGGGTAAAAATTGATCGATATTTTATTAAAATCCAAACTTCACCTGGCGTGACTTTTGACACGAACCATGAAATCATCAAAATAATCTGATTTTATGGATAATAAATTATTCTTCGATCAATTTTTATGCAACTTCGAGGTTTACTATCTCATGCTATATCCGCGGGCATCAAGACAGGCACCCACCGCTCGTAGAAAGTCGGCGCTCTTCTGGGTTCTCTGATCTAGAGGCATGGCAGACGACATCTTCGTTGGGTCGTATCCTGTCTGGCCCACAGCCCAACTGTGGCACTCATTACGATCACTCTCCAGTTTCTCTTGACTCTGACCTTGGCGGGGATAGATGAACACCTGGCCTCCCGACGGAGGGGCTTGACTATCTTTATTTGCGGGAGCCTCACTGACTTCGCCCGGGGGAGGATAATAATACGGCGGAGGTGGGGGGTAATATGCCGGAGGTAGATAATAATATGCCGGAGGGTAGTAGTAGCGTGGGGCCAGGCTCCAAGCCCATAAGGCACTGCCGATAATCAATCCGGGAAGGAACCATCCGCTCCCACGAAATGCATCGGCCTGTTTGGCCGGCACTAATAGGGTTAACATTAAAAGGACACCTAATAAACAAACGAGCTTTTTCATGGGTTTTTTGACCTCCTTAAATAGGGTTCTCCTTCATCGGCCCCTTTTCACTTTTTTTCCATTTAGATGCGGAATCCAGGTATCGGGTTAAATTAATTTTAACTCTTTTTAATGCCGCTCTTCAATAGATTTTTTTATGAAGCCTTTTAATTGAGAATAAATCTCAACTTGAAGAAATGAGTCAGAGAAATGAGTCAGGCATAAATATTTAGGTATTTTTCAGGTTTTTTATCTCGCAATATTATCAAGTCGTTGATCTTGGCTTTACCCTTTGATTTGATGACATCACTTATTGTCAATTTTTACACCCATAGGTGTCGAGGAGATTCCACTACACCCATAGCCATATTTCAATAGCCTAAAATATCAAGACCAAAGACCCCTTTCCTAGGATCACCAGACTTTTTGAGACAAGGGAAGATCAGAGTTCCCAAAGAGAAATATGTATAAATTCTGGGAGGCTGCCCCTTCTTTTCCCCTTATCAGCTCTTATTTGTAAAGTCCAGGCCTTTAAAGTCCCTTTTTCTTCAGAAGACGCCCTTCTTCCCTTTGCCTTTGGCCCTATTTTTTCTCTTGACTGTGCTTTTTTCGTTCATTATACTCCTTCCATTCAAAAGAAAAGCCTTATCCAAGAGTAGCTAAACCAAAAAAAACAGGAGGTAAATGATGAAACGCAAAGTTTGCAAAAGCAGTAGTTCGGTAGCATTGTTTCTGGCAGCGGCAATGATGTTGGCATTGGCCATTTCTCCGTCTATATCTTCGGCGACAGTGTTCAACAATGATACTAAGCCGGCTTTCTCCGTCACTTATCCAAACGATTGGGTTGCTAATCCTGATAACGTTAAACTATATCATGTATTGTTTAGCGCAAAAAATGCTGCCGGCATTCCCATTCTGAATATACAGATTCGGGAAATTCCTGCCGGTGCTAAGCTTGAAGACACAGGAAAACTTTACAAGAAACTCATCCTCGATCCGGAACAAGGTGTTCCTACGGAAATTATCTCAGACAAAGTGACCACCCTGAAGGACGGAACAAAGGTCAATGAAACCTTACTGAAATACAAATTTAAAAATTGGTTACCTCTGCAGGCGGTCGTTATAGCGGTCTTTAAGGACAACAAGTGGATACGTGTTGATGTTCACCAGTCAGTAAATGACGCCCCATCATGGGATATTGTCCGCTCGCTGACATTTAAGAAATAATCGAGCCAAAGCGTGTTGATAGGAACGAAGCAATAGAGCGAGTAACGGTTTTTAAAAATTCGTTCTTCCCCTCCTAAGTATTTATAATTTTCAGCGGTTGGAGTTTAATCTCCAACCGCTGTGCTATTTACTGTCTGGTTAAAAAATTAGCGAAAGAACTATAACAGGAAGTGATCAATAAAATTCTTTCGCACATAGGTTTTGGCTAACTAACCAGAGATTCCTCCCGAACCATCCCTTGAACTTCAGATTGACTACTCGGACTCCCAGCTTCCTTTCATGGGGAAACCTTTGATCGGGATTTCGGGGTTTCCTCGGGTCATTCGTCTATTTGAGATAATATCAGGGCCGAGAGGATGTCAAAAAATGTGCGAATAAAAAAGAAGCAGGTGTCGGATAAATCCGATGACCTGCCTCATGCTACTAATAATTAAAGAGTTAACACTAGCGGGATAGAATCGAATCGAATTGTCCTTCAGAACCGATCCACCTAAGGTGCAATTCTGTGCCAACCAAAATCATCTCCACTCTCCCCTTACCGCTTGGGGATTTGAAAACGCAACGCCCTTCTTCATCAATGGTACCCTGCCACCTCCAATAACCACCAGGCTCTTCAAGAGTAGAGCTTACTGAATATACTACCGTACACTGTGTGGAATCGACTTTCTCAAACACCACCTGCACATTCCTTAAATAGAACCCACGCCTGTTAGTGAATGATCCGACCCATTGACCGGAAAGTGCGGCGACTTTCGGGGGAACTTCTGGCCCCGGCGTCACAACATTCAGATCTTTTGGCAATGGAGACCATCCCGCGTTAGCCGCGGTAGCTGGGTTAACTCCAAAAAAACAAACCGTGACCGCCAGCGTCAAAATTACAAAAATAATTTTTCCCATTATCTTTGCCTCTTCTTTCTTTTTTAAGTTTTTGCATCTATACGCTACTGTGTAAAGCTTAGCAGATTGATGCCTTAGATCGGGTGGCGGTCACGACCTCCCATATACCATAGGAAGCAAATGGTTCGCTATTACGGCTTCTATAGTAATGTCTTTCGGGAGCTTCGTCAAAAAGAAAATAAGGATGCCCTCATTCCCCTTCTTCTTCACTCTATTTCCGTCTTGCTTCTGTCCTTTTCTTATTTTTAAGCTTCCCATTAAAAAGCAACTTTTTATCAATGATTCTCACCGCAACCTTATACGCCTTTGTGGTGAACAGAAACTCTCTTTCCATATAACTAAAGTTTTCCCTTTCTTTGTAATTTGTTAAATTGACATTTTTTTGCTTGTTAAATAGGTTTCCGAGCCTAATTGCCAGTTGAAGTGATAGCTTTACCGATAAGTTTTCGCTTTAACCAAACTATAGTCCGGTATTTCTCCCGTATGCTAAATTTTGTATATCAGATCGTTGAGTAGAATTCTGAGACCGGTATAGTCCATTGACAAGAAAATAGATCAGAGTCCACTAAGATTGCTTAGGAAGAAGATTGAGAATGATTATAGCCTGGATCAGGAATCTCAATGCTAATATTTAGACCTATGCCCAATTACTATGTAAGAAGAAAAATGCGAAAATTTAAGTTTGAGAGGCTGCCTTTTATATTGATTTTGATGGGGATTATTATATTAATCAGGTCTCTGGGTTTATCCCCACGATTTGTTTCTCTATAAAAGGAATATACCGGTATGTTAAAGAAAATTTATCTTGTCCTCCTTTCTCTGGGAGTAAGTTATTTATTAATTAGTATAACTCTATTTTTTCTGATTGCCCCATTGGAAACCTCCATTTGGGGTCTTAAAATATTTTTTGTTTCTTTAGTTAAACCTATCGAGCTCTCTTTTTTTCTTATTTTCAGCGGTATTTTAATGGGGTTATTGGATTACTTATGGTGCTGGTTAAAAACGGTCCATAAGAAAAAAATAAATCTTTCACTTCATTTAAAAATTCGACCAATCCAATTCGGCAAAGATCTGATAAAGAAAATCGAATATAAATTATTATTAGTTCTTTTATTAGGAGCCATTGTTCGCTATTGGGGAATAACTTTTGGATTGCCGGAAACATTTTGCCGCCCTGATGAAGAAATTATTATAAAAACCTCTTTAAAATTTTTCCGGGGTGACTTTAACCCTGAATTTTTCCGATATCCGACATTATTATGTATTTGCTTTATGCCCTATTTAAGATTTATCTCTTTATAAAGAATTTATTGGGTGTAAGAATGAACACCTTTTACGATCTGATGGATTTCCAGAATCTGTCCGAATATTTTCTTCTTGACAGAGTTTTTTCGGCCCTTATGGGTACGTTAACCATCCTTGTGGTCTATAAAGTCGCAAAAATAATTTTTAATAAAAAAGTGGCCCTCACTTCTTCATTGTTTTTGGCTTTGGCTTATCTTCATGTCCGAGACTCCCATTTCGGAGTGACGGATATTCCTTTAACTTTCTTTATGCTCTGGTCTGTTTTTTATATGATAAAAAGCTATCAGGATAAGACCATGAAGAATTATATCATAGCTGGAATTATTTCCGGCATCGCCGCTTCAGTAAAAAACAACGGTTTTATTTTGGTTGTCCCTATGGCCGTCGTTCACGCCCTGAATCTACTTGAACAAAAAGAAAATGGGTTGAAATTTATCTTGAATGAAAGAATGTTATTATTCATCTCGGTCATGGGCTTTACCTTTCTTCTTGGAACACCATATGTCTACTGGACATTCGATAAATTTATTATCCAATTTTTGGCCGAGATCAATCACTTACAAGAAGGGCATGGTATAAATTTAGGAAGAGGTTGGCTGTACCATTTGCGATTTTCTTTATTTTATGGCCTTGGCTGGAGTTTTTTGACCTTTTCTCTCATTGGGATGGTTTTTTTGTTCATCAAGGATTTTAAAAAGGCGATTCTTCTTTGCACCTTCCCTGTCATCTATTATTTAATCACCGGAAAAGGACTTGTCGTTTTTGTCCGATACACTCTACCGATGATTCCTTTTTTATGTATAACGACAGGTTATTTATTAATCTTTATGATTGATCAAGGACACAATCTGAAAATTTCCCTGGTTAGAAAATCCTCCTATATTTTTGCCTTATTGATATTATTGGGTCCTTCCATTTACAACATTATTGGATTTGATTCACTATTAACCCAAAAAGACAGCCGACTTCTCGCCAAAGATTGGATCCAGAAAAATATTCCGACAAAGGCCTCAATATTTCAAACAGGAGGTGGGATAGGAAAAATATTGTTTTCGTCCAAAGACAAATCAGAAAAGAATCTCGTTGAAGAGAGAATGGAGTTACGTCATAATAAAACTAAAGAGAATTGGCTTGAATTAGAGTACAGTGTAAAAGATAATATTTTTTCCTACGGCGATCAACAGGCATTTACCCTTCCGGACTACATCATTATCAAAAAACATCCTTTGAAAATTTATAGTAAGATGCCGGAAAATATCCAAACTCTCTGTAATGAAAAATATTATCTAGTTAAATCTTTTGAAATTATTGAATTAGAAAATCCAAACCATTTATTCGACCAGCAGGATGCTTTTTTTGTCCCATTTGTCGGCTTTAAAAATATTAGTAATCCGGGACCAAATATTTATATTTTTCAAAAAAGAAAGAATTAAAATATGTTGTCGGTTAATATCATCATTTTATTTCAAGAGAGGAATCTGCGCAGCTGTCAAGAAGAAGAGACATAGATCATCCGGCAACACGATGTTCGGAACTGGGGCCACTTGGATTCAGTTCATTGGCCCTTTGCTCGCCCTGGTCCGATCCAATGCCATTTCTCTAAAACAAGGCCACCGTCCTCATGGTGATCGCTGTGGCAGGCGAGAAAGTTCCGCTCTGTCCGGGGTTGGGAACATACGTCACCGTGGGCTGAAGATAGACACTATCCACTACATGAATCTGGTAATAGGCCTGGAACATCACTTCGTCATTGCGAAACCCGAGATTCTGATTGAGCCACGACACTGCAGCACCCACACCCATGGAGTCCTTGGCCCTGCCGGCTAACAGCCCGAAGGCCGTAAGCCCCGCGCCGGCATACTTGTTGACGGGCATCGTATTGGAATTATTGATGCCGGATTGGAAGAAGCCCGTGATGCCGCTGCTGTCGACGCCGGGGTTGCGGAGCCACAATCGCTGCGAAGCGAATGCATAAAATCCCTGGGCGCCGTCTTCTTGGATGCCGGCTGCGGAAAGGGTACCCGTCTGGCGCCATCCGCCGACCGCCAAGGTCCCGGGCATCTTGTCGGGTCCCAGCAGCCAGGCGTAGCCTATCTCTCCAATGGTAAAGGTGTAGCCGTTGAACCGGGGGACAACCCCGAGGCCGGTCTGTTCGCCGCGAGCCAGGTTACCGTCATAGATCCCGGAAGCAATATAGAATTTCCTGGTCGGGGCTAACGTCGCCGTGATACCGTACGCAGAGTTGTAGTATCCCGGCATGCTCCCCAACAGCGTGGGGTTCACGAAGATCGGCGTATACACCAAAGCAGAGAGTGACGGGACCGAGAGACTCTGATCCTCAACCGGCACTGGGCGGAGCACATTATTGAAATCGTAGGTCGGGACTGTCTTGCCGACCCTGACGACTAGCTTGTCGTCGAAAAGTTGCTGTCGCCACCATAGCTGGTACAGCTCACTGCGGTCCAGCGGCGACGGACCGGGGAGGCTGTTATATCCGCTAACGACTCCTGCTTGCTGGTTCGTCGGCTGGCCGTTAAACTGCAGGAATTCGACACCGAACTGCGCTCCCTGAATATTAAGCAGCCTCTGGAAATCAAGGCTCAAATCGAGAACGAAGAGGCTATTGAAGCTCCAGGTTCCGGGATTGGCGCCGCCGGAAAGCAGATAGTTGGCATCACCGACCCAGAGGCCCCCGAGGTGAACTCCTAACTCTTTGCCGAAGCCGAGCAGGCGTCCCAACTCACCGGAGCCTGTTACGATATTCACGGCGCCCGGGTTCGCACTGATACCGCCGCTGGCTTCACCCGCAGACTTCTGATTTTGTGCGGAGGCGGAGGTACTCGAACTTTCGGGAGCTTCTCTGATGGATGGGAGCGTATTGCCATCCGCCCCCCAGGCATATGACAGCGCCATAATTAGCGTAAGCCAGATTGCGACTACTCCGACTGGCCGAATCATTTTCCCAACTCGGCGAGTTGCCCGTAAATGCGATCTGCACTGAACGGCAGGCTGGTGAAGCGAAGGCCTGTGGCATCCGCAAGTGCATTGCCCGAGGCTGCGGAAACCGGAATGACCGGCGATTCGCCGAAGGGTTTCGCGCCCAGAGGTCCGTATGGATCGTTCGTCTTGGCAAAGAAGACTTCGGAACGCGTAATATCGGCAAAGGCCGGGATACGGTAGTTCCGGAGGGTGGAATTGATTACTGCGCCGTGATCATCGAGTACCATGCGCTCAAACAGGGTAGTGCCAATGCCCTGGGCAATTCCGCTTTCTACCTGTCCGCGGGCCTGCATGGGGTTGAGAATCGTGCTGGCATCACAGACTTGAACGCTTTGCAGAATGCGGATTTCCCCCGTGACACAATGGACGGCGAGGCGGAAGCCATGTACCAGGAATGCGGTGGCCCGCGGTAACGTTGACCATGCCGCAGTCACTTCAAGGGAAGCAGGCGGAAGTCCGTCCCAAGCAGCGGGAACACTTGGCATAACCAGGGTTACCGTGTTGAAGAGAATGAAGAAATTCGGGGTCGACAAACACCAGTAAAGGGCGACGAGCATTAGCCTTCCTTTGGGCGAACCGGTGGGTGTTTCTCGAAAATGAGGCTGTAAATGAGGTGCGGAGCCAGAGGAAGCTCATGAAAGCGGATGCCGGTCGCGTCAGCCAATGCATTGGCCAGGGCCGGGGCAACCGGGTTGATCGGAGCTTCGCTCATGCTCTTGGCACCCATGGGGCCAAAGGCATCAAATGTGTCTGCAAAATAGACCTCGCTGTTCGGAATGTCCGCATACGCGGGTATGCGATAGTTCCGGAGCACGGGGTTGACGACTCGTCCCTCCCGGTCGAAATACATTTTCTCGTAGAGGGACGATCCCAGTCCCTGGGCAATGGCGCCTTCGACCTGCCCCCGCAGTTGCAAGGGGTTGATAACAACACCGGCATCGACCGACTGAACGCTCTGGAGGATCTTGATCTCACCGGTAACACGATGGACGGCAATGCGAAAGCCCTGCACGTTGAATGCTCCCGAGCGCGGCGTGCCATAGGCCTTTCGCATGGCCTTGAGGTGTCGCCCCGCCCGATGCGCCGCGTCGTGCAGGTCACACAGGTTTATCCGCATACCATCGCACACCACTGCGTCGGGTTCCAGCCGGCATTTGTCGAGCGCGACGCCGGAATGCCCGGCAGCGTAATCCAGGATTTGATCCC
>JBEKPQ010000109.1:0-12991 GCA_049520575.1 Thermodesulfobacteriota bacterium | reverse complement strand
TTTCGATCGTGGACTCATAATTTTTCCTCCTACCGGACACTTCCTTCCGGTAACATTAATTATGAGTCAACGATCCTTTTAGTTTAACCCCCTTGGTAACATTTAATATGATTCAATTCGCTAAAACACAATCCTCTTGACACACAAATCTTCTCTTCATATAATCAGCAACCTGCCACTTCTATATGAAGCCCATAATATCAGGCACATAAGGTGAAGTTACTCAGGAGGGACACAATTCAGAGACCAGAGGTGATAAACTTAAATGGACCTTTTATTACAACAACTATTTAATGGAATTATGCTGGGCAGCACATATGCGATCGTGGCATTGGGACTGACTTTAGTCTACGGCATATTGCAGATTCCAAATTTTGCCCATGGGCATATGTATATGCTGGGAGCATATGTTTGTCTCTTTTTGATGGGTGTACTTGGACTTGGCTACTGGCCTGCACTCGCTGCGGTGGCTATTATTATGGCGGTCGCCGGTGTTATTTTAGAGCGGTTGTGCTACAGGCCATTACTTAATCAACCCCCCATGAGCTCATTTATTTCCGCTTTGGGCGCTCTGATCATTCTGGAAAATGGCGTAATTGCCTTGTGGGGTCCGCAGGGGCAGCGTATTGGCAATCCGTATCCAGAAATTATTGATGTGTTCGGCATAACGATGTCCGTGCAGAGGGTTTTGGTTATTGGTATTGCCTTTCTCTTAATCGTGCTGGTGCAACTTTTTATCAAGAAAACGAAAGTAGGCAGCACCATTGAAGCTGTGGCGCAAAACCCGGAAGGGGCAAAACTGGTGGGAATCAACGTCAAATGGGTGTCTTCGCTGACCTTTGCCATATCAACGGGACTTGCGGCATTAGCAGCCTGTCTGGTGGCCCCCATCTTCATACTTTCCCCGAGCATGGGTGCTCTCTTGGGAATGAAGGCATTTGTTATCGTCATCCTCGGAGGCCTGGGAAGCGTTCCCGGCGCGATCGTCGGCGGACTTATTCTTGGATTGCTCGAAGCCCTGGGTGGCGGTTATCTGTCGTCAGCCTATAAAGATGTTTTTGGCTTTGGAGCTCTGGTGCTGATCCTGGCCATCAAGCCTACAGGTTTATTCGGTAAGGAGGTCCAGGGTCGATGATAAAGTGGCTGAAAGAAAAATGGTTTTATCTTGTTATACTGTTAATTGCACTTGCCGTGCCCTTCTTTATTCCTAACAGGTATTTTTTTCAGGTCATTATTACGTGTTGCCTTTTTTCCATCGGGGCTCTCAGTATGAACCTTATTTTAGGTTATACTGGTCAGGCCTCGCTGGCGCATGGCGCTTTTTTTGGTATCGGAGCCTATGGAGTGGCAATTATGATGCAAACGCTGGGCTGGTCCTTTTGGATAGCTCTTCCCCTGTCGGCCCTGATGACGGCCTTTATAGGTTTTTTGGTCGGCTTTCTCGCCCTCAGGACACGCGGTGCCTACTTTGCCATCATTACCATGTGTTTAGGGGAAATCGTGGGGCTGGTGATCAGCAACTGGACGAAATTTACGGGAGGCGCAAACGGCATTAACGGTTATGGGGATCCCGGCGCCATTCCCCTTCCCTTTATCGGGCAAATCACTTTTGAAGGACAGACGCCTAAATACTATCTGATCCTCGTCTTCCTGCTCTTTACGATTTTTATCATGTACCGGTTAGTGAATTCTTTAAAGGGATTGACTTTCCTGGCGTGCGCTACCAATGAGCTGCTGGCCGAAGCCGTGGGAATCAATACCTTCAAAACGAAATTGCTTTCTTTCGTTGTGTCCATTTTCTTTGTCTCCATGGCCGGTGGGCTTTATGCCATCTTGCTGGGCAGCATCAGCCCGGGGGCCGCCTCTCTAGGAATAACATTTAATTTTCTTCTTTTTGTACTTCTGGGCGGCGTCACAACGTTGGTCGGTCCGGTACTCGGTAGTTTCGGCCTCCCCATATTGCAGGAGAATCTGGCGTTTCTCGCAGAGTATCAGATGATATTCTTTGGTGCCTTGCTGGTTGTCGTTGTTATTTACGCCCCCAAGGGTTTTATGGGAGCAATAACTGCTCTGCGTAGCAGGTTTAATCGCAAGAAGGTAGGTGTATAACGTGTTGTTAAAAGCTGGAAATCTGGCCAAGAATTTTGGGGGCACCATGGCCGTCAATAACGTAAGCTTCGAGATAATGAAGGGTGAAATTCTCGCCATTATCGGGCCCAATGGTGCGGGTAAATCGGTGCTTTTCAGTTTGATCAGCGGAATATATCGGCCGACATCGGGAAAGATCGACTACGAGGGAGAGAACATCACCGGTTTGAAGGCCAATGCCG
The DNA here is from genome assembly GCA_049520575.1 of Thermodesulfobacteriota bacterium. GTDB lineage: Bacteria > Desulfobacterota > RBG-13-43-22 > RBG-13-43-22 > RBG-13-43-22 > RBG-13-43-22. The sequence continues at coordinate 10,661 of JBEKPQ010000109.1, read as the reverse complement.
TTTCCCGCAGAGGCATCGCCCGGACATTTCAACTGACTGCGCTTTTCAATGAGCTGCGGGTCATGGATAATCTGGCTCTCGGTTTTCAAAAACGCGCGGCCAGCGGCTTCTGGGGAACGATATTCCACAGTTCGCAGTGGAAGGCGGATAAGGCTAAAATGGAGACCAGGATCATGGAAATGCTGGAGTTTGTCGGTCTGGCGGATAAGGCTTTTGAGACTGCATCGACCCTTTCCCAAGGTGAGCAGCGGCGTCTGTCCATCGGTATAGCTCTAGCCAGCAGCCCCGTCCTCATCCTGTTCGATGAACCCACGAGCGGCCTCATTCAGGAAGACACCGACGAGATTACCCGTTTGATCCGGAAGATTAATCAGACCGGAGTCACGATTTGCCTGATCGAACATAAGATGCGGATGGTTATGGATTTGGCCAGCCGGATTGTTGTTTTAAACTATGGACGAAAAATTGCCGAGGGACTCCCGGCGGAAGTTGCAGCGAATCCCGAGGTCATTGAAGCCTATTTAGGAAGAAAAAAGAATGCTTAAACTGAAAAATATAAGCACCAGGATCGGTGAACACCTCGTAATAAATGACGTCTCGCTCGAGATCGCCCAGGGTGATTTTGTGGCGCTGCTTGGCGGTAACGGAGCAGGTAAAACCTCATTGCTTCGCACAATTGCCGGTGTTTTGCAACCTCATCAGGGAAAAATAGAGTTCAAGGGTGAGGCTATTCATAAGTTGCCGGCTTTCAAGATTGTGGGAAAGGGTTTGTCTCTCTGCCCTGAAGGCCGTCAATTGTTTCCGCAGCTTCCGGTACATAAGAATCTGATGCTTGGCGCCTATCATCGTAAAGACAAGAAGGGAATTCAGGAATCTTTGGAGCAAGTTTACTCCCTGTTTCCGATTTTGAAGGAACGGCATAAACAGATGGCCGGAACATTCAGCGGCGGCGAGCAACAAATGCTGGCTGTCGGTCGGGCGCTGATGTCAAAGCCGGAGATGCTTCTTCTGGATGAGCCATCCATGGGATTAGCGCCGCTGCTCGTCGAAAGTATTACCGAGGCCATCACTAAATTAAATAGCATGGGAATTACCCTATTTTTATCGGAGCAGAATGCCCAGATTGCTTTAATGATTACGCGGCATGGGTATGTTCTGGAAAATGGAGAGCTGGTGCTGCAGGGTCTGAGCAGCGACTTGCTGCATAATGAGAAAGTAAGGAAAGCTTATCTGGGAACGTAGAAAACGGCATCCGGCTAAAGCATATTTTCCGCTCTTAACTATTTTCTGAAGCCTCCTGACTGAAGAATTCTCTTAAACCGGCCCTGCGGAATTATTCTTTTTTCTGAGGAGCCGGCTGTCTGATACTCAACAATTATTCCAAACTTTAATTTAAGTACATAATAAAATACCCCGCCTTCTCCGGGCGGGGTATCGGTTAGCAATTTTTTATCTGATGATACAGGTTGGACTTAGTCTCCTTTATAATCCTCTGCTTTCATCTGTATAACTGGCGTTAAAGTAGCCTTGGGATCGGTAACACCGGAATTCTTCGGATCCTGAACTGCTTTCCTTATGGCCTTGAATTCCTTGTCGGTCTTTGCCCACCAGACCTCTAACTTCGGCGGTTCCAATTTTCCGTCTTTGTTAACCTCCTGGGTAGAACACATCATTTTTTGCCTTCCGTCCGCCGTCATTCCGAAAACCGTGGCGGGAACCTGGTCGCCGAGGAGCGGATAAGCCTTCGGGAAAGCTTTTCTCACGGCCAGGACATCCGTTGAGCCGGCTGCTTCAACCGCTTTTGCGACGGCCAGCGCGGCGCCGTAATGCAAAGCCACTTCCCAAGTAAACATTCCTTTATAATGTTCTTTGAAATACTTTTCAAACCACTTGGTGCATGCAGAGGGAAGGTCCTGCACCGTGCCCACGGCAATACTGTCATGCATCAGCTTATAACTCTTGAGGACGCCGTTCATCTGGTCTATCTGCGCCTGATCGATAAAGCAGAACCCGCCTTTATATCCCAGGTTTCTGGCTTGTTCGACCATAAGAGCCGACGTTGCCGAAGGACCACCGACCAGCATGACGTCGGGCTTGGTAGCCAGCACGGCGGTAATTTGCGCAGAATAATCCGTTTCGGTATACATATTAGCAGGCTTTACGGCTGTGATTGTGCCCCCCAATTTCTGGAAGTATTTCGAGAAGAAATCCGTCCATTCTACGCCGTAAACTTCATTGGTCACGATAACGCCGGCTTTCTTATAGCCCTTGGCAATGGCCCATTTGGCTTCGATCTCAGCATAGATGCTGAATGTCGGCGGAATAGTGACTGTCAATGGATTGCCCTTTTTTGGTAAAGCCGGGGAGCTGGTGTAAGCCATCACCATAAATTCATGACCCTTTTCCGTGTTGACATTCATCATGGGGTAGTCGCTAGCGGTGATATCCTGGAAAATTGCAATCGCATTATCCTGTTCCTGCATTCTTCGTGAATTAGTGACCGCCTTAGTGGGATCCATCTGATCGTCAAGCTTTACCAATTTCATCTCATATTTCTCGCCTTTAACCTTGATGCCACCTCTTTCATTGATAACTTTGACGGCCATATCCAACCCATTGACACAATTCTGGCCGTATTCCGCCGCCGGTCCGCTGAGCGGGCCGGTAAAACCGATAACTACCTCCTTAGCCTGACTATTGTTAGACCAAAAAAACAACGCTACAACTAACACCGCTAAACAACCAACTATCTTAAAAATTTTCATGTTCTCTCCTTCTTTGTAATGTAATTTAATGTAATTTCATTTTATTTTGGCTCGGAAAAGAATCGCTCGTAGCTGTTATCTTTTCTCTTGCAGAGATCTCACCTCCTTTCTTGAGATAACTTCTGCACCCATCCCAGACTCTCCAGTGAATCGACCGGCCCCACCCTTTAAAGTCCCAATCAACTGCGCACCCGGAGAGGATGCGGAAAGTTCGTTGTTCTTTACCGCTAAATCAAAGCTCTGGATCGGCGATTCCGACCAAAAACATCCTCTTTATGATTTTGCTCTTCTCTTTCGGGTTCGACTATAATTGGGCCGCAGGTCCTTAAGTTTCGTCATCAATATATCGACAGCAAAGTTGAGAATTTCTTCCTGATCCACGTGGTGCAAATTCCAGCCCCGCAACGGAATAAAGGAGTTGATATAGACAGCCAAATTAGCAATCATTTCTAATTTCAAACTCATGGAAGGCAACGCTAAACCTTCTCTAAGATTTTCAGCCACCCACTTGATAAAATCGGATTCGAGCTTCAAAACTTCCCGCATCGTTTTTTTATCAAGGCTAATGGTTTCCCGGTACAGGAGCTGAATATTCTTTTTGTCTCTATTCCATGCGTTGGACATCAATACTTTCAGGAACTGTTCCATATCCTTCCAGTCAGAAATTTTCCCATCCGGAGAAGCCCAATCGAGTTTTCTACTCATTATCTGTTTATAGATATAGACCAGAATATCCTCTTTGCTCCCAAAATAATCATAAAAACTCCCCTGGTTGACTTTTGCTCTTTGACATATCTTCCGCATGGTCGTGGCTTGATAACCCTTCTTATTAAAAAGCTCCGTCGCCGCCTTCAAAATCTGATTGCGTCGTTTCGTAACCAATTCAGGTTTCTTAATATTAGTCTTTATCTCGCGCACTGTTTTGGCTTCCGAGGGAGGAAATTAATTTCCACATCCTCAAAATATATCCAGGGTCCTGCTAAAGCAGTTAAATTCCCGAAGAGCGGCAATATACCAGCGCGGTCCTGGTTCGGGCATAATTCTGATTGGCAACCTTAGAGGAATCAAAATATTTTTCCTGCCATTCATCTGTCAGGATTATCGAGGCGATTCTAAAACAAACTCTATCCCCTGTCAAGAAAAAACCCCAAAAGATGGGGTTTTTTCTCAAGCCCTCCGGGGAGAACCTGATAGGAAGCTTTTGTAGTGGGATAAGGGGAACCCAAGACAGGAGTTCCGGCCTCCTTAGCCGGTAAATTTGGAGTTTTAGCCCTTGCAATAGGCAAACCAACCCTGTCCCCTATCCGCCCGAATAAGATCAATAGCCCCATCAGCTTAGATAGGAATCGATCGGGTAATCAGGGTCGGCGTAGAAGGAGTCAGCAAATGAAATCTGAGAATCTGAGTAATCGAAGTGCATCGTTATTCATGGAGTTGGAACGCTGTTAAATAAGTAAGAAATTTATTCGATGTATATTAAAAAATATCAATGGTCCTTTATAGTATTTTGTTTTTTTACCAGCGTCTTCTACTTTACTCGATAGTTTTCTTGACAAATTAACCGGTTACCCTATATACTACTATAAGTCCTACTAAAAGTAACATTTCCATCCAACAACTCCTGCCCTGCTCGGGCTTGGTGAAATCTCCCATATAATAACTCACAGCGTCGTTTCCAATCACCTTGATCGCTTTGTTGATCTACTGCTGCCCTATATAGCCAGCAGCATCGGGAATGGCGATCGTTTCCATAGAAAGGGAAAAGGGGACAGGCTACTTTTTTTCTTCTTATGGCCTTCCTCGAGGTTGGATGGTTGATTCCAGTCCAAGTTCTCTGCAGCTCTCACCTGGCAAGTATGCTTTCCATACGTTGACATTCGATTTATGCATTTCCTGATCTTTTCCATTTCAGCATCGTCATAAGCCATTGCATCCATCGACTCAATTCATCGACTTTCCCAGGCCGAACCAAGCGGTGAATCGGATCGCCGATAAATCCGGCTCCCGGTGAACTTCGTGTTAGGTAACAAATGATAGTGAGACTTAGGTGGAGACGTTGGTTCTGAAACAATCTGCCATTTCTCGCTCACCTGAATGATCTTGCCTTGGAACAATCATTCTATCCTCTTTCATCCTCTCTCTAAAAAACAACAACCCCATTTTTTTGAAAAATGGGGTTGTTGTCGAACTACTTCATGAATCGGCCTTTATGGACCAATTTACCTAACGTTAGGGTTCAATTCCCTCGGCTGAACACCGGCACTCAAGTGTTCCTTCCGTTTTATCATTTCAATAAGCCTCCAAATAAAGATTCAGAACCTCCTGGGGATCGCTGACCGGCCGCGCATTGAACAGCGACGCCGCGTCGCCCATGGCGTGGAAGGCGCAGATGGGAAGATTATCCTCCGTAACGCCCACGTCCCGCAGCCGCATGGGGTGCCGGCTGTTTTTCATCAACGTTTCCACAGCATCGGCCGCGGCCAGACCTGCCGTGCGATCGTCCAGGCCCCCAGTGTTGACTCCCATGGCTTGAGCGACCAGGGTCAACTTGTCGGAAGCAAAATCGACGTTGAAGCGCATGACTTTAGGAAGTACGATGCCGCAAGCCGCGCCATGGGGTACATTATGCAGGATGCCGATGGTATGGGCCATGGCATGGGCAAGACCGACCTGGGCGATGCTGAAAGCCCACCCGGCCATGGTAGCGGCAATCTGCAAGTTCGTGCGGGCTTCTTCATCTTTCGGATCAGCGACAACCATCGGCAGGTATTTCGCAATCAAACGGATGGCCTGCAAAGCCTGGCCGTCGCAGATAGGTTGGGCCATGGTGCTGGTCAGGGCTTCGACGGCGTGGGTCATGGCGTCCATCGCCGTGGTCACTGTTAATCCGGGGGGCAAGGTCAAGGTAAAGCGAGGATCCAGAATGGCCATATCGGGTATGATATGGGTGTCGATGATATAAACCTTTCTTCCTGCCGTCTTGCTCTTGATGACGGCCACGTTGGTCACTTCGCTTCCTGTGCCTGACGTGGTGGGAATGACGATATGGGGTATCTGGGGTTCTTGCAAACGTTGCATAGCGATATGATTGTTGGCTTTCCCGCCGTTTTTCAAGGTGACGCAGACCGCTTTCCCTGTATCAATGACGCTCCCTCCGCCGACACTCACAATGCAATCGACCTTTAGATCCCGGGCCATGGCCACGGCCGCGTCCACAATATCCAGGTCCGTGTCCTGGGAGATGTTGTCGAAGACGCCCACGCAGAAATCGACCAGAGCGTCCTGAACCAGTTGGACGAGTCCAGCCTTTCTGACCCCGGGATCAGTAAGGATCAACGCCCTTTTGCAGCCCAAATCGACGATACCCTTGTAGATGGCGGGAAGGCTTCCATGTCCGCCGATGATGTTTGTGGGACAATGATATTGCAAAACATTGATCTTGGTCTCATCGGAAAGGATGGCCATGCTGAAATTGCTTTCCGTGGCAGCGAAGGCACTTACATGGTATCTTTTGATCTGTGTGTATTCGGCCAATCCGCTTTGACCCAGCTCCCGGCCGACGCCGGATTGCTTGTAGCCGCCGAAGGGGCAAAAATCGGCGAAGGAATGATAGTCGTTGATCCACATGGTGCCGGTGCGAACCTGACGGGCGATCCGCTCTGCCCGCGCTGTGCTACTGGAAAAGACGCCGCCACCGAGGCCGTAGATGGAATCGTTGGCGATCGCCACGGCTTCTTCGTCGCTGTTGTATTTGATGACGCAGACGACAGGGCCGAAGATTTCTTCCTGGGCGATGCGCATTTTATTGTTCACCTTGGCAAAAATAGTAGGCGCATAATAGAAGCCGCCCTTGATGCCTTCTGCCGAGACGCGCTTGCCGCCCGTGATGAGTTCCGCTCCTTCTTCTTTTCCGATCTTCACATACCGTTCGACCGTTGCCAGTTGCTGCGCGCTGACCAGGGGGCCCATGTGGCTCGTGGGGAGCAATTGATAGCCAACGCGCAGGGCCTCGGTGCGCTTTTTCATCTTGTCGATGAATTCATCATAGATTTTCGCTGCCACCAGCACGCGGGTTCCCGATTCGCAAATTTGGCCCTGGTGGAAAAAGGTTCCGAAAGCAGCGCCATTGACCGCAAAATCCATATCCGCATCATCCAGGATGATATTGGCTGATTTGCCCCCCAACTCCAGAGTCACTTTCTTAACCGTGTCGGAAGCCATCCTCATGATTTCCCGCCCGACCTCGGTGCTGCCAGTGAAGGCGATCTTATCCACGTCCGGATGGGTGCAGAGGATTTTGCCCAGCTCCCCACCCGCTCCGGGCAGTACATTGATAACCCCCTTGGGGATTCCCGCTGCCTTGGCGGCTTCGGCGATGATGAGGGCAGTAAGCGGTGTGGCCGAGGCCGGTTTCAAGACGATGGAGTTGCCCATAATGATGGCCTGGGCGATTTTCCAGAAGGCCATGCTCGAAGGAAAATTCCAGGGAATGATGCCGACGCAGACGCCGATAGGTTCCCGGCGGATGAAATCACGGCCGGGACCAAAGACGTTCCCGGAGAAGGGAATCTCTTCTTCCCAGGGGAACCCGGTGGCGGCGTAGTAGGCAAGATTGCGCAGTATTCCTGACCCAAGCATCCCCCAATATTTGGCCAGTCCAATCACCTGGCCGGAATCCATAGATTCCGTGATGGCCAGACGCAGACCTTGTTGGGTGATCTGATCGGCAAAATCATAGCATTTGTCGGCCCTGGCCGCCGGCGTCATACGGGGCCACTCCCCCTTGTCGAAAGCGCGCCTCGCCGCCGCGATGGCAGCTTCAGCATCGGCTTTTCCGGCCAACGCCACCGTTGCGATTGGGGTTTCGTTTCCCGGATCGATCGATTCGAAAATTTTGCCTTCTTTAGCCTCTACAAATTCACCATCAATAAAGAGTTTATAATGATCCATGCTATCTCCTCCTTTTGTTTGGACTTCTGCAATAAGTCTTTTTTAATCCAAAAACTGATTAGTTAATCTTTTCTATGTCTTGGAGGAAAGGCAACTTCAAATGAAAAATTGCCTTTTAATAAAGCTGATCTCGTATGGGATTTTTTTCTAGTTCATTTATATTGTGTGTTGAAACACTTGTCAATATTTAAAATGTGTTTTGATGAAAATCGCGTTTTACTTTAAAACATAACCTTGTTTTTTTCGGTCGGTTTTTGTCTGGTGGAATCGCCGTCGGCGATAGATCGATGAATATCAAAAGAACTGTTAGCAACCAACTCGGCCTCAGGCGTAATAATGAAAAAAAGTTAAACGGCTGGATCTGGGCTGTGTCGACAAGGATGTTTACGCGGTTATCAAGGCGTCGAATGTGATTTTGGCGGTTGATTAAGCCAACGGTTGTCGGCCTATATCAGGAGGGAAATAATCTAAGAGAACGATCACGATTCAAATGGGCTATGGATCAAGGCGAAAGAAAAATCATATACCTAATAGCTGAGACTTCCATGATCCTTAGCCCTTCGATGGTTTTAATCTCCGAACCCTTACCCGCAGCCCCGGCCTCTCGTTTGAAAGAAAAATGGAAACCTTTTTTTAACTTTTTCTGAAAATAATTTCCGAGACATTACAGCCCTGGCCACCCACGGGTCACACAATTCTCCTGAATTTTTCTTTTTTGGCCCCGCAGACCGGACACTGGTCGGGCAAATTTTCTTCAAAAACATAACCGCAGACCGGGCAGACGTGGTAAGGGAGGACTTTGTCCGACAGCATGGCCGTCAGAGCGTCTTTGTATAATACGGCATGCCTCTCCTCCACATCGCGGGAACGGATAAAGCTCCAGGCCACATCCTCCCGTTTGAGGGCAAAGGCCTCTTTGATGAATTCCGGGTAAAACTCGGTCTTGGCCCGGATCTCGTTTTCAAAGGCGGTTTTTAGGTTGTCTTCCGTTTTTCCGATCACCCCTTCCAGATACTTGAGGTATTCCTCAGCATGAACCTTTTCGGCTTCGGCCACGGCTCGGAAGAGCCGGGCGATCTGGGGGTAGCCCTCATGGTCGGCCTGACGGGCAAAGGCTGTATTTCGGACATAGGCCTTGGATTCGCCGGCAAAGGCCTCTCTGAGTCTTTTTTCCAGATCTTTAGGCAGATCTTCGTAGAGAATAAACTGATACTTGATAGCCCCGCATACCGGGCAAATATCAGGCGGGTTCTTGCCTTCATGGATATAGCCGCAGACTGTACACTTCCATTGTTTGGACATAAAGCTCCCTCAGATTTATTAGCCACAGACTCACGCAGACATACCCGGACAAATCAAGAGTGATCCGCCACGAATCATGACGGATCGTCCTTGATCAGGTCAGCCCGGCCGAGCATAAAAATTTTCACGATAGACGTGGCTGTAATTGCCGGCCAATTTCTGCTTTGTATGATATCTATAGCAGCCAGGCGTTGGCCGGGGGAAAAGTCTGTATCTTTCTGTGTAAGTCCGTGGCGAAAAAAGTTTTTGACTTGCCTAGTTAAAAATCTGTCATTTTAGCGCTTCCATCGAAATACAGGAATGGGCAAAAGAGGCCCCGGCGTTCATGGCCACGGCAATGAAAACGCATTCGGCGATTTCTTCATCGGTGGCCCCCAGCTGTTTGGCTTTCTTGGTGTGGGCTTCAATGCAGTAGGGGCAGCGGGTAATGTGGGCGCAGGCCACGGCCACCAGTTCTTTCATTTTGGCTGATAGTTTTCCTTCATTAAAAACTTTTTGATTAAAGGTTACAAAAGAAGTAAAGAGGTCCTGATTCAGTTCCATCAGTTTTTGGAAATTTTTTGGTCCGTCTTTGGGGTAATGAGATTCACTCATAATGTTTTCCCTCCTTGATTCTATTCTCCAATAATTTTGATTAAGATCCTTCTTTTCCTTTTTCCATTAAATTCCCCATAAAAGATCTGCTCCCAGGGACCGAAATCCAATTTCCCTTTGGTCACAGCAACCACCACTTCCCGACCCATGACCTGACGTTTCATGTGGGCATCGGCGTTATCCTCTCCGACATTATGGCGATACTGTGATACCGGTTCATGCGGGGCCAATTTTTCCAGCCAGCGCTCATAATCCTGATGAAGTCCGGGTTCATCGGCGTTGATAAAAACCGAAGCGGTGATGTGCATGGCATTGACCAGGACCAGCCCTTCTATGATGCCGCTTTCTTTCAGGCAATCTTCCACCTGGGAAGTGATATTGATAAAGGCGCTGCCTGTTGGCCCTTGAACCCAAAATTCTTTACGCTAACTTTTCACCTTAAATTCTCTTTCTAATCAAAAAATTTCACTTACTCAACCATTATTTCAACCCGTTGCCTTAGTTCGACCCTCTCCCGTCGACGGCTCTCCCGCCTGAAAGAGTCAACTCTTTTTGCTCTTATTTCGATTTATCCGGTGATCAATAAGTTTTATTAGGCCAAACCCTGCAAGCCACAAGGCATTAAAGAAAATGACTGCGGAATAAAACGAATTGAGTTTTCCTTTAATGGCAACCTTGGGAGATTCCACCCATTCAAGGATCGCTGCCTGCGAGCTTGATTCCGTGATTTTCTTCCGAATTCTTTATGGCCAATTGATAGTATTTGTCCAACTTTGTCTCCTCCATTCTAAGCCCTGCTCGGAGCGGTTTATCCCATAAAGTTTTGCGGCTTGAGATCTCGGTGCATCCCACCCATACGAGAATTTCCTTTGAGTTATCCCATTTTTCCGCGACCAGCGGGGCTACGTAATAATAACTGCCAGACCCGACGCTGTATTTGCTGGTACTTCCGTTTTTTCTTGTGATACCTTGAAAGTCTTTCTTAACGATACCGTTTGTAAAGGTAAAGCCATAGGCCTTGGGGTAATTGACCACGTCTTCAACCGATAT
>JBEKPQ010000108.1:0-13044 GCA_049520575.1 Thermodesulfobacteriota bacterium | reverse complement strand
GAACGGTGTGGTGAAAAATATTTTTAAAGCTTTAATAACCTCTGGGGAAAAATATCCTTTTTCACTAAGGAGTTTGTATATCACAGCGTAATTTTTAACGGGGTTTTTCAACAGACCCACACATCCCATATTTATTGACAAAAGCCACAATACGGTACGCTGGTTCTAATACAACTTATTTTCCCTTTTTAGGCCGATTGTTTTTGATTTAACCCAATCCCTCTCATCCCTTTTTTCATCCACTACAAAAAAAGATGAGTCGGCAAATGGGATCAGGCATTAGCCATACAAAAGAGGGGGAAAAAACTTATAACGGTTCAACGCGGCAGGGAACGTAGCGATGCAAGGGCGTAGCCGCTATCCGGTCGCGATGGGTATTTTTGTTCAGCCGGTTTACGTTGGCCCCATAATAGGTAATCTTCGCTTTCACCCTCGAATATTTTCCAGTCATTTCCCCCAGTCTCAATTCCTGCTCCAATCCGTTTCTTCCTCAATTTGACAAACTTATTACTTGTTATTTTGGCCGGAAAAAGGATAATGGGTTCCCGGTTTCTGTCGCCTGGTAGCCGGTCGGGTCGGTTTCCGAACGGAACCCTCTTAAGGAGCTCGACAAAGTCGCGCGGATCGGAAGCCGGGCTGAACCTTTTTGAGCAACCTGTAAAAATGTGTTTTTTCGCATCCTGTTAATTCGGATGAGTGCAGTCAGCCGTCAGCCTTCGGCTATCAGTAAATGCCTTTGACAGCAGTGGGTTGGCTAAATGCTGATTGCTGGAAGCTCTATACCAATTAGATAGTTGAATGAATCGAATGGAAAAAACCGCGGACATCGTCATCATCGGCGGCGGGATCATCGGGACGAGCATCGCCTTTCATCTGGCCCAAAAAAAGGCCAAAGGGGTTGTGCTCCTGGAAAAAGGCATGCTGGGCGAAGGGGCCACGGCCAAATGCGCCGGGGGAATACGGGCTCAATTCTCCACCGAGATCAACATCCGCTTCTCCCTGGATAGTTTGAACTTCTGGAACCATTTTCAGGAAATCATGGGGACAGAGCTTGATTTTGAAAAAGTCGGCTACCTTTTTTTGGCTACCGGTGAAGACGAGTGGGCCGTATTTCAAAACAATTCCAACCTCCAGCACCAATTCGGAATACCCGTGGAACTCCTATCCCCCCAAGAAATTCAATACCGCTGGCCTTATCTGCGGGTGGATGACCTTAAGGGGGGAACTTTTTGTACCTGGGAAGGGTATGCGGGGCCTTACGAAGCCTTGAGCGGCTTCACCCGGGGGGCGAGGGCCGGCGGGGTAAAAATCTTTGAGGAGACCGAGGTCCTCCAGATTCTGCGAAACAAGAACCAGGTGACCAGCGTTCGGACAAGTCGGGGTGATATTGCTTCGCCCATCGTAGTCAATGCGGCCGGCCCCTTCGCCGGTGAGGTGGGCAAACGGGCCGGGGCCGACGTGCCGGTTCAACCTTTTCGCCGGCAGCTATTCTTCACCGGGCCCTTCCCCCACATTCCCGATCCCATTCCCCTGGTCATCGACTTTCACCAGGGCTGGTATTTCCGAAGAGAGGGAGCGGGTTTGTTGATTTCCGGGCCCAAGGACGCATTCCCCTCCTTTAATCTGAACGTGGATTTTGAGGCCATGGTGGAGGTGGCCGGAAACTCCATGCACCGGGTGCCCATCATGGAGAAGGCGGAGATAAGCCGCGGCTGGGCCGGGTCTTATGAGATCTCTCCCGATAACCAGGCCATATTGGGAGAATTCCCCGGATTGAGAGGCTTCTTCCTGGCCAATGGCTTCAGCGGTCATGGCTTCCAGCACAGCCCGGCAGTGGGAAAAGTTATGGCCGAGATGATCCTTGGGGAAAAACCTTTCCTCGACATCTCCTGTCTCTCCCTTGAGCGCTTCGCCAAAGGAGAATTGATCCAAGAGCCCCTTACCGCTTTCAGAGACTGAGCGGGTCCTGGAATAAACCGTATGGAGGGTGGCGGGGAACTTAGGGTCATTGACCCCATGTTCCCTTTTGAGCTTTGAGCTGAATTTTTGCCTTGCAAGGCAAAAATTAGTTGACTTTCCCCCTTTTTCCTTTTATTTTCTTACCATTATCTTTGGGCTTTCAGTCTTGAGCCTTTTTCCCTTTGAGCTTTTAGCTTTGAGCTTATTACTAATCCGTTCCCCCTTATTTTGTGAAGTTAACATTTCCTCGCTTTTTGATATAGGTTTACGGGCCTAATTGCCGGTTGAATGGATAGCTGAACAGATAATCTTTTTTAAATATAAAAATTAGCCCGATATAATAATCTTACAAACTTAATTCAAAGGAAAGGAGATTATTCCATTATGTTCTGCTCAAATTGCGGCACAAAGATTGAAGGGGAGGTGAGCTTTTGCCCTAATTGTGGCAATGGAGTCGGCGAAAGCGGACTTCAAACAACTAAATCCTCTTCTGGTATGGTTGACGCTGATAGCCCGTTTAGAATTCAAAAGGAAAAAAGGGAAAAATTCTCTTCAAGACCGGCTGCCATCAGCGCCATCAGCGGTGTGGATAAATTGAATCTTTTTCCTTTGGCAGGGGGTCTCTGTTATTTTATCGGGTTTTTTCTGTCCTGGGTAGAGGTTATGTCGGCTCCCCTTTCAGGTTTGGATATAATCAAAACGTCTTCTGGACTATATCAGCTTTTGTCTTTACTTCTTTTATTTTTCCCTATTTGCGGAGGATTTATTGTCTATTATTTTTTTACAAAGAATACCCGCATAAGAAGACTATCGTTTACTGGCTGGATCATTCCGATATTATTCATCATTTTAATTATAATATTAATGATAATAGGCACGGCCTTTCCGGAGGATTTCGAGATAAAATCGGAATTTGAAAGGATGATGGGGCAAAAGTTTAGTGATTTTTTTAGTATTTTTGATTTTATTGGCTTTGGTATTTACGTGATCATTGCAGGAATGATTTGCCTCATGATAGGAAGTGGTAAAAAAAGGCCTTCTTTCTGAAACAGTTAATGGTTTGAGGTCAAACACCTTTAAGCAGAATGACCGGCCTAGGCAAAAAATTTCCAACTACAGCCTATAAATGATGACTTACCAATAGGGCCTGACAAAGCATACCTTGGAAATAATGAATCAGTTGTGAAAAGGGGTCAAGTCTACGCTTGGTTCTTGACGGCAAAGTGGACCCCATTTTCTTTTTCCCATAATTTACAAACTCTCAACCCCAAACTTTTTTCTTTTAAGCCTATTTTTAACCTGAAACTTTGTACTTTTTCCTTTTACCTCTCCGGCCTCAGTTCTCCCATGGTTTGGTCTCTCAGCCCTTTGGTTCTATCTCCGAACGATGAACACGGAACGTCTTTTACTTTTTCCTTGACTTACCTCCTTTCCCCCTTTATTTACATATAATTATCTTTGGGCTTTCAGTCTTGAGCCTTTTCCCTTTGAGCTTTCAGCTTTGAGCTTATTACTAATCCGTTCACCCTTATTTTGTGAAGTTAACATTTCCTCGCTTTTTGATATAGGTTTACGGGCCTAATTGCCGGTTGAATGGATAGCTGAACAAATAATCTCTAAATCTGACATCAATACGATTTTTTTCAAACCCTAATATTGCAAATTAGAAACTACGCCCCGTATTACGTATTACTCAATAATCATTTTCCGAGGAGGGTTTTATGAAATGGTATCATTTTATTGCTTGCTTCTTCGCTGGTGTACTCTTAACCAATGCTGTTCCACATTTCGTGCAGGGTATATCCGGTAACAGTTTTCCGACCCCATTTGCAAATCCGCCGGGCAAAGGATTGTCTTCTCCAACGGTAAATGTTTTGTGGGCTCTCGCTAATCTACTTATCGGGTATGTTCTCTTGAGAGTGGGTAAGGTCTCCCAAACAAAGATATGGACCCTTCTCACTTTTTTTGCCGGCGTCGTTTGCATCAGTATAATGTTAAGCATTACATTCTCTAATAAGATGCATTAGGAAATCAAGCCAATTAAGGAACAATCGGCATGGTTGCTGGTGAGAAATGAAGTAGGTTCAGGTCTTGCAATATAAATTTTTTTGTTAGGATCTTCTCAATTAAATAGATTCTTAAAAAGTTGTGGTTTATTGGGGAATTCTTTATATTACAATAAAAATGGCGACAGAAGAGGTAGGGGCAAAGAAAAAGTGATATTTCAAGACCTGAACCTATGATCCGCGTTTGAATGGATGATCAATTTTATTTTCTAACAGGAGGACATGCTATGAAAGAAACACCCGATTATGAAAAGTATCCGGTCAGCGAAGAGGAAATGGGTAAACGTTACAAGAACTGGACAAAATCCCTGGCCAGGCAGATGGTCGTCCTATATCGGGTCGGTAAAGAGGTCGGCGGGGATAAATTTGTCAAGCGCCTTAAAGAGGAATACTACAAGGACGGTCAGAAAGGGGCCGAGATGTGGATGTCCCTGACCGGAACCAAGCGAGAAGATTTTCACGACTGTATGGCCCTGCCTAAGGTGCACGACCTGATCGACGATACTTATGCCAATTACTGGGACGGGTATGTCGAACACACGCCAAATGCCTTTGAGAAAGAACTCAAAACCTGCCCGGTGACGAAGCCATGGTCCAAGGAACCGGAGTTGTGCGGAGTTTTGCTGGCCGAATCACTCAAGGGCATGGCGGCGGCGCTGAACCCGAAATTCAAAACCAGTGGCTTTACGAAATTGCTGACCAAAGGGGACAAGGTCTGTCGGTTCCGTGTGGCTTTAGAAGATTAGTGAATGGGCTGGTGACCGCGTGTTACAGCATGAAGCATAGGAGGGAATAGAAATGGCAAAGATCAATACCGTACTTGGCCCGATTGATCCGGAATCCTTGGGTCTCACCTTGGCCCACGAGCATATTGTCGCCGGATATCCCGGATGGGAGTGCGATCCGTTGGCCAGGCCCTATAATCGGGAAAAAATTGTTAATGTTTGCTTGAGAAATCTCGAACCGGTGAAGAACTATGGTGTAAATGCCATTATTGATGCCACACCTGTCGATCTGTCCAGGGATGTCGATGTGATGAGGAATGTTTCAGAAAAACTCCAGGTTCATATCGTCTGTTCCACAGGCCGGTATACGGAAAATGAGGGCAAATGGATCTATCTTCGGCAGAGAGAGAGAAACAAAATCGGCGATATAAAGGCCGAGCTCTATGAAGGCTTTATGCAGGAACTGACTTATGGCATTGGTCAAAGCGGTATCAGGCCGGGTGTCATTAAGGTAGCGTCGGGATTGAATTGTATCTCGCCGTGCGAGGAAGCGACGCTGAGGGCAGCGGCTCAAGCCGGTAAAGAAACTGGTGCGCCCATTATGACCCACACCGAAGCGGGAACGATGGGACCGGAGCAGGCGGATCTGCTCATCGGTGAAGGCGTGATTCCGCAAAAGATCATGATCGGTCATATGTGCGGCAACCCTTCCTTAGCCTATCAGATGGAGGTGTTGCGCAGAGGGGTCTACATTGGCTTCGACAGGTTCGGTATCGAAATGTTTGTTCCGGATCAGGTACGCATCGCCACATTAATCGGCCTGTTGGGGATGGGCTATGCCGACCGCATCATGATGTCCCAAGATTTCACGGCTTGCGGCTATGGCCGGGGCGGCAGGCTGCCTGAAGAAGAGGCCAAAAAAGTTGGCCTTAACTGGTCCTTTACGAATATCTTTCGCAACATCATACCGGCCCTCAAGAAGGCCGGCATAAACAATGACCAGATCAAGACCATGACGATTGACAATCCAAGGCGCTTTTTGAGCGGCCTTTAGAGGACCATGACCCGTTTTATTAACGGTCTCATCATAATATTTACGAAACGTCCGGGGCTGAGTGGTCTTCTTTTCAGGGATTATCCACAAGGATACTCTCTGCCAGCATCCCGGCCCAATGGCTAATTTTTTAAGAAGCAAAGGGCGAACACCTGAGCCGATTTCGGGCTTTTATATAGGCCTGATCTTGAACAAGGCTCATTATTGGCCGGGGAAAAAGATTGGGAATTAAGGGGTGGCAACTCTGGCTTCCTTTGGAAGCCTTTTCTTAAGGTCGACTGAGTCGACCGGTCTAAAAAGAAGACCACCCTGCCCCAATTAATGAGGAGGCAAATCCTATGGAGAAATGTAAGATTACGGTATTGGAAACCCAATTTAACGAAAAGCTGGCCAAAGCATATGGCGTTGAAAATATCGTCCCATGCCCCTTCCATAAAGTTGGACAGATTTTTGAAACGGGTTATGCAAAACCCGAGGGCTTGTGCGATGAAGCCTGGAAAGCGATATCGCATTACGAAATCTCTGCCCACAGGGGGAAAAGTATCCCCAGGTGGTTATGACGATAAACTTTATACCCACTCCACACCCCGTGTCGTAAAAGACCGATTGATTTAATGATTTCCTCCATGATATAATCCAAACCATTTAGTCTTGGTAAGAGAGAAGATACTACTGGAATGCACTATGAAAATTCTAAACGGGTTGACGAATAAATTATTTAAATTAAACCTGCAAAACCGCATTGTCGTGGGATCCATGATTGCCACGCTGCTGACCGGTTTCGTGGCCACCTTCATAGGCATATGGACGATCAACAAGAGTACCATAGACGAGGTGAAAAACAGGGTCCGGCAGGACATCAATACGGCAAAATTGATCTATAACCAGACCCTGGATAAGATCGCCACCCGTATTCTCTTCACGGCCGAGAGTTCGGATCTCCAAACGATCATGGTCAACCACGATTACTCCAAGATGGCTTTTTTGCGAGGCTTAATTCGGAATGAACAGAAGACTCCGATTCAGAGTGATGAAATATTCCTGGATATGATCACGGTGATCGATGGACGCGGGAATGTCCTCTACCGGGCAGCGAACCCGGGAGTCAGGGGAGACAATATGCTCTGGCTGCCGATGGTAAAAAAATGTCTGGAAAACAAATCACCGCAATTATCCACCGAACTTTTGGCCGTCAATAAAATCCTCAGAGAGAATCCGGGTCTCATTGATCGAGCCACCATGGAAATCATCAAAATACCGCTCTCTTATGAAACCCAAGAGAAACAATTGTCCGACGGTATGGTGATGATGGCGGCCTATCCCCTCTTTGATAAGGATAATAAATTGCTGGGGGCCATCATGGGGGGGGTTCTCCTGAATAAAGACAATACTATCGTGGACAAGGTCAAAGAAACCGTATATCAGGGGGAAAAATACAAAGGCCGAGATATGGGTGTGGCCACGATATTTCAGGGGGGCGTTAGAATATCGACCAACGTCATGACCAAAGAAAACAAGAGGGCTATCGGCACGACTTTGTCCAAGGAGGTTTATGACCGGGTCATCGTCGAAGGCCGGGACTGGGTGGGCAGCGCCTTTGTAGTCGATGACTGGTATATCACCACTTACACTCCGATTTACGATATGAATAAGAATCTCATTGGGGTCCTCTATGTTGGTCTGTTGGAGTCCAAATACAAGGATATCCGCTGGAATATGATATGGATCAACACCGGTATCACCGGTCTGGCCGTGGTTATTGCCTTTATCATTTCTGTTTTCCTGACTAATACGATCGTCAAAAGGCTACGTATATTGAAGGAAGCCGCGGAGGCCATCGCTGCCGGTAATTTAGACTATCAACTGACTCCGGATACCGTCTCCGGATTCGACATGCTGGATGAGGCCTTCAATTTTATGTCCAAGTCCTTGAAAGACCAGAATGAAAGGCTGCACAAGGCCTACCTTCAACTGGCCGGAGCGGAAAAATTGACCGCCCTGGGTGAAATGGCCTCGGGTGTCGCCCATGAAGTCAACAACCCCCTGGGGGGGATCCTCCTTTACAGCAATCTCGTTCTCGAAGATATTCCGGAGGATTCCCCGGCCCGGGAAAACATGCAGAAAATCATCTACCAGACGAACCGCTGCAAAGAAATCGTTCAGAGCCTCCTTGACTTTGCCAGGACACCTACAGGCGATATGGTGCCTCTCAAGATCAACAATGTCGTCAATACTTCTCTTAATCTTATCAAGCAACAGGCCATGTTTCACGACATTGAAATTAAAACCAGTCTGGCAGAAAATCTTCCGGAAATCATCGGGGACAGGGCCAGGTTGGAGGAGGTTTTTCTAAATCTTTACATCAATGCCGCCGATGCCATGAACGGCAAAGGACTGCTGACCATAACGACAGGGCTTACCTCCAATAATTCGATAAAAGTATTGGTATCGGATACCGGTGAAGGGATAGACAAGGAACATCTTCAGCATATATTCGAGCCTTTCTTTACGACCAAAGACCCCGGTAAGGGAACAGGCCTGGGACTTTCCATCGTCTACGGCATCATCAAAAAGCATAACGGTCTCATCGAAGCGGAAAGCGAACCCGGAAAGGGCACGACCTTTATCATTTCGCTTCCCTCCTATATCAGCAAACTCAGCGGGCTGGATGGGGATTTTTTCAGTCGATTTTTTTAAGTTATGAAAAAAGAAGAAAAGATGACCTTGAAAAAGAAAATCCTCATCATCGATGATGAAGAATCCATACGCGACGGATGCACGCAGGTCTTGTCCCGGAAAGGTTTCCAGGTTGAAAGTACCGGCGATGCCATTTTGGGGCAGGAGATGGCCCTCAAGAATATTTATGATGTCATTCTGCTGGATATCCGGATGCCCAAAATGGATGGTTTGGAAATTCTCAAGAAGCTCAAAGTCGAAAAAAACATCTCGGCCAAAGTCATCATCATTACCGGTTATGGCAGCATACCGATGGCGGTCGAGGCGATGAGGCAAGGCGCCTTTAATTTTCTCAGCAAGCCGTACTCGGCAGCGACTCTGAGAGGGGCGGTTGAAGAGGCTTTGAAACAGTTTGATGGGGGCGGAGTAGAAAAAGGACTTTCCTTATTGATCGGCAGCAGCGACTACATGAAAGAGCTCAAAGAATCCATTAGTAGAATTGCCCATACCGACAGCACCGTTCTCATTAGCGGAGAGAGCGGGACAGGCAAGGAACTGGTCGCTCGCACCATCCACAACCTCAGCAAAAGGGGTGATCAGCCGTTTATTCCCGTTGACTGTTCTTCGCTGGTGGAGACCCTCATGGAAAGCGAACTTTTCGGACATGTCAAGGGGGCCTACAGCGGGGCCACCGAATCACGGGAGGGCCGCTTTCAGATGGCCGACAAGGGCACCTTGTTTTTGGATGAGATTTCCAACATCAACCTCAACATACAGGCCAAACTGCTTAGGGTGATCCAGGAACAGGAAGTGCCCAAGGTTGGCCGATCGTCGCCCGAGAAGATCGATGTCAGGCTTATCACCGCCACCAATAAAGACATCAGGTCGGAAATTGATTCCGGCAGGTTCAGGGAGGATCTGTTTTATAGGATTTCCGTTGTGCCGCTCCATATAAAGCCATTGTGTGAACATAAAGCCGATATCCTGCCCATTGCCCAGCATTACCTGGAGATATTTATTGCCAAGTACGAAAGCCAGGTTAGAGGCTTCTCGGAAGAAGCCAAAAAATCCTTGGTCGCTTATCGATGGCCGGGCAATGTACGGGAGCTGAAGAATACCATAGAACGCCTCTGTGTACTCTGCGACCATGAGGTTGTCGACCTTTCGGATATATTCTATTACGGGCAAAACGACCATAGCAAGGCCTCTGTTTTGGATTCTATGACCGGCAGGATGACTCTGATCGATGTGGAAAAAGAACATATCGTCAAAGCCCTGCGCCACTTTCACTACCAGATCAACAAGACGGCTCAATTCCTGGGCATTGACAGGAAGACCCTTCGGATAAAGATGCGTAATTACGGTATCAGTATTGAGGAACCGTAAAACCCCCAATCCCTATGGCAGCGTCATTATATTGATCGACTGCAGCATTAACTGCCTTAAAATCAAAAAGGAAAATTTTTATCCCATCCGGCCAGAAAAGTTAAGTTTGATTCGAGACAGGCCGGGATGGCCCCCCGGTCCCCTAAGCCTATTTCGGGCAATGGTGTCGGCCTGCTTTCGATATCAAGTTCATGTTTGGGCCCGGCAAAGAAGCTTTCGGCTTATGGGTGGACAACTTAAAAACAAGACTCCCCGATTACCCTGACCTGGAATGTTAGAGTTAAATTCTCAGATTAGAGAGTGTAAGAACCCAACAAACCGATATTTTGATTCAGGGGGCTATCCGCCTCACCAACGGGGATTTTTACCCCTCATAGTTGTTTTTTTGTCTTATCTGTAAAAAAAAATCTAAATATATCATGGTGTTACAATCTGGCATCATCATTGCTTATATATATTATCAATAAAAAAATGGAGGTGAATGACCATGGCAGCAAAGAAAAAAATTCTCTTAATCGACGATGACAAAGATTTTCTCTTTGCCACCAAGCTTATCCTTGAAAAAGGTGGGTATGAGGTGTTTATGGCCGAAGACGGGAAAAACGGCGTGGAGATGTGGAAATCCGTATCTCCGGACCTGGCCATCATTGATATGATGATGGAGACCTGGGGCGAAGGATTCTCGGTACTGAATAAAATTCGGGCCACCGATACGGGAAAGAATACACCGCTATTTATGTTGAGTGCCGTTGACCTCCAGGGCCCCTATCAGTCCTTTGAACCGCCCGAGAACTTTCCCAAGGTAAACAAGGTGCTGCATAAACCCGTGAAGGCGGAAGACCTTCTCCGGTTCATTGCCCATGAACTGGGTGCCCAGTGATGCGATGAAAAATGAAAAGCCGCTGATTTTAATAATCGATGATGAGGAATCCTTACGGGACGGGTGCAGACAGTCGCTGGAAAAATCCGGATATTCCGTTATAGCCACAGGGGAGGGAGTTGAAGGCATCAAAATCGCCCGGGAGAATAAACCGGAAATCGCCTTTGTGGATCTCAAGATGCCGGGTATCTCGGGGATGGAAATCATTGATATCTTGTCTAAAGAGATCCCCGACATCGTACTGATTATGATCACCGGATACGCGACGATTTTATCCGCAGTGGAAGCCATACAGAAAGGGGCCTACGATTACCTTCCCAAACCCTTCAGCCCGGATCAATTGAGGAGCGTCGCCAGGCGAGGCCTCGATCATCGCACACTTAAGATGGAAACCAGAAGGCTGAGGGAAGAAAAGGAGCAGATGGAGAAAATCTTCATCACCTTTGTCAGCCACGAAATGCGTTCCCCCCTCGTCGTCATTCGACAATATATCGAATCCCTGAAAGCCATTGCCGGTGATCGCTTTGATAAAGATGTCACCGAGATCATTGAAAGGTGCAGCATACGCATCCAAGGTCTTGAAGAACTCATTGAACATTGGCTGGATATTAGCCGAATAGAAGCCGGTACCTTTGTTCAAAAAAAGGAGACCTTAAGCTTGTCTCACATTCTGGCCAGGATTGAAGAAGAAATGAACCCCGTTTGTAAGGCGAAAGGCATTGGTCTGGAAATCAATGTGCCGGATAAGCTGCTTGATATTATCGGGGACGAGGAAAGCCTGGTGCGAGTGTTTACTAATATCATAGGCAATGCAACCAAATACACTCCCCAGGGCGGGAAAATAACCCTATCGGCTCAGAGAGAAGACTATTTCGTCATGGTTAGTATAGCCGACTCCGGGAGCGGCATTCCCCAGGATAAGCTCCCCTTTATCTTCGAACCCTTTTTCAGGGTGAAGGGTAAGGATGAACGCCAGGTAGGCTCCGGTCTCGGCCTTACCTTCTGTAAAAAAATTATGGAATCTCATGGAGGGGAAATCTCGGCCGCCTCAAAGGAAGGAGAAGGGACCACATTCATGTTGAAGATCCCCGCTCGTTTGTCCTCAACGGGAGTTTCTCAAACGTCTTCTTAAGCCAAAAACTGTGCATAGATACTTAACTTGCCTTCATGATGATATTTCCCGGTGTCATGTGGGTGAGCCGAAGCCTTGAGCACTGTGAAGGGGAAGCAAAACATTCGGGTTCCCTTTTTCGAGGGAATGATGTTATGATTATAAAATTCGTCTGCCCTGAAGGGCATGGTGATTAATAATAAAATTTAGACGATATTAAACTATGCAGTACGATGACGAAAATTCTTACAGATTTCACGAGAAAGACGCACCTGACCGGTGTTTTGTTTGCAAGGAAGTGATTCCGGAACTTATGGTCTTTCGCCACATCGAAAGCATGATGCTGGTTCACATCTGCCGGGACTGCATCTATGAAAATATCGCCGACTATCTCCTGGATAATACCAGGCCCTGGACCGGCGATAAGTAGAAATTCGGGTAATTGCCATTGATCCAAGAATGAAAAATTTCAAGATTCTCACCCTTGTTTAAAATTAAACTGTTTTTGAGGTAGTCCTTCTCGGCAGGATAGGTGGTCTAAGTTCTCAGGTTCGATTTTTCTCGACTTTATTTCGCAGCATGGTGGCTTTGATCGTCAAAGTAGTCCTCGGACATTAAGTATTAGAGTCAATATTATTCCTGCTCAAGTCAGAAATTCGGTTTTAAGAGTAATGAAAAGGTCCATTCCCCTATGGCGAGCCAGGGTGACTGAACATGGTGGTGAGAAGGGAAGCTTAAAGTGGGCTCGGGTAGATTTATGGATGGGCAGGTTTTGATTGCACCGGAAATGCTCGGGATGGGTAAAGTGACTCATTATTATAATAAACTCTATGATACTTTTGAGGAACGAACCTTAAGGGCAATGGGAACCTTTGTCAAAGAAGTAGTCCATAATCAGTTCCCAGCCGAACCCAATTGCCGTCATATAACCGAGGATCAGAGTAAGGCGATCAACGAATTGCTGAAACAGATAAAGAGGCAATAAGTATTTTCATGTTTTATCCCACTCCCTTTTTGAGCTTCGGTATGTAGATCATGGTGATCTTACCCCAGAAGAACGGACAGTAATCGATATCAAGTCGGCGGGAGATTTAAACCATCGGCTACCAAGGCCGATTCTCTATAGCTCAAACTTCGAGCCTTCTTTACCTCGCATTGGGAATTTCAAACCGCAAGATTTTGTCTTG
>JBEKPQ010000107.1:0-13146 GCA_049520575.1 Thermodesulfobacteriota bacterium | reverse complement strand
GGAATTAATTCGGGGTATCTGCAAAGCCTGATCTGCAGGACATCTTCGTATTTTTGGGTTGCGATCATTTGATTAATTATTTGGGATAAACCCTCATGTCCCTATGGAGTATCACGAAGTATGAAAATAAACCATAGAATGAAAAAATTAAGAATTTTTATTCTGAATTCTGGATTCTTGATTTTTAATTTCGCTTCAACTCATCCCCCTTCCATGATGGGAAGTAATAGTACCTGATCCCCTTCCTTTAAGATGGTATGAAGGAAGACATTCTTATGATTGACCATAATGGCCATTTGTTCGGTTTTTAAGGGAAGGCTGTTGAATGTTACGCTGAGTGATTTCAGCAAATCCGCCACCGTGGCCTCATCGATTAAATTAACAGATACTTGATCAACCCCGACGATTTGACGTAAAAAGGAAAAGAATTTAACAGTCACTATCATGGTTTAATATAAAATATCGGTTCAAGGTCTAAGATTTAAAGGTCTCGGGGCGTCAAATAGCTATTGATCATCTAAAATGATCTTGTAAGAGGTCATCAAATGGGACGACACAGTAAAATGTTTCAGCTGCAAGGCGCGCAAATCCTGAGGAATGAGGCGTACATAGAAGTACGCCGCAATGACGAAGGATGCAGCGCAACACGGCAGATGGACTTTTTACGAAGTCGTCATCCATGAAGATCTTTGATCACATCCTCCATCCCGCCCAAGGATTCAAGGGATTGTCGGCTGGGCTTTCCTGTCTCCGCATCCCAGTCCATGGCGGCAAAAAAATTCTTCGCCAGGGCCTGGTGATCGATCGTGACTCCCGCAACGGGTCCTTCAGTCTGGGCCGGTTCACCGACCAACCTTTTTGGAACCCTAACATCCATCGGTTTTTGACCTTCACGGAGATTGAAGGCATGTCTCATATTAAAAATACGCATAGCGGCTTGCTTCTGAAAGGCCTCATCAAATTCCCATCCGGTTACCGCCGCCACCATTTTTGGAACCATGTCCCTAAGACCGACAAACCCACCGAATAAACAGCTCCCGGAGGCATTGAGGATCTCCGTAGGGAGGGTCATTTTCACATCAGTCGGTCCGGTGTTACTGTAATCATATCTGTTCGCTTTGCGGGCCTGCCCCATCCACGTCCCTCCTTTAACATGACGTGCCGGGGTCGGGTCAATCGGGTAGGTCCGGGCGTATCCCGGGGCCAGCTTGGCATCATGCATTGGCAGTTCGATGCCTTGCACGGTCTGCAAATACTCAGCCCCCTTACCTAATTTCCCGGCAGCCGCAGCCGAACCCAGGGCCAGAATTTTTCCAAATCCGGTTTGATCGGCTATGGACTGGGTCAGGTCCACAATGGCCTTGGCGTTTCCCCAGGTCAGTTCGATACCGCCGGTTTCTTCCTTGGTAAAGATTCCATTCTCATAACATTCGATGGCCCAGGCCACCGTTCCCCCCACAGAAATCGTATCCAGGCCGTAGCGGTTGCAGATGTCATTGCACTTAATGATCGATTCCACATTGTCGTTCAAGCACAAGGTGCCGAAGGCCCCCGAGGTCTCGTACTCTGGCCGATAAGTTTCCTTAAGGGGCCACGGGCCTTCCTTAACCTCATAATCAGCCCCGCAGCCGATAACACAATTGGCACAGGCATACTTCTTGGTCCTGAACTTCTTGTCCATGTGAATGGCGTCCAGTTTATGAGCCTTTTCTTCTCCGAAATCGACGATGCCGACCCCTCCCCAATTCTTTACCGGTGTGTCTCCGGAAAGGGCATTGGCCCCGGTTCCCATGCCGGTACCCAATTCAGCAAAGGCCTTGACAACCGGGGCCATCGGCCCATCCTTCATAGCCGCCCTAACGGAATCGTTGATCTCTTTCAGTTTTTCAGGGTCGGCCACCGGTACCTCTTGCTTTCCCCGAACCACAACGGCCTTTAATTTTTTCGATCCCATAACGGCCCCCAGACCGCCGCGGCCGGCTGCCCGGTGATGGTCGTTCATGACGCAAGCCATTAAGGACAATTTTTCCCCGGACGGTCCTATCAATGCGGCCCGAAGCATTCTATCCCCGTGTTCTTCAATCAAGGCATCCACGGTCTCTGTGCAGTCTTTGCCCCATAATTTGGAGGCATCCCGGATCTCAACCTTTCCATCATTAATCCAGATATAAACCGGCTTGTTGGCCGCCCCTGAAATAAAAACCGCATCGAATCCGGCTTTTTTAAGCTCCGGGCCAAAAAAGCCACCGGAGTTGGCATCATTCCAGCCGCCGGTTACCGGTGATTTGCAGACCACGGTGTACCTTCCTCCCATAAAGGCCCCGGTGCCGTTCAACGGTCCGGTGATAAACCCGATGACATTATCCGGTCCAAGGGGATCGACCCCAGGTTTCATCAGGTCGTAAAGAACCCGAGCCCCGATACCATAGCCGCCGATAAATCGTTTGGCCATTTCTTCGCTGAGTTCCTTCTCTTCGATCTTTCTTTTGGTCAGGTCCACAAACAGCATTTTGCCGGCATATCCACCTTTCATTTCCGTTCCTCCTTAACTTTGTCAGTCTAATTGGAGAAAGCAAACTTCTTTTCCCCATAATAAGACCAACAAGGCTATTATGTCAAAAATGACATAACGATATAAAATTAAAAGAATATTTTAAATAGTAATTATAAAGGATTTCTAGGATTCAGTCAATAAGATAACAATGCTTCACGGGATGGGTTTAAATTTGAAATATGGGAGAGAAGGCCGAAATGAATAATTTTCCTATTTCTGTATGTCATGTCGATTTGAAGAATATACATGGCTCAAATTTTAGGCGATAAAATCATTTGTTAAGATAATATTTATTGTTTATAATAGATTACAAAGAATCTGAGGGGGGTAGGCAAAACCATAAGCCAACCAAACCAGACCAATGATTGGGGTTTCTCTCACCAAAGGAAGCCTTTGCTTTGTGAAGTTATGCAGAAAACTTTAGAACAACTTGTTGGGGCAGAAAAAGGAGAAGCGAAAAGATGAAATACTGGATTGTCAGTTCGAAGCACTCAAGGGACTTGACCACAACAGAATGGAGTTCCAAGTGGACCGCCGACAACTTTCTCCGTATGCGGCGATTCACTCCCAGTAAACGAGCTTACGAGTTCACAACGGGTGACAAGTGTATTCTGAAAGTTTTTGGAAATATGGAATTTATCGGAGATTTCACAATATCATCAACAGGCAAGCAGGATCATGAGGGTGACCACTATTACGAAATCGATGAGGTTAATGAATGGGATTTCCCCATCCATCAACACACATTGCCAGTCAAATACACAAACCTCTTGTCGCGTTCACCATCAACTGACATTCCGGAACAAACTTACTACGAGTTGCTCGGTATAAGGAACTTCACTCAAAATCTTAAGCTCAACTACAAGAACAGGCTACACATCGGGGTTTCCGAGTCCGAGGTTGAGAATTTACTGGACACCAAGAATGCTCTTCGTTCGATCGGGCTTGAAATTGTCGAACGGCAGAAGGAATATTCAGTTGGAAATAGGATCGACATCCTTTGCAAAGATTCAAAAGGTGATTTGGTTGTTGTTGAACTCAAGAAGCATGGTCCAAATGAAACTATCGGGCAATTGGCGCGGTATATCACTGACGTCAGAGAGCACATCGCTAAGGCAAGCCAGAAGGTTCGTGGGCTCATTCTGGCATTCGATGTTGATGAACAGCTTATCAAGGCTGCGCGAGGAGTCGATTTTGAAGTGATGCTTTACCAGATAGGAATTCAGTAAACCCCAACAAGGTCAATCCAGCCGATCGCTACGCTCCGGCTGATTTTTTCGTTAGAAAAAATACAAGACTTCAAATGGTAATCAACGAAAAGGTTCTTGAAATTTATTGACTTTTTGGCAATTGAGGTATAAAAAATCTATAACCAATTAATTAAGTTTTCTTGTTGGCAACCTTTAAACAAGGAGTTCCAATGGAAGAATAATAAACCCCATTTCTCAATAGAGAGGTGGGGTTTTTATTTATCAATCGGGGCCAATTCTACCCTATATGGTTTAATTACAAAATGAGAAATAACAAAAGTACAACTCATATCTTCCTTGCAGTTCTGCTTATAATATTCATCGTTGTCTGCCATACCGGAACATCACTATTCGCGGATGAAGCCGCCGGTAAAAAAGAAGTAAAAGAACAAACTAACCCCTACGCCAACGCGGAAATAACCATAAAGATAATACCTTCAGCCAATAATACCTTCGGGTATGACATTCTTTTATATAAGAGGCCCTTAGTACATCAGCCCAATATACCGGGATTGCCGGGCAATGATGGTTTTACTACCAGGGAAAGGGCGCAGACCGTAGCCGAATTTGTGGTGAAGAAGATTCGGAACAACGAGATGCCGCCTACGGTGACCATTGAAGATTTGAACACTATGGGTGTATTGAAATGAGGGACAATGACAGAAAAGACGATGAGCATAAAAAACAGGCGGAGGAGGTACATATGAAGAAATGTATCATAGTCATCATTGCCATGGTCTCAAGTTTCCTTGGCGTCAATATGCTTTTTGCCGCCCTCAATACCTGGACACAGAAGGCCGATTTTGGAGGGGCAGCGCGGTTAGCCGCCGTGGGCTTCTCTATCGGGAGTAAGGGCTACATCGGGACGGGGGCGGCTGGTTCATATTACAAAGACTTCTGGGAGTACGATCCTGTCCTCAATACCTGGACCCAGAAGGCCGATTTCAGGGGGACAGCGCGAGATGCTGCCGTGGGCTTCTCTATCGGGACCAAGGGCTACATCGGGATGGGATGGAATTCTTCAGGAAGTCAATATTTCCGTGACTTCTGGGAGTACGATCCTGCGGGTAATACCTGGACCCAGAAGGCCGATTTCGGGGGGACAGCGCGAACTGGTGCGGTAGGCTTCTCTATCGGGAGTAAGGGCTACATCGGGACGGGACACGATATTTCAGGATCAACAAAAGACTTCTGGGAGTACGATCCTACCCTCAATACCTGGACACAGATGGCCGATTTCGGGGGGACCGCGCGATTTAGTGCCGTCGGCTTCTCCATCGGGAGCAAGGGCTACATCGGGACGGGAGAGGATATTTCAGGATCAACAAAAGACTTCTGGGAATATGATTCTGCTTAAGCACCAAGCGTTACCACCGACCCGGCCACCAATGTGACTGAGCATTCGGCGACCCTGAACGGGACGGTGAACGCCAATAACGCCAGCACCACGGTGACCTTTCAATATGGTCTGACCACCGCTTACGGCAGCACGGTGACCGCAGATCAGAGCCCGGTAACGGGCACCAGTGATACCGCGGTGAGCAAGGGAATAACCGGGCTGTCAGAGAATACAACCTATCACTACCGTGCCGTAGGTGTGAACTCGGTTGGGACGACCAACGGCGAGGACATGACCTTCACGACTTCGTCAAGGATACCGACAGCCATCACCAGTGCAGCCAGCGGGGTGACGGACACAGGTGCTACCTTAAACGGGATAGTGAATCCCAAGGGATTATCGACGACCTATTATTTTGAGTGGGGGCCAAGCACCGCATATGAGAATACTACACCATCTCAGTCGGCAGGCAGCGACACAAGTGATGTGGTTGTGTCGGCCAATTTAACCGGGTTGACCCTTAATATCACCTATCATTACCGTCTTGTAGCTACCAACAGTGCAGGGACTGGTTATGGATCGGATATGATTATTAAGAAGTCCTATGCCCTACCGTTTTTACAGTTACTACTATTAGATTAATGGATATGTTGAACCCTGCCTTTTATGCACATTTCAAACAGTAATCGTTAATTTTGAAATTTGGGTAAGGGGTCGGGCCACGTGAACTATTTGATCTGAAAAGTGATACTGCCAATTCCGGTCTTTAAAACCGGCCTATAATGAGTTTTTGGTGGTCAAAAGGTAGGTTTTGGTAAAAGCTAATGGCAAGAGCAAAGCGGCATTTGATCCCGGGCTACATCTGGCCTATTACCCAATGATGCTATAAACGAGAATTCCTGTTAAAATTTGCCACGGATCGACAGCGGTAGCTGAAATGGCTTTTGAAATAGAAATCCATCTTTCTAACCGATGGCTAGCATTTTCTCGACGGCCGACAAGCGTCTCACTGGGGTCAAATCCTTTATCTTGACAATTCAAAACATTTTTTAAAAAAAAGGTTTATTATGAGGAGTGCGTGCCAGCCAAAAGTCCAGGATAAAGATTTGCCCCCATTTTTGGTTTACGGAGAAAAATGAACAAGAAAACATTGCTGAGTTGGAGTAGCGGTAAGGATAGTGCCTGGGCGCTTCACCTGCTCCAACAAGACCCGACGATTGCGGTTCTCGGTCTGTTTACCGTCATGAACCAGAAATACAACCGTGTGTCCATGCACGCCACGCGATTGGAAATGCTGGAGCGGCAGGCTGCCGCCGTGGGGCTGCCGCTCCAGACGATCTATCTTCCCGATTCATGCACAATGGAGCAGTGCGACGAGATCATGCGGCAGTTCGTGATGGAGTCCGCCTTCAGGGGGATTGAATGCATGGCTTTTGGAGACTTGTTCCTTGAGGACGTCCGCAAGTATCGCGAGAACCAAATGAAAGGAACTGGGATTGAACCCGTTTTCCCTTTGTGGACAATCCCCACGAAAGAACTGGCGGAGCAAATGCTGTCAGCAGGACTGGAAGCCTATGTCAGTAGTGTTGATCTCAAGAAACTGCCATCGCGTTTTGCCGGAAGGAAATGGTCGAGGGAGTTGGTTGCAGAACTCCCACAAGCATGCGACCCGTGCGGAGAGAATGGAGAGATTCACACGGTCATCGTGGGTGGGCCCATGTTTCGGAAGCCGATCCCAGTCAACGTTGGCGAGATTGTTGAACGGGATGGGTTTGCTTATGTTGACATCATTCCCGTGAACTGAAACGATTGTCGAACAACGCCTCGCGCTTTACGTCGAGTTCCGCGCCGAAAGTGAAGGCGGATATTGGCGCCGACTGCGTTGCCGCCAATGAGGATCACGTAGTTCACCAGGATTGGCGACTGGCTTTCTTTAGGAGGTATCATGCATGAGTAATTCCCTTATGTTTCGGGCTAATTATGGTCTGGATGCCCCAGGCGTTGTTGCAGCGCTCTCCATCGGAGGACTGGCCTGCATTCTTATGGGGTTTCTCTTTCGTATCCTTGGCGGTCCTCAGCACTCCGTGTTGGTGATCTCGGTTTTTGTCTCGGGCGTTTCGGCAGGCGGCGTCATGCTCTTTGGAGCCGCTGTAATGTTATGGAGTAGCAAGTTTGGCAAGCTTCTTGAGCGCAGGCGTCTCATTCGCTCTCTTCAGATCAAGGAGCACGAGAACATCCTTGATGTAGGATGCGGTCGCGGATTGCTATTGATCGAAGCCGCGAAGTACCTTAAATCAGGCAAAGCTATAGGAGTCGACCTCTGGCAGAGTCGAGACCTATCAGGTAATACAGCGGAGGCGGCTTTAATGAATGCAGGGGTTGAGAACGTTGCTGAACGTGTTGAGATTAGGACGGGAGATATGCGCTCCCTGCCGATTGAAAATGACAGCGTTGATGTTGTTGTCTCGAGCCTGGCCATACACAACATCCCGACCAGAGAGGGTAGGGTTCAAGCTATTGAAGAAATCTCAAGGGTGCTGAGACCTGGAGGCCGTCTGGCCCTTCTCGACTTACACTGCACACACGAGTACGCAGGGACCCTTAGGCGTTTGGGATGGTGGCAAGTGGAACGGTCAGGACTAATCTTTTTATTCTTTCACCCTGTTCGTGTTGTCTACGGGACAAAGCCAAAAAGGCCAAATTGGGGCTAATCAGTGGATTCAATCCTATTGGCAGGTAGGTATGGAATGGATCGGAGGTGGGAAAAGAAGAGAAGGGTCAGTTAACGAGAACTTCCTTCAAATTTCCATTTTAAAAAAAGAAAAGAGTTCAAACGGTAATCGTTGGCTCCTGGCTGTCAGTCCTATTTTTCTTATTGATTCTGTCTTCTTCTTATTTTATACTCTTCCCATCAAAAGCAACTTGTTATCAAATCACCCGAAGGACATCTTTTAACTATGCGGCGAACTCATGATAGTTGACTGTAGTCAATGATTGACAGATTTTGAGGATCAGGCAAGAGTACAAACGGTTATGGTGATAATTTTCAATAAATTTTTTAACGTTGCCTATGATGAGGGAATTATGGGATTTAACAAAGTTTCTATGTGTTTTATGTCAATCTTATTGATAGGTTATTTATTGCTACCCACTAAGGTTATTGCCGATAATCAGTGGAAGGGCGATAATTTTGACAGTTATCCGGTAGGAGCTTTGGTGACTCCCCCCGACGGCTGGCAGTCGCTGAATAACAAGATGTGGTACATTGCTAATGGAGGAGTTACGGGAAATGCCCTTTGGTTCACTCCAAATGACTCGGATTTGTTTGTCCATCCCAGTGACGCCTCTGATTATACAATTTCGGCTCAGATCAAGCACTCGCTAATTCCAAACAATTCCTTTAACGCCGGGCTGGTTGGTCGTTGTTCCGATAGAACTTCTTATTATAGCAGTTATATTTACACCAATATTCAAGGCACTACTCATACCACCAGGTTGGTGCTGGCGAAATACTGGAAGATAGGCTCGATCACTTATGCCGTAATACTGAAAAATATCCAATGCTTTGTAGGGGATATTGTTCCAACTAATTACTATACTTTGTCCATGAAGGTTATAGGCAATAATATCACGGTCACCCTATCCGGTATGCCGACCATTCCCTCCGTTTCTTTCTCGTATACGGATGATGGGATAACCTATGGCCCGGTGCTGATGGGAGGTTATGTTGGAGTCTACTCAGAGGCTGCGGTCAGTTTCCATCCCTACTTTGATAACTTTACCTATGACAGGCTGTTAAAAACATCCCTACCCTGGCTGCTGTTGCTGCTTAAGAATTAGCACCTCTCAGTGACAACCGGTTTTGACAGTAAAGGAGAAACAATAGACAAACAAGACCTTTCCCGCTATGGATGGTTGACCAACCTATGTTCTCACAAGGCGTGGTCAGATGCTGACCTGCTAGGGCTTCCGAAGCACTGTTAGGCGCTACAGTACAATCTGTAATCCTCATTTTTCTGTCCAGTTCCCAAGCAAGAGTAGTAGGTGTACTCGTTAGCTATCAGACATATTGACCCTTCCTGTCCTGTGAAATATCGTTCTATATTTGCTATTCTGGATAGCCTACTGCTTGAACCAGAATAATTTTCTGCTTGTCGCGAAGCTTCATGTCTTTGGCCAGGACGTCCCGGTCGACCATACCGCGAACGACTGTGGCCAGTCCTTCGGAAGAGCAGTAGAGATAAACATTCTGGGCAATAAAACCGGTATCCGCAGCCGAATAGAATTTTTTCTCCTCATCGTTCGTGTAAAAGCTCATCTTTGAATAGTCCGCCACATAGATCAATTGCAGTGGTGCATCTTCTACCGAGCTTCTTGATGGTTGCAGGAGCATGGTTGTTTTCTTGCGTAGATCACTTTTCAGCATAGGTTCGAGCACATGAGCTTTTGCGTTATAAAGATAAAGGCCTTCTTCCATAGCAACATAAATGTCGACTCCCTGCCGGTTACTGGCGGACGGTGCGGTGCGTTTATCACTATCCGGCCGGTTGATGCCATAGGCCGCCCACATCAGGTTCGAAAGCACGTTAATCGGTAGTTTTTTAGTACTGAATGAACGGGATGTTTTTCTCTCCTTCAAAGACTGCATCAAGGATTTCCCACCGTTTAGATCGGGCGGCAGTAACTTAATCGGACCAAGGTCGCCGGCAATGGAAAAAGAAACAAAACACAAGATAACGGCGACGATCAAAAATACTTTCTTCATCATCATCTCCTCCAATAAGAAAAAGGGTTTCTTTATATAATACAGCGGAGCCATAACAGGCAATGTATTATATCGGAGATTGCTGAAAAATACTATTGTTGAGGAAATGTTTTTATACATCCTCATAATTAGAATTGGGCAAGGTTGATTCAGAAATTATGTTAGGTTGACCCCTGATTTGAATTCGCCTCTTTAAGTCCCCCATCTTTTCCGGTTTTTCTTTTTTACAATCCCAGATTCAGATACCCGCTAAGTTGTCCGGTTACCCTCAAAGGTTCCCACCATATATGGAGGCTCCACTAAATATGGAGGCTCCACTCATCATTTCAAACATCCGACCTATTCTCTCCTGTTAATCTAACCTTATGATATAAAATTAGATTACGGAATTTCTTTTTTTTTCGGATTTTTGGCAACCTCTTTGCATTAACCATCTTATAATCCTGGTAATCAGACGAAGGGATGAAGGTTCCTTCGGAGAAGCGCATGGAACTGTCGCAGACGATTGTTTCATCATCCGGTTCAATTAATAAGGATGGAGAAGGGATGACAGCCCAGCAGTTAAATCGAAATCCTATACGAAGTGCGCGATCAATGGAAGAATCCGAAACTGATACAGATGTTCAACAAAGTTAAAAGGAGGAAATTACGATGAGTACTACTTTAACACACTTATAAAGATGGACGAAAGGAGAATGTTCATGAGAACAAACTTAAAAAAGAGGTCTTTTATCCTGGTGTTGGTGGTCTTGACGGCAATCACATTTTTTACCTTGAAATCGGAAACCCAGGCTGTAACAACCGCATTTACACCAACATTGAATTTTTATTCGGGGATCACCATAATTGCAGCCGGGCCGATTGGCGGAGGGGCTTTTATCCTGTTGTCAGGTACCTCAATTCCGAACAACTGGTATCCCTGTCTATCGACCCAGATAAACCAGCAACTGGCAACCGCTTTTACCGCTATCAGTTTAGGCAAGACGGTGATGGTTTATATGGACCCAGGCAACGCCCCATACACTATCCAGGGGATCTTTGTAAGCGAATAAAGATCCATAACAGATCCGGTTCAATTAATAAGGATGGAGAAGGGATGACAGCCCAGCAGTCAAATCGAAATCCTATACGAAGTGCGCGATCAACGGAAGAATCCGAAACTGATACAGATGTTCAACAAAGTTAAAAGGAGGAAATTACGATGAGTACTACTTTAACACAAATAAAGATGAATGAAAGGAGAATGGTCATGAGAACAAGTTTTAAAAAGGGATCTTTTATCCTGGTGTTGGTATTATTGACGGCGATTACATTTTTTGCCTTGAAATCGGAAACACAGGCAGCAAATACTTGGTATTATACGATTGCCATAAGTTCAGCCGGGCCGATTGGCGGAGGGGCTTTTATCCTGATGTCAGGTACAAGCGTTCCGCTGGCCTGGTATACTTGTTTATCGACCCAGATAAACCAGCAACTGGCAACCGCCTTCACCGCTATCAGTTTAGGCAAGACGGTGACGGTTTATCTGGACCTAAACACAAGCATTATCTCGGGGATCTTTGTAAACAATCCATAACAGATTAAGAACACAAGGAAAAAAAATTAATAATAAAGATTAAATTACCAGCTTAGCTGGTGCGAACCTAATAGGCTCTGCCGGTCAGTCGTGATAAAATCTCCTTCCCGATGGCCCCAAAGGAGGGGTAGGTCGGGAAGGAGATTAGCATGAAAGACCTACAGAGTTTTCCACATGTTAAGTGGGCGTGTAAATATCACCTTGTGTGGATTCCGAAATATCGCCGGAAGACAATTGCAAAACCACGACGGAGCAGTTCGACAAGGTCAACCAACAAACCGAAAGGAATAAAAAAATGAAGACACGGATAATGATACCCCCCAACAAGAGAATAACATGTTCGATGCATATGCACGCCCCACGGGCACTTAAATTGAACGGAACGAAACAGATTCTCATGGGCCTTGTCCTTGCGGTGGCCGTTACGTTGACGCAACCCGTGATGGCAGCAAGCCCAGCGCCGATCAACCTTAAATCGTGCTACCATTTCGCGATTCTGGCCTACTCCACGATCACCTCAACAGGTGGTGGCATCATTAATGGGGATGTCGGGTTATATCCTGCTGGTTCGCAGGGAATCCCGCCGGCACAGATCAACGGGACAATATACAACGGCGGCCCGATCGCCGCCCAGGCCCAACTCGACTTGAACGACGCGATAATCGCCGCCAGCCCGGCTCAGCTTCCAGGAGGTATCAATGTGGGCAACGGCGAGTTAGGTGGGCGAGTTCTGGCCCCTGGTGTCTATAAATCCGCGCCGGGCTCGTATGGCATAACCCTGGCGGATCTCACGCTCAATGGTGGTCCGAATGATGTCTGGGTGTTCCAGATGGCAAGCACACTCACCGTGGGCGTCGGGCGCCAGGTCATTTTGACCGGCGGCGCACGGGCCGGAAACATTTTCTGGCAGGTCGGCAGTTCAGCGACTCTTCAAACGTCCTCAGTCTTCAAGGGAACCATAATGGCATATGCATCCATCACGATGAATGCCAGCTCAACAATGGATGGCAGGGCGCTGGCGCAGACTGGAGCGGTTACATTCAACGGCAATAGCGGCAGTCTGCCGTCGCCGCTGTGGCAATACAGGGATCAACCCTGGCGTCTGCTGTTGATGGATCCTGAGGTTGATTGATCCTGAGGTGTGACGCCCAGTTCAGAACGCGCCTGAAGTTGTTCATCTGATCATACATGGCACTTGCCTGACGGTCGTACAGTTTAGGCCACAACGTGGAATTTGCCGAAAATTTCGTAGTTAAGTCTGGGCACTTCTGATCGGCGGACCAAACACCGTTCACGACGAACTTGTACTCGTGCGTTCCTCTCGGAAGACAGAGAGCGGAGGTCTTTCTTCAGGAGGCGGTTTCCGAAAATGATCCCTTCCCCGGCGCCGTCATCGCCATCCAAACCTTTGGAGATTTTTTGGGATTCAACCCCACGGCAAGATTCTGATTAATGATGCGGCTTCTTTAATCAGCGTTTTTGAGGTTGCCACTTCTTATGGATGCTAAATCGTTTTCTGATAGGGCGACATGCTGAGTTCAAACGGTAATCAACGAAAAGGTATTTAAACTTTATCGATTTTATGGTAAAAATGGACTATAAATTTTAAAATAAATTTTCTGAGTTTTTTCGGTGATCCTCTAACTAAGGGGTTCCAATGGA
>JBEKPQ010000106.1:0-13497 GCA_049520575.1 Thermodesulfobacteriota bacterium | reverse complement strand
ACGTGGAAGTGTTTTATAATCGTCAGAGGAGCCATTCAGCCCTAGGGTACAGAAGCCCGGAGCAGTATGAAAAGCTCCTTAATGAAACTTAACCATGTGTCCACTTTGAGGGGGAAGGTCAGGAAGAAATCTTCAAATTTCCTCGAACATGGCCTCACTGCACAGAATTTAACGAGTACACCTACAAATGTTCTAAGAAGATAGACCAACAAGTTAACGACTACTGATTGAAAGCGTATTTTTGGGTGTCTAATTTTTCAGTACTGCAAAGGAGTTCGTGAGACCTGCAGCAGTGGTTTGTGAATGAATCTAAAAGGCCTTGCTTTCAGGATCCCTGGGGGTATTTTGAATTAGGCTGATGGTTCGGCGCTTATAACTTCTTGATAAACGCCCGGTATCTACGGAAAATTGTGCCATTTAAATGCTCCAACCAGGTATTTATATCCCGATTCTCTTCGAGCTGCAAATGGCTATAGGCGGTGGTCATCCCGGCAGCCTTGACTTCTTTTAACAATGCGTCTGCAAACAAAACAAACAACCCCCGTTTCCGATATTCTTCTTTGATCCCGATCAACAGAAATTGTAAGATTTTTGAGGTCTTCATGGCTTTCAAAATATGCCAGAACCCAAACGGAAACAGTCGCCCTTTCGCTTTTTGCAACCCCTCTGTAACATCCGGCATCGTAATGGAAAAACCAATGAGTTGCTGCTCACGATCTTCAATAATATGGATGAAGTGCGGCATTAAAATCGGGATATATTTCTTCGCCAGCGCCTGGAACTCTTCTTCGTACAATGGGGTAAAGCCATATAAATCTTTATAGGTTTCATTCAACAATTTCAGGATCGGGATGATATACGTTCTGACTTCGGCTTTATTCTTGAGATTGCGACAGGTAAAGTGCTTATTCTGAAGTCGTTTATAGATGACCTGATAAAAACGTGGTAATTCCTCTGGCACTTCCAGGCGATAACACACCCAGTCCACATCTTTGCCATAGCCAGCCTCCTCCAGATATTGGATGAGGTAGGGACGATTATAATGGGTGGCAATTTGGGCCCGTTGATCAAACCCTTCCACAATCGCCCCTTGTGGCTCATCGTCTGAGAACCCTCTCGGACCGACCGCAAATTCCATACCGTGCCCTTTGCCCCACACTTTGACTTCGCGTAACAATGCGGATGCGACATCGGGATCATCAATTGTATCCAAAAACGTCCAACGCAGGAGTTT
This sequence comes from Thermodesulfobacteriota bacterium, assembly GCA_049520575.1. Taxonomy (GTDB): domain Bacteria; phylum Desulfobacterota; class RBG-13-43-22; order RBG-13-43-22; family RBG-13-43-22; genus RBG-13-43-22. The sequence goes on along the minus strand of JBEKPQ010000106.1, from coordinate 12,263 downwards.
TTCATTGCGGAATTTATTGGCGCGTTGGTTAATGATTGCCATAATCCTCCCGGCAAGTTGCTGATCCTTATACGCCAGGAACAAATGATATGGATTCACCCTGATATTCGGGTTCTTTTGCGGATTATAATATGCATATTCGTCCGATAACAGTGGCGGGACCCAATATGGATCATGTTGATACAATTCAAAGGGAAATCGAATATATTGCTTTAGATCGTGTCTGCTTGCGACTTCTTTTATGACGACCATATTTTCACCTTCTTTTCAAATAACGCCCGTGCTAATGCGGCGTTAATCACCGTTACGCCCACTAAAATATCGAGAAAATAATGCTGCTTCGTATTCATTGCAGAGATGTAGGTCGCGAACGTCCACATCCAAAACACCAGATGGGTTTTCGGCCGAAGACCCGCATAGCCCAACTCGAAACCCCGGTTAACGCGACATGCCTGCTGGGAGAGCAATTGTCCGGGTATCCGCTGCCGCGATAAATTTCATCGCGACCACAATCAGAAGATTCTTAACATCCGGATAAGGTGGACGTGGGTACATGGTCGGCAGAAACAGGAAAAAATAGTCCACGGCCAATAAGGACTCCGAAAATCTAAAGTCCTTACCTTGCTTCTTGCTAAATATAGAACACACCTGAGTATATTAATCTACTGAAATCCTGGAAGTATTCTTTGATAAGAATTTCCCTCTTGATGGGAAGAGTATAAAACATGAAAAAGACAGGATCAAGAAGAAACAAAAGGGGGAAGGCAAGGGGACGGAGGGCATCTTCTGAAGAAAATGAGACTATGCAGGGTTGTACTATACAAATTGATTACCGTTTGTAATGTAGCATAAAGAGCCAAAATTAAAAAACAAAACTTCAGGAAGAAATCCTCAAGTTTCCCTGAACATGGCCTCACTGCACAGAATTTAACGAGTACACCTACAAATGTTTTAAGAAGATAGACCAGAAATTTAACGACTACTGTTTGAACTATGCAATCTGCCCCTCGATCAAATGAGACGGCTTGGAGAGTATTTCTATAAATGGAAAGGGAATCAGGGCATTTTGATTTTCTTTTTAACGAAGTACAAGGGAAACGTTATTATAAATTCAATCCCAACGAAGAAGACAAATACCCCGGTAATTAACGGCACTTAACAGAGCCGGTTCGTTGGTATCGCTCCATTACGGTTTATTTTTACATTATGTTACCCGGTTTATAGGTAATTATCAATATCCTTTCATATCTCATGACTAATAATCAATATCTAACATGCTGTTAAACAAATAGATTGAAACACCATGGTCAAACTGATAAATTTGAAGTATTTGAACCTCTGAGAGGAGCACAGACAATGAAATTGGATGGAAAGGTTGCCATTATAACCGGGAGTAGTCGTGGGATTGGCAAGCAGATTGCCCTGACCTTTGCTAAACAGGGCGCGAAAATCGCGGTAGTTGCTCGTACGGAAAAGGAAAGGATGAGTAAACTACCGGGAACCATTCACCAGACAGTGGCAGAAATCCGCGCTCTAGGGGGCACGGCGATACCGGTCAGAACCGACATCACAGTTGATTTAGATATTGAGAACATGGCCAAGCGGGTGCTGGAGGAGTGGGGTCATATCGATATTCTGGTGAATAACGCTGCCGCCAACCTGAACGCCTTTGTTGTTGACCTGCCCGTGAAATACTGGGACCTTATGATGCGGGTCAATCTGCGCGGTTCATTCCTGTGCACAAAAGCCGTCCTGCCTACAATGATTGAACAGAAAAGCGGCAGCATTATCTGCATGACTTCAATAGCGGCCAAGCGGCAGGCACCTCCCGGCGAAGTCTGCTATAGTATTACTAAGGTTGGCATCGAGTTTTTTGCGTGGGGACTGGCGCAAGAAGTGAAACCATACAATATTGCCGTTAACGACCTCTACCCCACAGGAGGAGTGACTACGAATGGTTTTAAAACGGTCTTTGCAAAACATAATCTTTCGGAAGACGTTTTAAAAAACATGAAGAGCCCGGAGCAGATTGCCGAAGCGGCACTGTGGTTGGCACGGCAGACGGGTGAGACATTTACCGGCCACTCTGTAAATGATGATGAGGTACGGGCACTCAGCGAAAAATCCAATCATCAATAATCAAGTATCAAGGAAATCCCAAGAAATCATATTGGATCAGTCATTAGTAATAAAGTCTTTATAAGATTTTTTTTGCGCTGGACAGCGGTCGCATTCCCCGTCCCGTCAAAGTGATGATCAGAACTGGGGAATCTCTGGACTCTCCAATCATTTGCTTCTAGGCGCCCGGCCAGGTGGCCCACTCATAGATCACACCATTCCGTATCGTGTGAGTAACCCGGTCCAGATCCCGCAGTTTCGACACGGGATCACCATCGACGAGGATGATATCGGCCTTCTTACCTTGGGCTAGGGACCCGGTGTTGGTCAGGCCCACGAGCTTCGCGTTCTCCGCAGTGGCATGCCGCAGGATCTCTACATTGGAGATACCGGTTTCGGCTGTCATGATAATCTCGTCAATTAGCGATTTCATGGGGCTGAACGCGCCGGAATCGGTGCCTACGCCCCAGGGCACACCGCGATTCACAGCCAACCTAAAGCTCTCGTACTTGCGATCAGACACGCGCTTAGCCCGTTCCCGAAGGTCCGTCGGTCCTATAGATGCAAGAAATGCATATACGGAAAATGTAGGTACCAGGAAGCAGCCCTTTTCGGCCATGAGGTCGGCGCACTCGGAGTCAAGGAATGAGCCATGCTCGATGGAGCCTGCCCCGGCCTTTACGGCCTCCTTCATGGCGCGGGCCGGGTGAACGTGGGCTGCCACGATCCTACCCGCGTCGCGAGCTACTTCGACCGCCGCGCATAGTTCGTCGTAGGTGAGCTGCACCGCGTCCTCTGACTCGCTGGCCCTCTCCACCCCGCCACTGCACATCACCTTAATGAAGTCGGCCCCGGCCTTGAGCTGTTCCCGTGCGGCCTTCCGCACCTCATAGGGCCCATCGGCCTCCCTGGCCACATAGTAGATATGCCCGCCGGTAGTGGCAATAACTTTACCGGCGCACAGCAACTTAGGCCCCAATATGAGGCCTTCGTCTATTGCATTCCGCAGGTCGATATCGACGTGGTGGTATCCACCCATATCGCGCATCGCCGTAATCCCGGCCCTGAGGGCTTGGAAGGCCAGATGGGCTCCGCGGAGGACGGCCCTCCCTTCGCCTGCACCCAGGAGTGCAGGATCTTGGTAGATGGTAAGGTGGGTGTGGAGGTCGATCAGCCCCGGCATTACTGTTTTGCCACGGGCGTCCAAGATCGCCGCGCCGGGGGGGACCTCAAGTCCCTGTCCCTCGACACCCACGCCTGAGATGCTGTCGCCCGAGATCAGGACCGTTACCTCCTGAAGCGTCGCGGCGGGCAGGAATACTTTTCCGTTTCGTATGGCTGTAATCACTGACTTATGCCTCCCCTTATTTTGTTGTAATTGTTTTCTGCTGTAATGCCTGTAAAGGGGCGTATAGTACCTTAACAGGCGTAGAAATTGGAAGACTGGTTCCCTTACTGATCTGACCTTTGAATATTACACATTATACACGTTTTGGGGAATAGTAAATAGGAGGATTTTCCTTTGGAATGGGACCAGTAAATAGGAGGGTTCGTTAACGATTACCATTTGAAATGTGCAATAGAAACTCCCCAATTATCAACTGGTTCCTGGCGATCCGGTGGGTCGAGATGAAGATTTAAGATTAGACTCCGATACTACCAAGAAAACATGTACACCATCACCGATCTCAGGGATATTTTTTCAAATGCCAGGTTGGAGAATAGATAAAAAAGGACATCTCTTCCTTCTGAGGATCAGATCACTTCCGCCTCCTTAAAGGAGGATATCTCTGCCTCGGAGTATCCTGCCTCTTTGAGGACCTCCTCGGTATGTTGACCGAGCTCCGGGGCAGCTCCAACCCGAGCCTTCTGCCTTCCGAGGGTCACCGGATTGTTCAGGATGCGGATTTTCCCCTCTTTGGGATGTTCGATCTCGACCAGATATTCATTGGCTGCCACCTGGGGTTCGGCAGCCACTTCGGCGAGATTATAAACAGGGGCACAGACCACATCCTCCTTACCCAGTATCTCCAGGGATTCCTCCCTCGTCTTTGTGGAAAAGAAACCTTCCAAGGCACCGATCAATTCATCAATATTCTGCCTCATCTTTTCCCCTGTTTCAAATCTAGGGTCCTTGGGGTCCAGACCGGCCGCCTTAAAGACCTTCTCTTTGGCCGCCCGGCCGAAGGTCTGAATGATGAGAGACTTCCCATCCCCGGCTTTCAAAGTGCAGGAAAAGACACCGGAGCCGACACGGGCCCTGCCCTTCGTTGGTATGTATCCGCTGAGGAGATAGGCTTGCATGACCCAGCCTATCAGTCCGATCACACTGCCCATAAGAGAGGCCTCAACCATTTGACCTTTGCCGGTCTTTTCGCGGTCGAGTAAAGCCAGAAGGGCCCCGTACCCCAGCATGAATCCCCCGGTCTGGTCGGCGACAGCGGCCCCAATCGGCAGGTCAGGTGACCCAGGGGGTCCGGCCAGACTCATGATTCCGCCCATGGCCTGACCGACCGCATCGAAGCCTGGCTTGTCCTTCCAAGGTCCTTTCAATCCGAAACCCGATCCGGTCAGGTAGATGATCCTGGAATTGATCGCCGACAGGGTTTCATATCCAAAACCCAGACGTTCGGCAACTCCTGGACGGAAATTCTGGGCAAAGATGTCGGCATCCTTAACCAATCGATAGATGATCTCTTTCCCTTTCTTTTTTTTAAGATCAATCGTCACGCTTCTCTTATTACGATTGTGGGCCTGATAATAGGCCAGGCCGGAAGTCCTTCCCGGTTCGCCAACCAATCTGGGCTCCACCTTGATCACATCGGCCCCCCAATCGGCAAGTAGCAGGGTGCCAACCGTTCCCTGTTGATACTGGGTAAAATCTACGACTCTTATCCCTTCTAATGGAAGACCCATTTTCAAACCTCCTTATTAAAACTAGTCAGGATTCCGTCCTATTATATTAAACCCTGGAGCCTTGTATTCCTATTTCGATGCCAGTCCCCTTAAAAGTTCGGCCGCACGGACCGGATTGAATATGCCGCATTCACAGACCTTGGCCAGTTCTTTGCCGGCATCCTCGGGGCTTCTCTCACCGGCTTTTATCTCCTCGATCAGGGATGTTACCAGATTAGAAGCGACCATAGCGTGACCGCACATGGTGGTCAATTCCAACATTTCATTGGGGGGCAATTTATCCCTTTTCCCCCAGATGTCTCCGGAGTAATCCGCTGAATGGGGACGGAGTCCCGCGGCCCGGCAAATTTCCCCCACACAACCGAAAGGGCCGCTGACCACGACCGACATCCCTAGGTCCGCTTTTTTAAGATCCTTCAGGACATTCATCACCGTGGCCCGATCGGTGAAGACACCATGAACAATGCTCGTGCTGGTGACCTTCTTAAGGATCTCATCGACGGGTACATTGTACATATTGCCTGTTCTCATATCCCCTATATTGACCGGATGATGACGCAGATTAATCCTCAGAAACTCCCGCATCTTTTCCTCAGAGCCTTTTTCATTGATCCCTTTGGCGGCCATGCACAACAGGACATAATCCTTCCCTAAACTTTTCTCCGATCCTCGCCGGTGTAATGTATGCGTCATAGTTATACCTCCTCAAACAAGGGACGGCCCAGGCCCACATTGGTCTTTCCATTGATATAAAACGGCACTTCAAGGTCTTTCAATATTTTTTCACAGGGCGCAGTGCCATCATCATCGAGCCTGCTTGAAATCGTGAGGCTGAAAACGGTCTCTATCTGAGGAGCGACCTCTTTCAGCTCGTTTATCACTTTAGGGAGATTCTCAATGGACGTAGTGCTTTCAATCATGGCCGAACAGACCTTCTCATTGATAATCTCTTTATTTAAGTTTCCGGTTTTCCGATCAACCATCAAATAAGTAACTGGATTATTAGGAGCGAACTCCACGCCGGCTCTGGCCAGGGCTTGGGCCACCTTTTCGACATCATAGAACCTTGCTCCAACTCCGGGTCTGCCCATCTCTGTGGTTACCCCGACAAAACCCTTTCTGAATTGTCCGGTTACATCGTTGGTTTTGGCCTCTTCTGTTCCCCGACCCGGAACCCTGGTTTCTTTGTGGACCAGAAGAGGATTGGAAAAGGCCGCCCTTATCGAACGGGGCCAGGAATGGACCTCTTCCTCAAAGGCGTCAACCGGGCACACCTTGGATCTGAAACAGACGCCGCATTCCACACACTCATCATCATTAATTATTGCTGCCTCAGCTTTTTCATCCATGCTGATCGCGCCCATGGGGCAAAAGACCAGGCACTGCCCGCACCCTACGCATTCTTTATCATCGATCTTCATAGAACCCCCTCCTTCCCGGACTACTCGCGTGCCCTGGCCTGGCTTACGCCTATCTGTGGAGGTAAAACCGTATTGTCGGGAATAACATTGATCAGGGAAGTCTTCCCGGAATTAAAAGACCGTTCCAGGGCAGGGCGGATTTGCTCCGGTTCGGTAACAAACTCAGTGTGGCAGCTCATCTCGGCAAACATCTTATCGTATCGAATATCCGGTAGCATCCCCCAGGAATCCACCTTGGGTAAAGTCGTTTTCTGAAACTCCGTGCTTATCCAGGAGCTGTTGTTGAAAAGGAGGTACACGGCCGGAATTTTGTATCTGGCAGCGGTTTCAATATCGAATCCGGCCACCCCCAAACCGCCGTCTCCCAGCAAAGCCAGCACCTGTTTCCCGGGTCTGCCCATCTGGGCGCCAATGGCTATCCCCACGGAATGGCCGACCCCTCCGTCCGTGCCTGCATCTAAGACCTGCCCTGCGAACTTAGCAGAGATCTTGTCAGTGGAAAAACCGGCCATGGAATAGGAGTCCAAAATGATGGTGGCGCTGTCATCCAAAAAATCCACGACCTCCTGGGCCAGAAAATGCGGATTGATGGGTCTACCGCTACGTACCTTGTCGACCATCTCAATCCGCTTCTCCCGGGCAGCCTCTTTGGCCGTGGCTACCTGGTTAAGCCATTCGGTCCGCTCCGGCGTTTTCTTGATTAGATCTCTGGCGCAATCTATCATCTGCCTGAGGACCAGCCTGGGATTGGCCATGAGTCTGACCTCTGTGGGAATTCTCGCCTCCAGATCGTCATAGGCCTCAGATATGAGGATGTACTTTGCTGCATGACTGTAAGTTGGGGGCTGGCCAAAGTGCTCCAGCATGCTCATCCGAAGACCAAAAACCGCAATTACGTCCGCACCATTGAGAATGGGTCTCCGGATGTCACCGGTGAAGGCGAGGGGATGGGCCTCGGGAACCGCCCCTCTTCCCATACGTCTGGTAATGACCGGGATATTTAGCAGTTCAACAAATTCCCTCAACTCTTCCGAGGCTCCCGACCAGTAGATCCCGTCACCCCCGATGATAGCCGGTCTTTGAGCCTCAAGAAACATGTGTACTATCTTATCAACCAGGAGGGGATCGGCCATAGATTTACTCATATCGGCACATTGATCCGTCGGGATATAACCCACTTGCCTAGTCTCCTCCTCCCTTCTACCCAGGACATTCACCGGGATCTCCAGGACTACCGGCCCGGGGGGATAGGCCACTGCATCCCTTATGGCCTTCTGGAGATGATATGACAGGGTCCGGGGATCAACGATCCTTTTAGACCACTTTGTGAAGGTCCGGCAGACCTCCTCCCCGTAACCCTCCTGGAATGGGGCCCATCCATCGTGAAAGGCCTCATGCTGACCGGCGATGGCCACCACAGGACTTTTGCATAAAAAGGCATGGGCCAAGCCAGGTACCATGTTGTACATCCCTGGTCCGGCGGTCCCGAAGCATACCCCTGGACGGCCCGTGGTCCTGCCCCATCCATCCGAGATATAGGGCCCTGACTGTTCATGACGAAGATGAATCATCCTCATGTCTTCATCAAGGGCACTTAAAAGAGGCCACAGATGACCACCGTGAATCCCCGATATAAATTTAATACCCGCCTCTTTGAGTATTTTAACCAAGATCTTACCTGCTCTTACTTCTGCCATCTGTTTTCTCCTTCCTAAGTTTATTATCAGGGCTTCATTGAAAACCATTCACTAAAGGGAAGCCATGAGATAGATTGGATTATCGTACCTTCTCAATAACCAGGGGGTTTATCCTCTCTTACCCTGCTTTCAATTTGGTAAGGACTTCTTTGGGGATGGTAAAAGAATAAAATAAGCCTAATGAAGGGTCAAGGAGAAAAAACAGGGTTTAAAAATAGGATTGGGGAGGTAAGGACTGATTAGATGAGGGATATAGGGGCCGTATTGAGCAATTTTAAACCAAAGGATGGGAACATAAGGACTTGCCTCCGAAAGCTAAACATACTGCTCCTTATGCATCCTGATCTTGCTTTGTCTCAAACGGTCCGGTGATCAGAGGAAACCCAGAAATCCTAGTCAAAGACTTGCCTATATTCCCTCTGGCCCTGGCACCGACCCATAGCCCGCCATCCTGATGTTCAGAGAGACAGGTCGTTTACAATAGTATGCGGAAGGATTCTCTGGGCTTCTATCCCTTCCCGAATCAAGGACAGGACCCTTAACTTTTCTGCCGGGAACCGGTATCCCTCATAGTCCTGAGTGAACAATAGATTCCCCCTTCGATTCCGCCAGTAGTTGCCGGCATGGTCAAAACATACTTTGGAGGTGACTTCCAGTTCCTCAATTATCACCCTGAGCTCTTTCAGCTGTTCCTCACCGGTCAGGGTGTGAAACGATCCGTTTTGAAAGTCCTCTAATATGGGGCTTCCCGGAGATGGGACGAAAGGACGGGATCGTATGTAATGGGGGTTTATCTCATTAAGGACACGGGCGGTATTACGGGCGTGTGATTCCCATAATTCTTTTCCCCCAAGTCCCGGCATCCAGTATTCCGACAGTTGGAATCCGGCTTCCATCGCCTTTCTTCCCCCCTCGATATGTTCCGAGGCGGTAACGCCCTTTTTAACCCTTTTCAAGAGCTCATCATCCCCGGTTTCCAAACCGACATGAAGCCGGTCCAAACCCGCGGCATGGATGGCCTTTAAATCTTCTAAGCTTTTCCGGGCCAGGGTTTTGGACCTGGCATAAGAGGTCACCCTCTCCAAAGATGGAAAGGTTTCCCGCAGGTATTTCAGTGCCTCGACCAGCGTCTCGGTCGGCATGGCCGGGCTGTTGGCATCCTGTAAAAATGCGTTTTTGCCGCCGGCCTGGATCCAGTTTAAGACCATGAAAAATCCGTGACTGTTGGTAAGATCCGGGTCCCTATTGATCATCTCGATAACAACGGCCCTGGTGATTTCGCCCCTCATGCCGAGTTCCGAAGAAATGTTCATCAACCCGGCGCACAAGGCGTTTATGGAGTCGATATCTCCTTTTATTTCCTCTGCAGACCGGAACGAAAACTTTTCATTTTTATACATACTGCAAAACGTGCACTGGTTCCAGGGGCAGTTTCGCGTGAACCGGATCAGCAGAGAATAACTCCCTCCCTCGCTTGGTGGCCTGTACATGCCTGTTTCAAAATGGTACCCGAATCCGGTTTCCGCCTTCATCATATCTCCTTCGATTTTGGGGATGGCAATTGTCAATAAGTAATTACAATTTGAAATATACACTCTTTTTAAATTTTTCAAAAGTGAAGAAGAAGCCCTCAAGTTTCCTCGAACAGGGTCTCACCGCACTGAATTTAACGATTTCACCTACAAATTTTGCTTGGGAGCTGGACTGAAAATTGAGAATTACCATTTGAAATGTGCAAAAAAAACAGGGCCATTGCTGATCCAGCCATTGTTTTCGGCCTGGAAGTTTTGCTTGGTAGAGACCTAAATGTGAGACCTGCTTGCAGCACTTAGAGCTTCGCCAGTGCCTCCTGAGCCTTGGCCAGCCAGTATTCCATTCTCATTTCCTGGAACAGGCCCTCGGCTCTTTTAAGATTTTCTATGGCCTTCTCTTTCTGGCTCGCATCGGCATAATGCCTCTTCTGAGGGCCATTATGTTTTCATCACCGCCAAGAAGAGGAGAAAATTAGGCCAAAGGGAGATGGTTGAGGCCGGAAGGCAGGCTCAGGACTTGGGGAATCGGTTACATATTGTGACAAGGAAGAGCCGGGAGATGGACAAACCCTCCCGACTCCGTAGGGAATTAAAATCTCCAGGTCAGACCGAATTCGATACTGTCTTCACTCAAGTTTGATTCGATCGAGACCGGCTGACCGTTCAAGGCCGTGCCCTGCTCCTTGATACTGTTAGAAAAGGCGTGAGTATAGCCCAGGTTGATCGAAAATCGGTTGGAAAATTCATAACCGATACCGACGGCGACATGATGCTCGACCACGGACGGAAAGCCGATGGTCCTGAAGGTTTCGTAATAATAGGTCGGCATTGTTATCCCCTGGACCTGCTTAAGGGCCAGCCCGTTAAAATTGTTATGTTCGCTTACCGGATTATTTCCATAGTTGTAGCCGGCGCGCAGGGCCAGCTTGGGGATAGGTTTATATTGGACACCGATCGCGAAGACATACTGATCCTTCCAATCAAAATCGCTATAGCCTGTGGCATTGCTCCAATTAATCCATTTGCCGTTGGCTTCGATCATCAGGACATTGGGAATGACATCAAAGGCGACCCCAAAACCTACCTGCTGCGGTGCTTGCAATTCCAGGTCATCAGCGACCCCTACGCCATCGAAAGCCAAGACCTTGGAATGTTTCACTGACTGAGGGGTCAAATAGGTCAGTCCCAACGAAAGGCGGTCAATAGGTCTATAGACCCCCCCTAACTGGACTCCGAACCCATATCCGGTCGATGAACCGCTCCGAATATCAAGGGTAGCGTAGTCAATGTGAGCGGCCAGCCCGACGGAAAAATTGGGGCTGGGCTCAAAGGCGATGGAGGGGGCGATTTTCATGATCTGCAAACTGGTATATTCCCCGGCTATCAGGGGGTAGCCGCCGAATCCGGCAAAGTGAGATTGGTCAAGGGCGGTGTTCCGATAATCGACCCCCCCACCGGTTGCTCCATAGGCGGCCAGCCCGAAGCGCCAATGGGACATGCCTTCGGTAATTGGGACCGATAGGCCGATGGCCGGAATGGCATAGACACTTTCAGAACTGTTGGCCTGATAGGTTGTTCCGCCCAAATTGATTTTGGCATCTACCTTGGGCATAAAAAGTGTCCCAGCAAAGTTGAATTCGGAGTTGGGACTGAATGGCCCGAAACACATGGCCGCCGGGTTGGCAGAGACGGCGCTGATGGCGTCCTGCGGGGCGGCTATCCCCACCCCGCCCATGGACCGGGCGATGGGACCGATGGCCATCAGATTGTCCCCATTGGTGGCCAAAGCAAAAGGAGCCCCAACGGCCACAACCAAAAAAACAATCAACACAGAAAATATCTTTTTCACTTTTTTCCTCCTTATTAATTGTCTTCTCTCGGCAATAATCTTGTGTCTTCCGGTTCATCCCTCCTTTCTTTTGAATAATGGTTATGAAACCAAGGCGTCGGCCACCAGTGAAGAAAGGAAATTTACTCCACCCCCATCAGCCCTTTGTAGTTGTTCAGGGTCCGCAGGGTCCACTCCTCATCCTCGCCCATGAGGCGGCTGTACCCCTTGACATCTGCACTCAAGATGGCCGTGAGCTTGCGTTTAAAATTTTCCGGGGCATGAAATTACCTCCTAACCGCCTTCGGGTAGATCGAACGAAGGGTATCCACCTTTAGTAGAAACGGCCTTCTTATTGATTGTAGAGGCTGAAATAAAAAAACCCCGCTTCTCGATTGAAAAACGGGGTTTCCTTAAGTCATTACTCCATAATCCTGTCTCCCTATTGGTATGGTAAAACCGGAAGATGGGATACCTTATTGATCCGATCTTAGAATTGCCAGAATTATATATTATTTTCGGATAAGTAAATAGTAGATTTTGTCATAAGAAAAAGGGGAGAATTGGGAGGTATCCTTCAACGATTACCATTAGAAATCTGGCGAAATAACCAAATCGTCAAAAACAACATTTCAGCTTGCTATATTGTAGTTGATGAATGAAGGGCGCGAGGAAGAAAGATAACCTCCTTGTCTGGAGCTGTTTATTCTGACTAAGAAAAAGGAGGAGACTGTCATGAGAGGACTAAGGA
>JBEKPQ010000105.1:0-13502 GCA_049520575.1 Thermodesulfobacteriota bacterium | reverse complement strand
ACCAAATTAGGTGAAGCATAATTCTCCTCCTTCTAAAATGATAGAGACTTGCTTTGGGATGGAGTAAATATAAAAAAATGGGGGTAGTTTGCCAAGAAAAATGGACCACAACATATGGGAGAACTCGTTGGACTACCCCGGCCTTTGGGCTAACTCAGAGCTTATCGCATTGCCCAGTTTTTGGGGACCACCTAACGATGTTAAAAGATAGGGTTGCAAGGAGAGGAAATAAAGAAGGGGGGATCAGTTTAATATCCCCCCTTCTTGTAATATTGTGAAAAAAAGATTATTTCTTTTCCGCTGGAGCCGCAGGAGCTTCTACTTTCTTTTCCACTTCCTTCTTCTCTGCTGCTTTCCTTACCTTCTTGGCCTTCTTTACTTTCTTCTTGGCCTTCATTTCCTTCTTTTCAGCCTTTATAACCTTCTCTTCAGCCTTAGCAGGCGTGGTTGGAGGTTCGGCCTTCTTTTCTTCAGCGGCAAAAGCTAAAGAAACACAAAGGGAAAATATCATAGCCATAGTCCAAACGATTAATTTTTTCATCTAACTTCACCTCCCTCCCTATAAAATTTATACAATAAGGTTTTTATACCTTTCTGTAGCTCAACTTGTCTTTACTTTATTATGAGCATTTATTGTGCCAAAAATCTTATATGTGCAATTTCAATTACTTCTAAATTTATTAACTTTTATCAGGTCCCCCATTTTCCAATATTTATAATTTTAAAAGCCTTATCCCCAAAAGGCTTCCAATTTTTGAAATCCAACATTAAGTCTTTAATTCTGTGGAAATGAATGTCCAACTTTTCAATCTTTTTTCCCAAGGCTCTGGTTTTTCCTTTCTCCTTGGAGACTACCTCTTGTGGGGCGTTACGCAATAAATCCTCATTGACGAATATTTTTTAATAACGGTTTGAACTCAACAAATCGCTCCATGTCAAATAAAGCAAAAGATCAATAGACCGGAATGCTTCCAGGATGTCAGCAAATTAATATGATCGGGAGTTTGATTTTACTTTTAGAGAGAAACAAGGTAAGGACTTTGAGTCTGAATATTTTCTTGACTTTTGGGCTTGGGAAAGACAAAATTTCTACATGGGTAGACGAATCCTTTTCATGATCGGGTTTTTCAGTCTTATGGCCAGTGGCCTTCCTTTAGTAGCCGAGGAGAACATAAGGGCGGTCCCTAAGATTGTCGTGGATCCTACTGTGTTGAACGTCGGTGACCTGGTCCCTCCCGAACCAGTCACCTACCGTGTCGCCGTTAAAAATTTGGGAGAATCCCTTCTTCATATCTCCAAGATTAAGTATTATTGAAGCACCAAAGTGGTACGGTTTGACCCGTACATCCCAGCCGGCGGCCAGGGAGAAATCTTGATTCAACTGCTACCTAAGAAATTGGACGGAACATTTGAACGATTTGTTAAGGTCATCAGTAATGACCCCATTAATCCAGAGGTACAAATTCGATTCTATGGACACGCCCCTGAGTTTCCTATGACCCACCGTGATCATTTTTGATTGCGACGGGGTTCTGTTTAACTCCCGATTGGCCATCTTTTTATAATCATTTATTGATGCACTTTGGAAAACTTTCCCTTACCGAAGTTTGATTTGAAAAGACTTTGCTCTTGAGTGGAAAGAGTATCAAATGTGAATAAGACAGGATCAAGAAGAAAGTCAGGGCTGAAGTCAAGGGGAAGGAAACTGAAAATCTAAGTAGTCGATCTGAAGTTTGAGGGATTTTAGTTTGGGTGGGGGTCTCTGGTTGTTTGCCAATGGTTCAAATTTCCTGCCAACTTGATAACGATTACGGTTTGAACTCTTCTGTTTTTTTAAAAATAGAAGTTCAAGGACTTCAGGAAGAAATCCACATCAACCGACCAATAGATTTCGAACTGTTACCGGGAAAGCGGCTGAAATCCCTGTCGGCGATCCACAACTCACTTACCCCCTGGTGCTTACACAAGGCAGCTAAACGGGCATCGTGGATGAGAGGACCGGACACCTTCCCGGTCAGAATTATTGAATAGATAATGAGATTGCCCCGGACATCTTACCCCTTTCTAAAAAATATCACCCGGACTGTCTGGCAGCGGTCATTTGAGCCCACTTTTCCTTGAATACGGAAAAGATTTTTTCTTTGCGATCTTCGGTCCAATCCGGATTCCAACCCAATCCCATATCCTCCCCGACCAGGATGACAGAGATCTGGGTCATTCTGGGCTTGGCCTCAATGATCGTGGTCACGGTACATACCCGCATCGGGGATTTGCAGTCACTGCACTTTCCTTCAACTGCACAGGGTGTTTTTAGTCCTGAATTCTTGGCTATATTGGGGGCTATCACATTTTTTATTCGGTCGAGGGCGGCCGGAACATCTTTCACCACCTTGTTCATCCCGGCAACAACGATAACCTGCTTCGGTCCAAAGATCATGCTGGTCACCCGGTTACCGGTCATATCGGTATTCACCAGTTTGCCGTCCAAGGTAATGGCATTGCTGCTCGTCAAAAAAATGTCCGGTCGAGAACGCGTCATATTTCCTCTTTTAATGAGCTCTTCTATGACACCCGTCTGCATCAGGGATGTGGACCCCCCTATTCCCACTTTGGCCTCGAGGGGAATCATATCCAGGACCATTTTAGCAGCGTCGGCAGCCTTCTCCACATATTCCACCGGATCAAATCGGTTGGACTTTAATGATTTAATCAGGGTCTGTACATCTTGTTGATTGATTTCAGTCATTAGGTTATTCCCTTTCTCTCCTATCTATTTTACCGGGATGACGAAAAGGGGCTTTTTACGACTTTTTAGGAGTTCATCCTTAGTGATTCATCTCCCAGCCAATTTATAAATTTCTTCTATAGAAATTCCTTCCAGACAGCAGCCGATGGCCCCATTAAACTGTGGCTCTTTAAGGGTAATGATCGGCCGGCCATAACGGTGGGAAAGCAGGGTCAACACCCCTTGATTTAAAGCCACACCACCGCAAAGAACCAGGGGCATGGTGGGATAGCGGCGGATCATCTGGATGATTCGTCGGGCAATGGAATCATTGATTCCGGCACAAATCTTTTTTACAGGTACCTGTTCCATAAGAAAACCGATGATCTCACTCTCTCCAAAAATCGCACAGGTATTGTTGATCGCCACCGGGTCTTCGGTTTCCTGAGAAAGCTTCTTTAGGCTCAAATTCAATAAACGGGCCATATTCTCCAGATAGCGGCCGGTTCCAGCCGCACATTTATCATTGGTCTGAAAATCCATAACCTTTTTGTCCTGGACCCCAAGGACCTTGCTGTCCTGACCGCCCATTTCGACTAGAATAAAATCTGTCAAACCGGTCTGCAAACAGGCCCCGCGGAAATGGGCCCGGATCTCGGTGATGGCTTTTACCTTTTTACCCACCAGGTGTTTGCCGTAGCCGGTTACCACCAGGGATTTTTCAGGTCTGAATCCCAAATCCTTCAGGGCCAGGAATGGATTGGTTTTTTTCGGCCCTGTTTTTATTCTTTGAGTTAGAAATTGGACCGTGTCGAGACGGATTTTATGGAAGGCCCTAAAATCATGGGTCTGAACGATCTTGACAAATCGGCTTCCTAAATCAATTCCAATCGGCATATTATTTCCTCAGCACATCAATAAAGGCCTCGATACGAAATTTTGTGCGGTTATCGATAGGTCTTGGTTTATCTCCCTCCAGAGTAAGGATGGGAATGGAAAGATGCTTCCGGATCAAAAGGTCCTGAACCTGTCGAAAGCAAAAGGTTTGAGTGTGGTGGATCAAACCGTTCAATTTTCGTATCCGAATCGCTGCTTCAATATCTTTTATCCGCCCGAAGATGTCATAGGGATAAGTATAAGCCAAATATTGACTGATCAGGTTTTGCTTATAGTGGGGCATACTGAACTGACGCTGAATTTCATTGAACACCACCCGGCCGCCGCATTGCTCAACAAATTCATAAAGCCCGGATTGTATAGGCGGGATACCGATGTATCCCAGACGAACCGATTCCTTTATTTTAGATCGAAGAGACAGGGTTTCTAAAAAGTCCGTCAACTCTTCTTCATAAAAATTTAAATTCCCTTTGAAGTCTGAACTGTTGACTAAAAAAAGATGGTTTTCCCAGCCGTGGACTCGGTTGCCTTCCCAGGTTGCCTTATCCAGCAATATGAGTTTTTCCCGAATGGCCTTTATTCGTTTTTGTGCCCGGATCACTTTCGGCCAGGATACCCCGAAGGTTGCCATCAGTTCCTCAATGTTTTTTCTAATGATCAGAGGGCTCCGATCATAGGGATAATTAAAGTGGATAACCTGGGTCCCCTGATGATCCAGAATTTCGGTCAGGGCCTGGGTATTACTGCAATCCCCCTGGGTGACGGCGATGATGGTTTTAATTTCAGGCCAATATTGAAGGGCGGAATAAATACCTTTGATCCAACTGCACAGGGTTCGGGGGAAACCTTTTTCTTCGGCCTCATCCACCCAGACCGACGCCCGTGGGGAGGTGATAAAAATATTATTCAAATCCACCGGGATTAGGCCGGCGGCAAAGAGGATTTCCACCGGAACGGTGGAGGTTATTCCAACGTATTTCCCTTTTTCTTTCAATTTGATTTCATCCCGAGCCTATTAGTTTAAGTCTGTCCATCGCATTTTTAAAACATAACATAAAGTGACGGGCAAATAAATCAGATTCCATTTGGGGTGTTTCATCGGGTATTTTTCGAAACTCATTTAGTTCGGATTTTGACAAATATTATTTAACAATTCCCTGGACTGAATGAATTATGGATTATCGAGAAGGTCGACCTGGGAAATAATGATAATTTCATAAAAGTCGTCACCCCGGTGAAAACCGGGGTCCAGAAATTTTTAACTACTAAACAATACTGGATTCCGGCTGGAGTCTATCCCGCATGGGATGCGGGACCGGAATGACAAAAAGCAGCTTTCGGCAATTTTTTCGAGATCTTCAAATAATGGCAACAATGACTGTTTGCTATTGGGCCTTATCTCCATCCGGTAAATTTGTCTTGACTTATAAATTTACCTTCACCTATATTTTATTTATCATAAGAAATATCCCATCAAAACATTCCATATCCAACCCAGCGACAAAGTGGAATTAATTAAGGAGGTCCAATCTTGCCACATCCTATCGAAGAGCTTTTCAATCCGCGATCCATTGCCGTAGTCGGCGCTTCCAACAATCCCCAAACTGCAGGATATAATTTTACGAATGCCCTTCTGAAATATGGCTATCAAGGAAATATCTATCCGGTGAACCCTAAGTACTCTGAGATTTTGGGACTGAAGGCTTATGCTACCGTAAAAGACATTCCTGGTCCGGTGGACTATGTGATCTCCGCCGTGTCGGCACCGCTGGTGCCGGCCATGCTCAAGGATTGCTCTCACAATGGAGTTAAGGTTATTCACCTTTTTACCGCCCGTTTCAGCGAGACCGGCCGGTCGGATGCTGCCAAACTGGAGCAGGAAGTACTGAAATTGGCCAGAGGATACAGTATACGTCTTATCGGCCCGAATTGTATGGGTCTCTTTTTCCCGCGATTGGGAATTTCTTTCAGTGATGCCATGCCTCATGAAAATTCCGGCCCCGTGGGATTGATCTCCCAGAGCGGTCAGGCGGTAGAAGAGATCGTTCGTTCGGCCGCATTGAGAGGCCTTTTCTTCAGCAAAGCGATCAGTTATGGAAACGCTCTGGATTTCAATGAGTGTGATTTCTTGGACTATTTGGCGCAGGACCCGGAGACCAGGTTGATCCTGATGTATATCGAAGGACTACGGGACGGCCGCAGGTTTTTTGATTCCCTTCGTCAAGCAGTAGCCCAAAAGCCGGTGGTGATATTGAAGGGCGGTCGGGGACAATCGGGGGCCAGGGCCGTTGCTTCCCACACCGCCTCTTTGGCCGGGTCCGCCGATTTGTTGGAAGTCGTTTTGGCGCAGGCCGGGGCGGTTTCTGCGGACAGCATGGAGGAATTCATTGACCTGGCCGTCGCTTTCCACTACTTGCCGCCGATCGGAGGTCTTCAAGTCGGAGTGATGGGGGGGGCCGGCGGCGCCAGCGTGTTGGCGGCGGATCAATGTGAGGCGGCTGGGTTGGATGTGATCCCCATCCCGCCGGAGATTCGGGAGGAGCTTAAAAGCCAGGGGATCAGTATCTGGGACTGGATCGGCAATCCGGTGGACCATTCTATCAGGGGGGAGGATGCCAAATTCGACCACAGCGAGATGCTGGCCTTGATGGCCAAAAATGAGAGATTCGATCTGCTGATCGTCATGTTCGGTGAACCTCATCATGAGAGATATAAGGGAAGGACGGCCGATGATTACCTGGAAGAATATCGTATCGAGAACTGCAAACCAAAGCCGGTAATGGCCACTGTTCCGAACCGAGACCTGGGCATCGACCACTATGCGGACTGGAACTGGAAAATCATCTACGAGATCAGGACCAAGCTTCTGGCCAAGGGTATTCCTTTTTATCCTTCGATCGGCCGCGCGGCCAGGGCAGCCAAAAAAGTCGCCAATTACTATCGAAGAAGAGAAAACTGAAAGCCATACTATTAAAAGATTTTCAAAATAGAATTAACATAAAGTCACTGGATTCCGGGTCAAGCCCGGAATGACAACAGGGAATTCATTAATTTTCGTCATTCTGGCGAAAGCCGGAATCCAGGAATTACAATCATTCACCTAGAGCAAAATGTCGCTTCTATAATGCACTCTTTAAAAGGATGCGGAAAAATTTATTTTTCAGGTTGTTCAAAAAGTTTCAGAAAGAGACTACCTCGACCTTCAAACCTACCATGGACCGTAGGCCCATTTTTTCTGCAGCACTGCCCAGATTACAGACGATTTCCAGATAGCCGCTGCTGCCGATCAAGGCCATCAACTGGCCTGGTCGGCCCTGGGAGTAAGTTTGATTTATTTCGGTGATGGTGTGGGATCCTAAGGTAATGTTTAAACCCGAGCCGGACAAAAAGGGAAGAATGGTTTCTCGACTGATGTTGGTAATCAGGTTGCCGAAGTGATCGCTCCAGATGACCCGGCCGATCAGTCGGTTATCTTTGATCTCCGGTTCCGAAATAGTAAGTAAAAATGGATCCGATATCGTTTTCCCTAATTTGGTAATCGGAACACCCAAACTGAGATGAGCCGCTGCCGGAGCCAAGATGTCACGGCCATGAAAAGTTGAGGAAACCGTTTTCAAGAAATAAGCGCTTTGATTCAGATGAACGATTGTAGCTTCCGGCCTGTTTTTCAGCACCAGGGTAAAAAGCCCGTTGTCCGGCCCGACCCAAACAGCATCTTTCGCCTGGATAGCAATAAGCCGCCGCTCTCCTCCGACCCCCGGATCTACTACCGCCAGATGGATGGTTCCCTCGGGGAAATAGGGATAAGCCGTATTAAGAATAAAGGCCGCTTCCAGGAGTTGGTGATGGGACAGGGCATGGGTCAGATCCACCAAATGGACCCGGGGATTGATCCCCAAGATCACCCCTTTCATGATCCCCACATAAGGATCATCCAGGCCAAAATCCGTGCTTAATGTGATAACCGACATGCCGTTTATATATTGAGTTCACGCCCCGCTGCTTTAACAAATGGGCGCAACTCTTTCATCAAGCGTGAAAACTGCTCGGGATAGAGGGATTGCTGCCCGTCGGAAAGGGCCTCTTTGGGATTGCAATGAACCTCGATCAAAAGGCCGTCCGCACCACAGGCCGCCGCGGCCTTGGCCATTGGGGCCACCAAGTCTCGAATACCTGTGCCGTGGGAGGGATCCACGATGACCGGAAGATGCGTTTTCTGTTTAAGAAAAGGGACGGCGTTCAAATCCAACGTATTGCGCGTGGCGGTTTCAAAAGTGCGAATGCCCCGTTCGCAAAGGATGACCTTGGGATTTCCTTCAGCGACGATGTACTCCGCCGCCAGAAGCAGGTCTTCCACAGTGGCCGCCATCCCGCGTTTTAAGATCACCGGTTTTCGGCATTGGCCCAACTTGGTCAGCAGGCGAAAATTCTGCATGTTGCGGGCACCGACCTGAAAGGCATCGGCATAGCGTTCAACCGTGGGGACATCCCCTGCCTCAACAACTTCGGTCGTGATGGCCAGACCGGTCTTTTCCCCGGCTTCTTTGAGGATACGGAGTCCCTTGACCCCTAGTCCCTGAAAGCTGTATGGACTGGACCTCGGTTTGAAAGCCCCGCCCCGCAGGCAGTGAGCACCGGCTTTCTTGACCGCCTGTGCGGTGGCCATCATCTGTTCCCTTGTTTCCACGGCACAGGGGCCGGCAATCACCACAAACGGTTTTCCACCCACCTGAACCTGACCGATTTCAACCACCGAATTCTCCGAGTGGATATCGCGGCTCACCAGTTTGTAGGGTGTCAGGATCGGGGTGATGCGCTCGACCAGCGGATGACTTTCAAGATGCAGGCCGGCCAGGACCCTCTCGTCGCCGATAGCACCCAAAACCGTCCGCTCCGTTCCCGGCAAATAAAGCGGCTTCAGGCCCAGCCCGGCGATCTGGGCGATGATTTCATCGGCATCTTTTTTATGGGCCGTGGGTTTTAAAATGATGATCATTCCCGGTCTCCTCTATAATCAATGGACTCATCTCTTCATCGAGTTCTGTGATTTATCATGATGTATCCCCCGTAACTGGCACAACTTGATCATGGACACTCTACCTATTTAAGCCGCTCCTGTCAATATCCCGCGGCCTCTTGCTCTCCCTTTCATTTTGATGGCCTGGTAAAAAATCCCGCCAACCGTCATTGATGGGGGGGGAGAAAAAACTTACCTTCTTAAATTTCCTGTGATAGATATGGATCATGGACGGAGGGAGGCGAACCTCATTTTCGGCTCTCCTGTCAGAAAGGTGTTGATTATGAGCATGACGCTAAATCCCATTGGCCTTATTCATTCTCCCTATGCCACCAAAGAGGAGGCCCCGATACAGGGCACCTTTTCCCCGGAAGGCATCGGGCAGGTGGTTGTGTTTTTAGAATATATGGAAGGGTTGAAAGATATTGAGACCTTTTCCCATATCATTCTTTTCTATCAGTTTCACCAGGCCGGTGAAGTCAAACTGGTACGTCCCACATTCTTGGATGATGAGCCACATGGGGTCTTTGCTTCCAGACATCCCTGCCGTCCGAATGGGCTGGGTTTAACCATTGTCAAACTTATAAACCGTCATAAAAATATCCTTGAAGTCAGTGGGATCGATGTCCTGGATGGAACTCCTCTCATCGACATCAAACCCTATATCCCGCGTTTTGATTGTTTTCCAGAGGCTAACGAAGGCTGGGTGGCTTTAACAAAAGAAAGGTTGAAACCTGTGGGAAGAGAGTAAGGTCTTCCAGCCGGTGGTATCGTTGTATCGGAGCAGTCAGTTCTGATCTGTCTGAGGGCTTTGACTGTTCGGGCCAGGTCAACGCCGGCTGTTTCAGCGCTTTTCTAAACAGAGATACCGGCGGCTTGTGTTAAAGTACCAAATCCAAGTAGCAACACGACAAAGATAGAACACGGTAGAGTTCCCCAAGCTGTTGCTGAACCGGCCTTGAATCTGCTCAACGTTTCGCTCCACCTTTCATTCCCGGCATAACTTCTGGATCACCCAGAGGCCGCAGTATGGCCGATTGGCTAAACCTGATCGTTACGTGGCTTCCTCAAGATATACTTTCAATTCTTTGACTAAATTTTCTGCCTCGTCAATTGAAAGGTATGGCACTTTAATGGTTCGAGCCCAGAAAAAACTCTTGCCTGTTATCTCTGATACCTTCCCAAATGGCATGGTTTTTATTGCCTCTCCCTTCTTTGGAATTGGTGTTAAAAACTCTACATCCCGATATAAAGTTTCTTCGTCCGGTGCTTTAATTTTGCCATTTTTAACTCTTGCTGCTGCAACGAGACCAGTCCATTTGTGTGAAAAGAATATGATGTCACCCGGATAAACATATTCGACGAATCTTTTTGCATCTCCAAAGGCCGCAACTCGACTATTCTCCATCATGTACCAAATTGAACCCTCATTCCAGCTTCTATTAGTATCAAACAGGACCCCTTTGATATTGCCTGGATTCTTGTGCTTGTCATAGGGCAAAGCAAAGAATTCAAAATACTTGCTGCCGTGCAGTTCATAGATTCGATACGGCAAAAATTCAATTGCGATTCCCTGGTGCTTCCAGTAATCGACGGCATTTATGAGGCTATCGTCTGCGGCGCTACCAATTATTATTAGGCGTTGCTTGTTATTTATTTCTTTTGCATCTAATGCATGTTCAAGATTAAACGCCTCTTTGTGTGCCAAGTGTAATTCAGTACTTTCTCCGGTGTACTGCTGGAACTTGTTTTGCAGTGTTGCGTAACTCCATTGCCCGGCTTCCTGCGCATATCGTAAGGCTTGATGTACGACTCCTTCACCAGCAGCGCCTCTTTTTAACTCAAAAATAATCAGTTCACCTTTTTCATTTAACGCATAGATATCCGCTTCTGCCTGACGTTGCCTTTCTTGAAAAATTGGCATTAAGCTAGCATCTTCGAATAAGACATCGAGAATACTCTTCGCAATCAATTCCTCCAAGTCTTTTTCAAGATTACCAAAGCTGGAAAAATCCTTGTATGGTTCGAGATCGAGCCTATCAAACTTCCCGTCAGTCGATCCAAGTTTGTATAGCATAAGTTACTTCTCCTTTGCACATAACACGACCTAAATCAGCGGCGCGGAGAACAGTTTTACCAAAATTGCGACGTGCTTATTTTGCGTCCGCTGGATTTTTTTGTTAAGTGGCCTCTTCCTTTTCAGATTTATTTGTTTCATTCAAGAGATATTCAAAACAACGTACGGATACCAGCGAAGGGCGAATCTTATGAGAATGAAAAAGCCATTTTGCTGGTTCTGGGAATTTCATATGAGGACGGCACAGTTTTGCCCCAAGGTATAGCAAAGCGCAGACATCCAAATAATGCGCATAAGTACGTCTAAACGAGGATGGTACGAAAATAGGTCCATTTGAGCCTTCCCAAAGTGAGCCTTCGGAATGAGTAGGGCGTGCATGAGCATAATTGCTGAGTTCCCCGAAAAGCCAGCGTGCCCAACCGGGGTCAGATCCTTGTTGCCTTTGACGAAAAATAGAATATTGCATTTCTCTTTCCAGATGACTTTCGAGTTGATGTATTCTAGTATTCCGCGACAAGTGATCACAACCAAAACCGAATTTAATTTCAAGCTGACCCTTCTGCCAAAGTATAGCATCTTCAACTGAGCGTTCTAATTGTAGGTAAACCCCAGCGATAATAACCTCTAATGTTGCTCGTAGGCATGAAGCCGCGACTCTGTAATAACCACAGAGAGCGTTGAATGTGCTGGCCTGAAGCCCTTCCGCCATGTCTAAAACCGCGTGATACCAAGCATCTTTTGTTTCAACACACATGTCAATGACTGATACCCATAAGTCGTTCATTGCTTTAATTTCAGTCCCGTAATCATTAGACGTTCTTATCGAAACATCATCTGGCAATGATACGATGGTACGCCAGACTTCTTCTTCGATTATATCGCGAGGCGGCGGCTCCGGCCCTTCAGGATGCAATGCGAAGGCCTCCGGCGGGAGTTTGTATCGATTATATCGAAAATCTCGATTATTGGGACGATGGGAATTCAAATCACTTTTCTTTCTTATTTCGACTTAACAATTAATATACGAAGTTCTTTTTCCCTGATTTCTTGCCCGATATTATAACACCTTATCCTATTGGGTAACAGGTAAAATTTTCATAATATTAAGTAAGTATCCATCCCAACGATTTCGTAAAAAGAAGGCCCCTTTTTCTCCTTGACCTTGTTTTTTTATCCTATTCTCTTTTTAACAAAAAACAGTTTCCTGTCAAAGGACCCCGTTGGACATCGATTTCGGCCGCGGCGAGAATTTTTTATTATCGCCTGTAGTTGCACCGCGACGATAAAAACATCGATGTCGTCACGTACCATCCCCATTTTCTCTGGAAATACCGGGAACGCGATCCGGTGGAACGATTCGTTGGGCTGTCTTGTGCCTGCTGCTCATTTCTCTCCCCGTATCATTGCCATAGTTCCCAAAATGAATGGCGCTTTCAACAGGCGTGGGATAAAAAGCGAGTTTCTGGTTTGAATGAATTCTACTTTGGTTGTTCCCCAGCTCTTGATAGTGGTGACTAACGCGTCTGGATCGCCATACATCCTCTTGATGAGGAATTCGTCTTGAAAAGCGAACCTGCCACCTTTCTTAAGAACCCGCAATGCTTCACGAATAACTTCACGCTTGTCGTTGACACCGCCGACCTCGTGGAAGACGAAATTGCTCACCGCTGCATCGAAGTACTCGTCAGCGAATGGCAACGACGCGGCGCTGCCTTTCTGGAACGTTACGCGGTCACTGACTCCCTCAATCGCTGCGTTGCGTTCACAGACCTTCATCGAGTAATCCCACTTCTTTCCCCAATAGTCTATTCCGAGGACGTGTGCCCTACCGTGCCTCTGAGCCAGCTTGATCGCAAGGGCACCGTTCCCGCACCCTATGTCCAAGGCTCTGCCTTCTCCATTCCAGTCCAAATGCTCTAATACGAGCCTCCAAATGAATTCTTGCACATTCCCTGCTTTAGGAGAAAGCTTGAAGCGGACATACGATAGAAAGGCAGCGCCCAGCAAGAAGAATGCAGCCGGAATCAACAGGAAAGACCACATGAGACTCGATGCCAGGAACAGGAGCGCTATTGCGAGGGAAGCATAGATCATTGGTTTTGGAGTCCAATTGCCATAATCCGGATACGCTTTGATCTGTCCGTTCATATGCTCCAGTCCTTCATGTTTGCGTGTTGCAGCCCAACGGCATCGCGCTGAGCGGCCGGCGGATCGCCAGCGCCCGCCGGAAGCAACCCGTTTCCCCGCTGGTCCGCGCCAGCGCGTGGTTGGATGGCGCTCAAGCGATCAGGCGTATTTCTTGACTGCCTTCTCGATCGCCCCACCAGCTTTGGCTAAATCATCCGGCACCATGACCGGGTGAATCTCAATGCTTGCATTGAACGCGAGGAACCAGGGTTCAGCGATCGCTGGGATTTGAGAAGCGTCCTGCATTTCAAGAACAATGAACCCCGTGCGCTGCCCGTTGTTGTCCGTAAAATAGGCGGCCTCCGGTTTCAAATCTCCCAGGATGGATTGAATCGTCGTGCCGAGCTTTCCGGCCTTCGCGGCCGCGTTCCCGGACTCAACGGGGATATTGACTTTCAGTAAGAACCGCATAGCTGACCTCCTGATCGTTTTGGTTTTGGGTTCACTTAGCGCCATCTAACGATTTGCATGACCAGCGGGGGTAATAACCCCGGAATGAAAAAAGTGCGAAGCTTAACCCGGGTCTGGTCGATGCTTTTGTTATATGAGTTTCCTTTATGATTAATTAAGTCAAAATCCATGCACCGCCTAATCGCAAA
>JBEKPQ010000104.1:0-13688 GCA_049520575.1 Thermodesulfobacteriota bacterium | reverse complement strand
CTAAAACAACCTTTTATCTCCATCTCAAAGAGTGCGAATTCCGATTCAATTATCGAAACCAAAATATTTATCAACTCATTCTAAAAATAGTGAGAAAATATACTCTCATCTAGTCTAGACCCTTAATATTTTCTAATTTAACGCAACAATATAACATTCAAGCGGCTATTATCCAGTTCTAACAGAGAGGGAAATTCAACTGGCCATCGCAATCCCCTTGTGTTAAAATGCAAATATTTAAATGTATATAAATCGACAACATTCTGATTTATGAAGGGGCAACCTAAACATAGAAGCCATCACGTTTCGCGGTGTTCATGAAAAAGCCTGAACGGGATTGAAGCAGTCCAATAAACAAATAAATTAAAAAACCTAGAAGGAGGAGATTGCAATGAAAGCTGAAGATGTAAAAACGATTGCTATGATCGGCGCGGGTGACATGGGTCACGGAATTGCCGCTGCCTGTTTGATGGGCGGCTATAAAGTATTTTTACGAGATATTGATCAGAAGTTTGTCGATAAGGGAATGGCCGGCATCAAGGCCAGTTTTGACAAATTCAAGGAAAAGGGCAGAATGACGCCGGAGGCTTATGCCGACGCCTTTACCCGTCTGATCCCGATCGTCGATTTGCAGACGGCGGTGAAGGACGCCGATTTTATCATTGAAGCCGTTCCCGAAAAGCTGCAGCTCAAACAGAGCGTTTTTG
Source organism: Thermodesulfobacteriota bacterium (assembly GCA_049520575.1). GTDB lineage: Bacteria > Desulfobacterota > RBG-13-43-22 > RBG-13-43-22 > RBG-13-43-22 > RBG-13-43-22. The sequence continues at coordinate 12,981 of JBEKPQ010000104.1, read as the reverse complement.
CCGACCTGGACAAGTTCGCTCCCAAACACGCCATTTTGGCGTCAAACACCTCCAACATCAGTATCACCGACATTGCCTCCGCCACGCAGAGACCGGACAAGGTCATCGGCTATCATTTTTTCAATCCGGCCATCCTGATGAAACTGGTTGAAGTGATCAAGGGCAAGAAGACCTCCGATGAGTCCATCCAAATCGGCTATGCTATTGCCAAAAAAATCAATAAGGTTCCTGTCATTGTGAAAAAAGACTCGCCCGGCTTTATTTACAACCGGGTCAACGAACCAACCCTGCTTTTGCTGTCCAAGATTCTGGAAGCGGGGCATCCCTCACCGGAAGAATTCGACGCAGCCTTCAAACCCATGATGCCCATGGCGCCGTTTGAGCTGATAGACTATGTCGGGATCGATATCGCCGTTCATGGGCTGGAGTATTTTGACGAGGTCCTGTCCAAAGACTACAAGCCGTCCAAGGCAATCCTGGCTTACCTGAAATCGGGAAACTTGGGCAAGAAGACCGGCAAGGGCATATACGATTGGTCCAAGGGCCGGCCGGTGATCGATCTGTCCAAGGCAACCAAGGAATATGACCTCAATCACATGGTCGCCCTCCAGGTCAATGAAGCGACCAAGCTTATCGAAGAGGGCGTGTGCGAAGATCCAAAAGAAATCGACCTGGCCATGGCCAACGGCGGAGGATCGCCCTTCGGCCCGTTTGCGCTGGCCCAAGGCATCGGTTATCCTGTGCTCCTGGCCAAGCTGGAGGAGTTATACAATAAATTTAAGCTGGATGTACTCAAACCGACGAAGACGATGCAGGCAGGTCAGATCAAGGTCTAAGAAAGCATTGTCCGCTATTCCGGTCAGGGGGATGATGTTTTCATCCCCTTGACCAAAAAGGGAACAGGGTAAAATCATTAACCTTGACATACCTAATCCAGGTCGTAACTCGGGACCTTATTGAATTAGTTGAATGGGTATTTTATGGCCCGAATAGATTTCGAAGGCATCAGTGTCTCATCGATCCGTGCCTATTCCGCATCACCCTCCACGATCTCCTGTTCCACGGCGGCCGATGTGCCGTGTGTTTCTTCTCGACTGACGTGATCACGTTCGTATTTGTGACGAGAGCACTCATGGCACCGGAATTCCGGCCTTCGATCAGACGTCTTGTCGTAGTTGCTGGCTTTGGCCAGACGGTAGCCTCGGTCGGCTGGAGCTCCGCAGTCGGCGCAGGTAATGTGTTCGCGCACTTCCCACACCTCGCCTCGCAAGATGTTCGTCTTATTGAAGATCCACCGATCCACCCAGAAGAACAGCAGGCCCCCGATGAGGTTCGCCAGGACAGTTGCCCACGTCGCGCCAAGCGTGGCAAAGGACACAACGCACACGGCAAGGATTGGCGTCGACATCTGCCACCGGAGCAGATAAAGAAAATATTTGCGCAGTAACGGCATCTTCGATCCTACCTCCCTCTTCGGCCGAATAGGTAATATACGAATTTCCTCTTTGCTCTAGACATGGGTCCACTATAACACATAACTAAGGATTGTGAGAAGACAGAACGAAGGAAAGATCAGGGGTCAGGTCTTGAACTATAAGTTTTTAGTTAGGATTTTCCCACTTAAATATATTCTGAAAGAGATTGTGGTTCTTGGGGGAATTCTTTATATTAAAGTAAATATGGGGAAGAATTAGGTAGGGGAAAAGAAAAAGTGCTATTTGAAGATCTGGCCCCTATCCCTCCATGGTTTTCCCACTTTACATCGAAAGGTTGGGCGTTAGTGTCTGACGAGGAGGTAAAATGAAAGAGAAAGGGTTTAGCCTTATTATAATCCTGGTCTTGGTTATGGGATGGAACTCGGCCTGGGCTGGCAGTATCGTCACAGCTAAGTGTGACATTTGCGGCTATGACAGTGGTGGGCTGTTTCTTTTTGGTGGCCGGGCAAACTTCAAAATTGTTTGTAAATTTCCAGCCTATTGTGCCAACAAGAAAAGCCTGGTTTTGGTAAACCTGATGGCGGATAAGCTGGAAAGCCAGAATTGCCCGGGTCAGACGCCGGTGCCTTACTCCGATTCCCAAATGATCCAAAATCCGGGCACCAAAACGATTGCCTCTTGGAATTTGCCCGAGCCCAAGAATAAGCAGGTCAAGCTTACTGATGGTGATTATTTCTGCCCCAACTGCGGAAAATTCCATTTACATTTTCAGCATTCCGGACACTGGGATTAGTGCTTCTTTGGTGGGGGTCGGACCAGACAAGTTTAAAGATTTGATCTCAATATCCAATGATCAAATTTAAACATGAAGTTGACATGTCTTAATCCAGGACATTATCCAGGGCGTTTTTGAATTAGTTGAACGGGTATTTTATGGTCCGAATAGAATTTGAAAGCATCTTCGAAGTAAAGAGTAGCCATGTCTGAAACAAATGCCCCCCAAAATGTCTTGGATGTGACAAATTTTATAGAGTCGGGATCAATTAGTCATTTTACCTTTGCTCAGTCCCTTGATCCTTTCGGCCACCCTTGAATTCAATCAGGGCTCCGGCTCCCTATCAGGTTGAAAAAGGTAAATGGGATAATCTTAGATAATGGTCATAAAGCATTTCTTTTTTTCAAGATCTGGGGTATAATATTTTTTAATAATTCGAGGAAATGAGGCAAGAGTATATCGCGATGCTGCAAAAACCGACTTATTGAGAAAACAAGGAGGAGAATTTCAATGACCGAAAAAACATTGTACCAACAACTGGCTGAGGCGGTGGGAGTAGGGGATTCAAAATACATTCCCGGGATTTTTGAAACCTTGGCCGATGAAAAGGAGGCCAAGATCCTTTTGGCTGCCGCACCGCCGGCTTCTATCCAGGAGATCGCTCAAAGGGCCGGCCTGAAGGAAAAAGAAGTTGAAGCGTTGGTTGATCCGCTGTTCAAGAAGGGTTTGCTTTTTAAGTCGAAAAAAGCGGATGGAACTCGATATTACCGGGTCCGGACTGTACTTCAGATGCACGATTCTACGGCAGTTATTGTAAATCCACCTCCCAAGATGCTGCCCCTTTGGAAGGATTTTATGCATAAGGAGTTCGATGATCTCAGCCGGAAAATAGAGCAAATGCTACCCTCCGCTGTGATCCGGGTAATCCCGGTGAATGTATCGGTTCAAAACGAGACCCAAATCCTGGCTTTTGACGATGTCAAGAGCATCATAGCCGAGGCCAGAAACCTGGCCGTCACCCCCTGTTCCTGCCGGGCCATAGATGGGGCCTGCGGCAAGCCTGTGGAGGTCTGCGTCCAGATCGACAAGGCCGCCGACTATTCGATTGAAAGGGGAACGGGTCGCAAACTGGAAAAGGATGAAGCCCTCAAGATGATGAAGATGTGCGAAGAAGAGGGTCTGATACATGTTACCGGTAATAAAAGGACCCTAGGCCATGTGATCTGTAACTGCTGCGGCGACTGTTGTTTGAACTGGCCTTCGGTCAGGACCGGCTTGGGGAAATTTGTTTTGCCGAGCCGGTTTCGGGCGGCAGTTGATCCTGAAACCTGTTCATCCTGCGAGGCCTGTCTGGATCGATGTTATTTCGAGGCGATCAGCATGGAAGGAGAGGGGGACACCGCCGTTATAAACTCCGAGAAATGCATGGGGTGCGGTCTTTGCGTGGTGACCTGTCCTGTAGAGGCCATTACCCTAGATGAGGTCAGACCGGCCGAGTTTGTTCCGGCTTAGGCCCTTTAAATTAATTAAAGGGAACAGGATAATTTTTTTATATGCGCCGGATAACTCTTAAAAGGTTACCCCGGCAGGAGAGTTGTTTTTTCTCCTAACAGAGCTAATTTATTAGACAACCATTTTTCTGCTCCACCAGTTTTTAAGGGGAGGCACAGGTTTCGGGGCCATTGTCGAGGTCAGTAAAAACGGCTTAAAAATAAAAAACTCCCGGCTTCACTGTTGAAAACCCGATCATCAAAAATTTTGGCCGCGGGCAAATCAAAAGGATGGCCTTACGATACGAGGATTCGGCCTAGGCGCATTTTATACTCGGCAAATTGATGAATTCAGAACTTACGGCCATATCTGGATGACCAACCCGTCGCTAAGAACAGGTATCTGGCCGAAATATTTACGATGGATCATATCAAAGCCGAAATTCTTCTGACAAAAGAAATTTCTTGAAGTCAGTATCTGAAAGGAAATCCACGATGGAGATCCCCACCCTCGAAATTTTTTCGGACTACGTCTGACCCTGGTGTTATTTCATTACCGGGCGTATTGATCGATTGCATAAAGAATTTGAAATAGATATCCGATGGACTGCTTTTCCCCTTCATCCCGAAACTCCTGAGAGCGGACAATCCATAGAAAAGCTTTTCGCCGGTCGTCTGGATTTGGATCAGGTAAGATCCCGTCTGAAACAAGCGGCCCAGGATGCCGGATTGCCTTTAGGAGAGAGGAAAATAACCTATAACAGCCGCTTGGCCCAGGAGTTGGGTAAGTGGGCCGAGTCCAAGGGCAACGGAGACGAATTCCACCAGGCAATATTTCGAGCCTATTTTGTTCAAGGCATAAACATAGGAAAAATTCCCGAACTCGCTCATTTGGCCGAATCCATCGGGCTCCCCGGGGATGAAGCCCAGGAAGTGCTCCAAAAGATGGCCTTCAAGGAAGCGGTGGCCCAGGACTGGGCTCGTTCACGGCAACAGGGAATTCAAGCTGTCCCGACTTTATTATTAGGGCAACATATTTTGGTGGGGGCTCAGCCCTACGAAAAAATGACCGATTTTTTGGATAAGGCCGGTGTGAGAAGGCGAGAAGGCTTCTTGGCACAAAAATAGGATTCAAGGGTTCAATGGTTTTATAACTCAAGGTTAGAGTTCGGAGTGCTGAGATTTTACTCTGAACTCATGACTCCGAACCAAAAGCGACCTCTTGAATCCTTAGAATAATTTTCATATTTTGTGGTGCCCGGCAAAAGCGGTCATAAAGGTTTATTATGATTTCTGAGGTCCTTCAGGCAGCTCTGATTTGCCCCTATACCTTGATGGAAGAAGAGGCCCTGATCTGGTCTATCCTTTTTTCCGACCAGGCCATATTGCTGCACCCTTTCCCCTTACCTTTACCGGCGTCCTCTCAGTCCCTTGTTTCTCAAGGCTTGCTCCAGGTACGGACCTTGGAACGAACCCAGGAGGAAATCCGGGAAAAAGATAAAAAGTTAAGAGAAATCCAGGCCTATATTGTCCATTATTCGAATCGAGGCTTTTTGAAATATCTTAAAGAAGCCGATTCAATGCAGGATCAGGAAACCCAAGAAGAGATCGTCGGTTTAATAAAGGGAAGACCTTTCACGACACCCTTGAGGGATGCCTCCATCGTAAACGGCCCGGTTCTCCTTTGCCTGATTCACGAATGGATGCTAAAGGAATGGGAAGTGGAGGCCTCTTTGGCCGATATTGAACAGCAGGAACAAATTATGGCTCAGGGTTGGCAAGAAAGTTTGGAGGAAGGATCGCAATGGGAAACGGCCTCCCCCCTGTTAGTGAACAAGAACGACATCGAGATCCTTTGTCCCCCGGCCCTGACTGCCTGGCGGGAATTAAAAAATAAACTGGCCCCTGAACCCTCGATCCTTTTCTCTACGCAGCGATGGGTTTGGACGGATCATTATGGTCTCGATCCTGAAGAAGACCAGATCATAGCGCTCCCCTTGCCGGATTTGAGTTCTCTATGTTCGGCAAACTTTCAAAAACACGCCAAGAACCTGGCCTCCCTTAACAAATCTCTCCTTCGGGAAAGCCTGGTGAAGCTTTTACGTTCTTTCGGGGTGCAGGAGCAAAAAAGATCTATTGATGATTTCAAAAAATCCCTTTCGGGTTTAGGATTGCCGCCTAACGGCAAATATCAGCTCAACCTTCCCCCCTTTCAGTCTTCGTGGAAAGAGCCCCTGGCCCATTTTGACCAGAGAGGATCAATCCCTTTATTTCTGTTCTCATCTGCTCTGGTCTGATGGGCGTCTTTGTTTTGAAGATTCTTTTCTCTTGACAACTTTGGTTTATTTTCCTAAATAGTGTTAATAAAACTGAGAGAGATTTGAAAAACAGCCTCTTTTGCCCAATTTCTGCGTCAGACTCAAATTTTAATCCTCGAAAAACCATTGGTATTCTTGTGGGTAAAATTTTTGTCTTCCTTGACCATGAACAAAATTGAACATTTTTCAAAGCTCTCAATGATTAAATTAATTTATAAAATATTTTAAGCCAGGGAAGAGATTCGTTATGTTTAAGGTCAAAGTGGATCCGGATAAGTGTGTCGGGGACGATGCCTGTATAGAGGCTTGCCCTGTTAACGTTTTTGAGCTTCAAGATGGTAAGGCCGTCCCCGTTCATCCCGATGAATGCTTAGGCTGCGAAACCTGTATTGAGGTTTGTGAAGAAAAAGCGATCACGGTAACTGAGGAATAATAAAAAAGGTCTGCCTGAAAGACTCCAGGCAGACCTTTTTTATTACCCAGCCTTATAGGTTTTACTTCTTTGCCTCTACGTGGCATTGAGCGCAAATGGTAGGGCCAGTTTTCTTTCCTTCCGTTTTCATTTTGGCGTGGCAATCTTTACAATTTTTATGATAGGCATTTTGAAGAGTTAAGATCTTGCCCTGTTCGGCCGCCTTGTGGCACTCATTGCACTTTTGTACCTTGCTTGTGCCTTGTTTCCAGGTATTTTTACCGTCCTTGTAAAGATGGTGACATTCGGTACAGGCGATTTTGTGATCCCTCTCGTGTTTCAAATGGCTATATTCCACCGCCGGCTTCGTTCGTTTACTTTCCTTAAAAAATGCCTTGTCGTTATCAATCTTGACGGTGTCAGGAGCTTTAACCGCAGCAGCGGCGTAAACCCAAGCGATTAACCCCAATGAAAAGAGAAATGCCGCAATGATGGTGATAATTACCAAGCCTTTTTTCATTTTCCCGCTTACCTCCCTTTTCTGAAGTGTTTATGAGTATTATTCATTAAAAGGATATTTATTCCCTTATGATATCTTTTCTAAGAACCCATATAACCAAACTCAGGGATTCTGTCAAGAAAAAGTTGACAGAAGACCGTATTTTTGTTAAAAAGAAATAAATTTACTGGATTATCTGTCTTAAGAGGAGATATTTTACGGTTTCAATCAGTACTCACAGTGTTTGGAGCATACTCCCCTGGGAAGTCCCCTGGGATTGGGGACACGGTTTTTTTCTTGGCCTTGCTTATCTGGTTTTGGCCGTCATTGGGGTGACCTTGACGGTTGTGGCCTTAAGGACTAGGCGGGCGATAAAGAATTCGAACCATTAACCCTTTTTTCATACCCAAGGAGGTCCCATGTTTTGGTATAGGGACGCAAGAGTTAATTATTATTTTGGTCATAGTCCTTTTTATCTTTGGGGCAAAAAGGCTGCCCGAAATCGGCAAAAGCCTGGGGAAAAGTATCCGGGAATTTAAAAACAGTGTTACCGGAGAAAGCGAGAACGAAGATCAGGCCAAACTGAAAGAAAATAGCAAAGATACCAAAGACAAAACTTCCTAAACCCCTTCACCAACGCCTCGCGTCTTTTTGACTCCTACCATCACCATTTCTTTTGAAGAAGATTCTTCTATTTAATACCGGAGTTCCCTGCGGCAAACCAGTCTCATAAAGTGCGACCCTACGAACCGGATTTATTATGATCCCGATGATTTTTTAGAATTCAAGAAGTTTGTCTTGGCCGGTTTGAACCAGGATGATCAAATACAATAATTCGGTAAGAGTACTTTAGGTGAAAAGACTTCTTCCTGTAATCCTCAAACTTCTATTTTTGAAAAAAGCTAAAATTTCAATCAGTAATCAACGAAAAGGGACTTGAAATTTATTGACTTTTTGGTAATAGAAGGGTACGAATTCGATAGTAAATTAATTCAGTTTTCTTTTTGACAACCTTTTACCAAGGGAGTGTCGATGGAAGAATAAGGGACCCCATTTCTTTATAGAGAGGGTGGGTTTTTATTTCGTTTATGAGATTAAAAAAAGGTCTCTTTAATAACATCTCCAGAAGCTTAGCCAAAAAAGGAAATTGTCGATTTAAAAGATTTGCCCCAATTATGCGTGGCTGCGCATAACAAGAGGAAATTGCCAGACAAGCAAATGAAAAATGTTTCCATTTTGTGCATACCCACCGTAATTGTTAACGTTATTGCGGAGGACGAGAGAGATTACCAGCTCGAAGAAAGCCATATTCTAGAAATGCTTTGAATACTGATAGGCGCTACAGCCTCCATCGTGGGCAGAATGTTAAAGTGGAATTAGGCAACCATGATATGCAAATGTTATTATGCGTGTATAGTATGATCAGTCTATGCTGATAACAGAGACAGTGCGACAGAAACGCAGTAGGAATTGTTGGCACACAGAAACGCCACTTTCTATACGCCGCGACGCCGAGGCGCACGTCAATCAAGAAATCCTTGCCCAGTTGCCAAACCCTATCCCTGTCAGCGAAATTCCCAAAGGAAAACTCTGTTACAGCTAGTCTCGGCAGTTTCTCGGTGGAAGGATCTCGTGCTGTATTTGAGGAAAGTCTTCGACAGGACTGTGAGTTGGGTGCTTTGCTTGCTTGTGGGCTTCACCTTTATGATGCCGATCACTTTGTCGGCTAGTGAGAATCAACCCAAATCTGATACGCCCACGAATGTCATTGAAGAATTACCCGAAATAGTTGTGGTCGGTACAACGCCGGTACCGAGTCTTGGCATGCCTCTGAAAAAGGTGCCTGGCAACGTTCAGTCGGCAGGCAAAGAAACCATTAATCAGCATGAGCCGCTAGACCTGCCCGATTTCATGAATCGTACGCTTTCAAGCGTCACTATTAATGAAGTGCAGATGAATCCTTTCCAGCCAGATGTTACGTATCGCGGCTTCATGGCCTCACCGCTTCTTGGCACCCCAATTGGCCTGTCGGTGTACGAGGACGGGGTCAGGATTAATGAGCCGTTCGGCGACATCGTTAATTGGGACTTGATTCCGCGCTCAGCGATTGCTGGTATCGATCTTATCCCAGGTTCCAATCCCCTGTTCGGTCTCAATACCTTAGGTGGGGCGCTATCTGTTCGCACCAAGAGCGGCCTGAGCGATCCTGGTACACGCATGGAAGCTTATGGGGGAACCTTTGGCCGCAAAGCCTTCGAGTTTGAGCATGGCGGTTCGCATGATATGTTTGACTGGTTCGTCACTGGTAACATTGCCGAAGATGATGGCTGGCGTCCCCACTCTGACAGTGAAATCCGACAACTGTTCGCCAAAGTCGGCTGGGTGAACGAGTCAACAGACCTCCATGTGAGCTACACGTTTGCCGATAATCTGATGAAAGGCGTCGGCCCGACTCCGGAGAGCTTTCTCAACATCGACCGCCATGCCTTCTACACCGCCCCCGACAATACGAAAAACAAGCTTAATTTCATCAATCTCACGGGGAGCCACCAAATGACATCGGACTGGGAGCTTGCGGGCAATATCTACTTCCGAAGCAATACGACCGATACCTTCAACAGCAATACCGGCCCCAACTGCGCCATTTTCTTTAATCTGGAGGAATGCCTGGATGTTAACGGCAACTTGGTTCCCGCAGGTCAGAACACTATAACTAGCACAGTGCAAAATGGCGCCGGCCTCACCTTGGAGGCAAGTTACAAAGGCAAGCTTTTTCAGCGTGAGAATCAATTCACCATAGGCACCAGCTACGATTACGGCCACAGCCGATTCACCCAATCAGAGCAGCCGGCCGCATTAACCGCCACCTTTGACGCGGTGACCGTACCGAACGGCCCATTTGTACAGTCAACCAACGTGGTGGCTACTAACGATTATCTCGGCATTTTTGCTACTGACACCTTTTCTCTCACCCCCTGGTGGCACATTACGGCATCGGCCCGCTGGAATCGTGCCGATGTCCAGCTATCCGACCAACTGGGCACGGCCTTAAATGGCGACCACAAGTTCGAGCGGCTCAACCCTGCGGCCGGTTTCACAATCGATCTTATGCAGCTCTTCGCACTTTCCTCTCCCGTGAAAGAGTTGACCTTCTATGCCAACTATAGCGAAGGAATGCGTGCACCGACACCGATCGAGTTGACCTGCTCAAATCCGTCTGCCCCTTGCTCGCTGCCTAACAGCTCCGTTTCCGATCCATCTCTCCAGCCAGTTGTGGCAAGAACATGGGAAACGGGCGTGCGAGAAAAACTGAGCAACCTACTCAGTTGGAACTTTACAGTTTACCATACAGAACTTAATAACGACATTCTTTTCGTTACCCCTCCCGGCGGATCGCTCTCCAGCGGCTATTTTCAGAATGTGGGTAATACTGTACGCGAGGGTGTGGAATTTGCCTTGCAAGGGAAAAAAGGGCCCTTGCAATGGTATGCCAACTACAGCTTTGTTCGAGCGACCTATGAGAACCAGTTAATGCTGGAGAATGCCGTAGGGCCGGAGGAGGTCCGTCCTGGCGACCATATCCCCGGCATCCCCGAACACCGGATCAACGCTGGAGGCGAGTATGAGGTACTGCAGGGCTGGTTTCTGGGGGGTGGACTGCAATACGTCTCCAGCCAGTTTGTGAGAGGCGATGACAGCAATCATTTGCCGCAGGTGTCCAGCTATGTAGTGGTTAATCTCAACACGCGCTACAAGATCGGTAAGCACGTTGAACTTTTCGCCATGGCAACCAATGTCTTTAATCAGCAGTACGAAACCTCCGGGCAGGTAAACACCAACTTTTTCAACGGTCAGAACGAGCGGTTCTTGAGCCCGGGGGCTCCCATTTCAGCCTGGGCCGGCATGAGAGTGAATTTTTAGGGTATTCGCAAATCCCCGATATTTGATTGCCAAAGGGAAAGGGAATCAGATTCAACCCTAATTTTTTGTTTTGACTAAATCCCCGGGAGAGGTTAAAATAAAAAATAATAATACTAAACCATTTGTTCTTTCTGGTCGGGATATGGAAGGTCGTAACAGCCAACCGATCTAAGGCAGGGCTCAAATATAATACTGGGCTGCAACACCCGTGGTTAATTGGAGGGAGGATGAGAGGAGGTGAAGATTTCGTCATTTCTAAAGTAATTGCATAAGGAAAGGGGGAATAACCGCTGATAGACATCTTGGGGTTGGTTAGATTCCAAATTATTAAAATAAAAAAGGGGGGCAACAGAATGAGGAGTAAAATAAAATTTATAGTGGCAATCAACTTAGTAACAACAATAATGGCAATTGGTTTGCTGGTCCCTCACCTTACCTTGGCACAAGAGCCCAGCATCTGGGTTTATACCAAGCTTCCAGCCGCTCCAGAGGGACTCTGTATCGACTCTAAAAAGAACCTTTACGCCACGGTGCATAACACAGGTGAAGTTGTCTTGCTGAAGGGCAATCGTTCTTTCGAACATGTGGCCTGGGTGCCATCCAAGGAAGAAAGCGGCCAAGGGGAAATCTACGGCATCGATGCGGATAAGGATAATAATCTTTATGTTACCTATCTCCAAGTTTCTAAGTACCTAAATATTCAAAACGATATACAGAACAAAAACCATCCAGCTTGTCACGATGTGAGGGTCACTAGGAGCGGAGTTTACAAGATCGACGCTAAGACCCACCAAGTCACACCAGTGGCCACGAGGGGAGACGGGTGGCCCTTTTGTTTCCCGGACGACGTTGCTGTAGACAATGCGGGAAATATTTACCTCACCGACCTGACCTACGCCGGTATTTGGAAGATCTCACCGGATGGCAAGAAAGTCGCGATGTGGTCAGACGATCCTCTCCTGAACTGGTTGTCGGATCCAACCTTACCGCTGGGGGTAAATGATCTCGTCCTCGATAAAGCCCAGAAAAACATTTATGCTGTTACTACTACCCTGGAAGGACAGGTCATTAAAATTCCCATCAACGCGGACGGGAGTGCGGGTAAGGCCGAGGTTTACTCCCGGGGACATACCTGGCTTGATGGTGTAGAAATGGATGACGAAGGGTACCTCTATATTGCCGAGCCGGGAGCAAACCAGATCACCGTTATTCCTCCGACGGGATACCCAAACCGAATTGCCATTGCCAGTCCTTTACTCCAGGGTCCCTGTAGTCTCATAGTCCGGGATGGGATCCTTTACACGGCAAATTTGGGGTATGGGTTGCCCTATGAGAAACGGTTCAACACCATAGTGGCCATCAGGATTAAGGACTTTGTACCAGGGAAAAAATGAGGCCGGCTGGGCACCAACAACCCTCCTGGAAAAATTTTCACAGATTTCTCTGGTTGTTGCAAAGATTCATAAATGATGACCACCGAGATTGTTTGATTATATTCTTAGAAAGCCTGAAGGGCCTAGAAGGGTTTCCCACTTCTAGGCCCCAACAAGGTAGGGATGCGATCGCCGATGCTTAATTCTTAAGATACCCATGTGCCATCCAGTATTCATAATTAAAAGGGTCATTTTTTTATCAAAGCATGCGCTCCCGGATGGGAAAAATTCTACGTAATCGTCGGCTCGTCTGCCGGCGCCCTCTTCGGATTACAGTTCGTCGTCATTATGCTCCTTGCTGCAAAGCCGATCCCGGAAGGTGACGTGCACGTCAGCGGCGCCTTTGCGACGCCGAGCGTCGTTCATTTCGGAGTCGTGCTGTTGCTATCGGCGAAAGTAAGCGCGCCATGGAACGGGATCACCACTGTCGCAGTTCTTTGGGGATTAGTGGGTCTCTGTGGGGTAGTGTACGCCGTCGTCGTGGCTCGGCGTATGAGCGTGGTCCTGACCCACTGATTGCCGGCATGGGTGATATGCCCCATCCGGATATGCTCCCCACTGGAATATTGAGGTAAATGAATTCGCTTAGAGGTAGTGGGAGTTTTAAAAATATTAGTGAATTTTTTAAGTTGACATTACCTGAAGGCTAAATTTAGTATTGTTAATTCTGAAGGGGTAAAAGAGGTAGAAGGAGTTT
>JBEKPQ010000103.1:0-13806 GCA_049520575.1 Thermodesulfobacteriota bacterium | reverse complement strand
TTGATCCTCTGGCGACAAAACAATAGGTGTTCTTGGTCGTCCTGTTTTCATGGGCATTCTCCTTGAAAGTAGTTATACCCATGATAAACGAATAAGAATATATATTCAAGTTAATTATGAGACAGTACACTAGGATTTATTATCTAGAAGTATATCCCACTCCAGGGTTGCAAAGGTATCATGCAGAAAATGATCGTCTTCTACCGCGTTGAATTTGTGATTCATGAAAAGCTGCTCGGCGATAGCCCGAACCGTCGCCAGGGGCACCACATGGTCTTGCCGGCCGTGAAATATGGTGATGGGCATATACAACTTCTTTTGTAGGTATGGTTGATAGGGCTCTAAGTGCAGAGCCGGCGCGAGAAGGATGAGTTTTTTTATCCGTTCTTCGTGCAGACAGGCATACACGGCAGCCATCAGCCCTCCGTAGCTGGATCCGACGAGGATTAGATGGTTCTTCCTGGCGAGAAGCCCCTCGAGCTTCTCCATCCGCTGAGAAAATGAACCGAAAAAATCCTCGATGATCATGTCGGGATATCGTTCACGAAAAAATACACCCTTGGTTCCCTGGCTCGTGCTTTCCAATCCGTGAATGAACACGCGTGTCGGTTTCATTGCCTTTTGAACCCGTAAAAAATTTAAGGGCACTTGAGCTTATGTGTTGTTGGAGTCAAATCGTAATGGTTATCCGTATTGAAGCGTTGATCCCACTTTCTTTGCAATGAGCTATGAGCTATTTGTTTTGAGCTTTCAGCTATAATTTGCAAGGCATGTACAAGATTCAAGACATGACCCTGATCCACGCCTTGGCTACAATCTCGGCAGAAGCAGCATTTTTTGCGGCAAGTCACGAGTTCATTGCTTTGGCGCATGGCCGAAATACATGAGCTCCCACACAGCCCCTTTCTCGTCTACCGTCTCGACTATCCTGTCCCTGTCGAATCGTTCCACGGTTGCTTTACCCGTGAAGCGCAGGTAGGCACCGTCGAAGTTCACCAGTTTTGCAAGCAGGTACTTGAATCCATGGAGGTTGTCGATAAACCTGGCACGTACTAGGTCCCGCTCCCGCTGGAAGGTGATGCGGTAATGATCTATGCCGTCATCATAATCATAAACGATAACACCAGCCACCGGTTTACTTGTGTGGGGGTCGGTATAGATGCTGTTGGCTGAGAATCTCACTTTGGTGAAGTCGTCAGCGATGATCTGGCCGTCCCGGGCAAGCATGAAGGCAGACATGGGGGTATTACCGTATTTGTCCGCAGCTATCATATAACTGGCGATCACGGAGTAGTTGCCAATCTGTGCACGGCCCCAGTACCAGTTGTGCAACAGTTTCAGCAGGGACAAGTCTCCCCAGTTGTGGTCATGATACCCGACTCCGGTCACCTGCCGGCTTTGTCCGTCTATGGTAAGAGTTGCTTCAACCTTGCCTTGGGGCACCGAGGGCAGCCAGGCAAAGTAATGTTTCTTTTTATCCTTAAAGAAAGCATGGCCTGTCGCAGGGCGCCAGGGAGGCACCGTTCCGTGCAACTTGATATCGGCCTGTACCCCATCTACGTCCACATGGAGGGTATAGTCATGCAAATCGCCCTTAAAGGTGTTCGCACCGATCCGTACCTCGCAATGATCCTTGGCTGCCGAGAAGTCACTGGCCTTGACCCTCAATTCCCTATGCAGGGAAGTCCCATCAGGCCTGGTGAACTCAATCGCAAGCCTCGGTTCAAGTGGCCTGTCCGGGCGGATACTGTCCTTGGTATAGAAAATCACAACGAGAGTAGAGCCCTCCTTGAGGGTAGAATCAAAGTACCACCATTCGTAGCTGCCTTTGCCGCCGGTGGTCCTCATTCCGTCTTCCCACGGCTCGACTCGTGATCGGGAAAGCCCGAGCTTCTGGTAGTAATCGTCGCTATGGGTTACGACAGCGGGGACTTCCTTCGTCGATGCGTGGTTTGTCGTGCTGTTTATCGCGCAACCTGCGGTTAGAGAGATAGTCAGCAGGATCACTGTGAGGGTCATGAAACGGTTCTTTGGCATAGTCTTCAATCTCCTAAGGTGATGCCCAAAGGGCATTCCTTTCTGTCCAGAGCCTTTGTCGGATACGGAACAGTAAACCCTCTGCTCACTTGTGTCAATTGCTTTACGCGTGTCTTTTTTGATAAGAACCTGGTTTTTGACAGTAGGAGTATAAGAGACGAAAAAGACCCGGTCAAGAAGATAAATTGGGTCAAAGGCAAGGGGAAGGAGGGGGTCTTATGAAGAAAACTGGACTATGAAGGATTGTCCCTTACAAATTGATTACCGTTTAAACTTTTGTCTTTTTTCAAAAGAGTAGGGTTGAGGATTTCTGAAATTACTTCTCAAAACAATCCTCGGGGCAAATCTTAATGGTTATCCGGTAATGTGCAAGATTCAAGACCTGCCCCCGCACCCCTTAAATGAACGAAATAAAACTGCCCATAAATATCAATTGACTTAATTTAAATCTTATATAGAATGCCGCTTGAAAAAGGTTAAGTGTAAAAGTTATGACTTTTACAGGTTAATGTCCATATGTATTTGGATGAAACCGGTTTGGGATTACCGGCAGGAAATAGAAATACTTAACTCCCCGAAACAAGAGTAAACTCTCCCCTGGCCGGCCTCGAATTGGGCATTCATCTTATTTATTTTTCAAAGGAGGAAGTTATGGCTGTAAGTCAATTGGTAGATTCACGTGATGTTCGTTTTACCCTGTTTGAAATGCTCGAGATTGAGAAGCTCAACCGCTTGGAGCCATTCAAAGAATTCGACCGGAACGTTTATGAAGATACGCTCAAGCTGGCCGAAGAAATTGCCTTTGAGCAATTTTTTCCATCGAACGTCGATGGCGACAGAATCGGGTTGAAGTTCGACGCCGCAAAAAACGAAGTCAAGGTCCCCGAATCCTTTCACAAGGCCTTTAACGCCTACCTGGAGGCCGGCTTCCATACCCTGCAGTTTTCTCAGGAGATAGGAGGCATGGGTCTTCCGAACGCGATTGCCACGGCGGCCGCCGAATATTTCAACGCCGGCAACACGGCTTTGACCATGTATTGCGGTGCCATCAGCGGCGCCATCGCAATTATTGAGACCTTTGGTTCGGAAGAGGTTAAGAAAATGTTTGTCCCCAAAATGATGGAAGGCAAATGGGGCGGCACCATGTGTCTCACGGAGCCCACCGCGGGTTCCGATCTCGGCGTGCTGAAGAGCAAGGCGGTCAAGCAGGCGGACGGCACCTATCTCATTACGGGTCAGAAGATCTTCATTTCCAACGGCGAACACGACCTGACGGAAAATATCATTCATCCCGTACTGGCCCGCATTGAAGGCGACCCGGAAGGGACGAAAGGCATTTCGATTTTCGTGGTGCCGAAGTTCCTGATGAATCCTGATGGAACGCTGGGCGCGCGCAACGACGTATTTTGCGCCGGCGTCGAACATAAAATGGGAATCAAAGGCAATGCCACCTCAACGCTGAATTTCGGCGAAAACGGCAAGTGCGTCGGCTACCTGCTGGGCCAGGAACGAAAAGGCATGAAGGTCATGTTCATGCTCATGAACGCCGCCCGCATCCATACCGGGCTTCAGGCGGAAGCGGTATCCAGCGCCGCCTATATGCATGCCGTCGATTATGCCAAAGAGCGCATTCAAGGCACCCATATCTCGCAAGCGATGAACAAAGCCGCACCGCGAGTAGCCATTATCGAGCATCCCGACGTCAAACGCATGCTGCTTTATATGAAGAGTACCATCGAAGGCATGAGAATGCTCTGCTATTTCCTGTCTTATCACGAAGATCTCGAGCAGGCCGCGCCGTCGGAAGAAGAGAGAATGGAGTCGACGGGTATCGTGGAAATTCTTACGCCCATCGTCAAGGCCGGCATCTCCGACGCCGGTTGGCTGGTTACGGCTGAAGCCATGCAGGTTTACGGCGGCTATGGTTACTGCCAGGAATACCCCGTCGAGCAGTATGCCCGCGACGTCAAGGTTTTCTCCATCTATGAAGGCACCAATGCCATTCAGTCGATGGATTTGCTGATGCGCAAAATGCTCTTGAATCCCGAAATGTACAACTACAAGATGCTCAAGAAGGTTATGGCCGAGACCGTTGCCAAGGCCAAAGGCGTCGTGGACGACAAGTACATTGCCCCGGTTGCCAAGGGCATGGAGAAACTCGACGAGATCGTCAATATGATGGCCGGACAGCTTATGGGAGGCCAGCTGGTAGAACTTGCTTCCAATGCGACGCCGCTCCAGCAGGCCATGTTTCTCTTGATCTTGGCCTGGCTGCACCTGTGGAGCCTCATTGTCACGCTGCCGAAGTGCAAAGGCCTGTTGGGCGGCGCTAAGGGAGACGACCTCAAGAAGCTTCTCGAGAGCAATGCGGAAGCCGCTTACTACCACGGCCGAATGCTGTCGGCGCAGTTTTTCATCGGCGCGGAATATCCGAAATTCTTCGGCCGGGTTGACTGCATCATGAACAATGAGCCGTCGGTGGCCAATGTAGAACCGGCCAATTTCACCTAATCTTTTAACCCCATCGAACCAGCCCGACTGCCGCCGTCCTGTTACAAAGGACGGCGGCATTTTTTTGCATCCCTGACCGGTTTTCCCGTAGAACCGCTGTTTTTTATTATAATGCTTTTAGAATTCACCCATTGGCTCGGTCCAACCCCAACTTCAATCTCATCTTTCATCAGGCATCTACCATCTTGCATCCTGTATCTTGCATCTATCATCATCCAGCATCTAACATCCATCATCTAACATCTCTCATCTATGATCTATCACTATCATCTACGGTCTATGCAGCACATATGCAACATTCAAGAACTGACCCCCGACCCCATAAAAAATGCGTCAAAACAATATCTTTTTAGAGATTGACAACTTTATTAAACACTGTCTAAATAGATTGCCTATGACAATCTGAATAAACCCTCACGCCCCTGCGGCGTGACACCACGAACCGTCATGCCCCGTCACGCCAAAGGCGTGACTGCGGGGAGCTTCAATTATCAATAAGGAGGAATTGATGGCCACTACGGAAAAGTTACTACAGGAAGAAGTTTCGGCTCCTGAAGCCATTATGCGTGTACTGGAGGAGATGGGCATCGATATGGTCTTTGGCATAGCCGGAGGAAATACAGGGAGATTTTTCCATGCCCTTTATTTTCATCAATCAACCATCAGGACGGTCCTGGTGCGCCACGAATCCCTGGCTAGTGTCATGGCCGAGGTTTACGGGCGCCTGACCGGGAAACCGGGCGTGGCCATCGGGCAGGGGGCCTTTATGATTTCCAACGGGCTCCTGGGTGTGGTCGAGGCTCATCTCGGCTGTTCGCCGATGCTGATATTGACCGATCTTTCCGATCAATCGCCCTTTTCACAGCATGCCCCCTATCAGTCGGGAACAGGGGAATACGGCGCCTGGGATGCGAAACAAAGCTTTAGCGGTGTAACCAAGCTGACCATGGTGCCCCAGGAACCTGTGCAGGCTGTTCAAAGTGTCCAGCTCGCCATTAAACACGCTTTAAGCGGGGAAAAGGGACCGGTGGCGGTCATCTGCCACAGTGCGGCCTTCCGGGGCCGAGTAGGCCCAAACAGCATGCCGGCCCTGTACCCCACCCGGTTCTATCTGCCGCCAAAACCTGCCGGAGATCCGGCCCTTATTGAGGCCGCCGTGAAATCCCTGCTGAAAGCAAAAAATCCCGTGATCCTGGCTGGGAACGGGGTTCGTCTCAGTCAGGCCTATAAAGAACTAAAGGCACTGTCTGAAATCCTTGGAGCCCCTGTGGGGACCACGGCTGCCGGCAAAGGTGTTTTCCCCGAAACCCATGAACTGGCCCTCGGCGTCTTTGGCAACTACGGCCAAGCCACGGCCAATGCCTTTATCGGCCAGGCGGATTGGGTTTTTTGTATTGGGACCCGACTCGGGCCTGTGGACACAGCCTGGGAAAACCCAAAGCTTATCGATCCTCAGCGACAGGACCTTATTCAGGTCGATATCGAACCGAAAAACGCCGGGTGGTCTTTTCCCTGTGAACACCGGATTATCGGTGATGCGGCCCTGGTCATGTCACAGTTAACCGCAGCCATTCAAAAAAATGGCCGGCCTTCGGCAGAGATACTTAGTCATAGGAAAGAGGTCTTGAAAAAATTGAAAGAGGAGCACCACTTCTTCAATGTTCCGGCTTACGGCTCCGAAGAAAGGCCCATCCTTCCTGAGAGGCTGATTGCTGAAATCCATAAAGCTGTTGCTGATGACGCCTTTATTGCCTGTGACGCCGGGGAGAACCGGCTCTTCATGACCCATCTGTTCCAAACCAAAGGAGCCGGGACATTAATCATGCCTGGTATCGGTGCCATGGGCTACAGCATTCCTGCGGCCATGGCGGCCAAGCTCATCTATCCCGACCGCCAGGTCCTGGCGGTTTGCGGAGACGGTGGTTTTGGCATGACCATGAACGGGCTGATAACGGCCTTTGAACAAAATATCCCCATTGGCGTGGTGATCTTTAATAACTCGGCCCTGGGCTGGGTCAAGCATGGACAGGGGAAAAGGGTCATAGCCAGTGATTTTCAAAATATGAATTACGCTGAGATCGCCAAAGCCATGGGCTGCCAGGGCATTCGAGTTGAAGAGCCGGGGCAGATCTCCGCAGCCCTGGCCGAGGCCCTTAAAGGGGAAAGGCCCACGGTGGTGGATGTGGTCACATCGTTCAAAACCTCCTTCCTAGATGTGACCTCACCCCTGGCCGGTCCCTGAGCAGAACAGTCAGTTGATAATCATTTGTTTTTTGATGGTTGAATATGAAGACAGGGAAAAGACCGGGGCAAGGAGAAAAGCGAAGTGGAAGGCAGGAATCGAAAGATCTTTTTTTGGCTGTTGGTTGCCTAGAATATCGGTATTAGGCCCCCCGAATACACACAACTTTTGAACCTTACCAATCATTTTTATTAGGAGATAGCCTATGGCCGAAAAAAAATTATCTGGTAAAGTGGCCATGATCACAGGCGGAGCCCGTGGCCTGGGAAGAGGTTATGCGCTGCGCTTGGCGAGATTAGGGGCTGATATCGCTATTGTGGATAGAAATCTCCATTCCGCAGATGTGTATGATTTTGAAAAGGAACAGATGACGGCCCCTACCGTCATGGAGGAGTGCCAAGCCCTCGGGGTTAGGTCGATCGGCATCCAGGTGGATTTAACAGACCGGGCAGCAACGGAAAAGGCAGTGGCCGATATTGTCGATCAGCTGGGACGAATCGATATCGCCGTCTGTAACGCCGGGGGCGGCACAGTCACCTTTGCCGATGAGGTCGAAGCGGAGAAAAATCCTTACGGCAAGCCTTCAGAGGGAAAGATAAAAGACATCAGCCTGACCGGAACCCCGGCGAATTGTCCCCAGCATATGTTAGTAAGAATATTGGACATCAACCTGATGTCCTGTATGTACACTTGCATGGCCGTTGCGCCCTATATGAAATCGCAGCGATCGGGAAAAATCGTTACCTCTTCTTCCGGGGCCGGTATTCGCGCCTCGGCCTTCTATCATCCCTATGGCATGGCTAAGGCGGCCATCATTCATTATACCCGATCCCTCGCTCAGGAGCTGGGGCCGTATAATATCAATGTCAATAGTATTGCTCCGGGCATAATACGCACCGGCCGACTCGGAGACCGAAGCCGGATGGCTGCCCAAATCCCTCTCAGAAGGGAAGGAACGATTGAAGATTGCGCCAAGGTTGTGGAGTTCCTGGTGACCGATCTATCCGATTATGTGACCGGTAAGATTATTACGATCGACGGCGGATTTTGTGAACATAGGTAGGACCCGTTGATGTAAAGCGAACCGGCATCACCTATCGACAGTCGATAGCAGTCGACAGGGTCAGGTCTTTGATCTCGGTATTTTGCTTTAATGGAATATGAATATCGGCAGGGTGAGATCACTACGATACCTACGTCTGCACACATCCACAGCAGGTAAGACCATGATAAAAGACCCTACCCTATTGCCTGCTTATAAAAAACCCTGCCTCTGTGTTCTGTTTAATTACGCCGTAATGTGCAAGATTCTGACCTGACCCCGATCCATTGTTAAACGAGGCATCAGTCGTTTTTCATTCTAATCATAAGGGGCGCCTTGCCCTTGGCCTCCAGTACCCTGCTTCCCAATTCACCTACGTTGTCAAAAGGTTCTTGCCGGTCAGGCCTGAGGATGAGGGTAATGGACTCCATCGGGCAGGTGGTGGCGCAAAGCCCACAGCCCAGGCACTTATCCCGATCGACTGAGGCCTTCTCCTCCACCTGAATGGCCCCTACCGGACAACGATCCAGGCAGGCTTCACAGGCGGTACATTCCTTTTCATCGACCACGGCCTCATAGACGGCGTTGAAATGCCTTTGCCGGTAGCTCCCCCAATTGGTTATGGCCTTTAAGGCTGCACAGCAGCAGGGGCAGCAATTGCAGATGTTCGATAGATGCATTGAGTTGGCCCCGGCATGGACCAGGCCCGATTGATCTGCCTCCTCCAGGATTCTGATGGCTTCATCGGCCTTTATTTCACGACCCAGTCCGGAATCAATGTAATATTCGGCGGCCACACCGAAACTGAGACAGGTTTCCAGAGGATGATGACAACCCTCGCCGAGCAGGTCCGCCTCTTTACGGCAGACACAATCGGTTACGGAGATTTTCCTGGCCGCGCGCACACTTTCCTCCAGCCGCTGATAGGGCAGGAGGACCTTTTGGACATCAATATTTTTCTCCATGGGAATCACTTTGAATCCGGGGATATCATGGTTCCCAAGTTCCTTGATATAGGCGGCCTCGTAATATTCCTTGAAGAGGGCGGCCAGTTCCCGGTCGATCTTCTTAACCGAGTATTCATAGAGCCCGATCATAAAGGGGGCGGCCCGATAAAAGGGGACGCCTCCACGTCTAAAACGAAAGGCCAGGCCCTTTTTGGCCAGGGCATCCAATTTCTTTTCCAGGTCATCGGCCTTCAGGTCTAGGCGCTCGGCGATCTTGGTAATTTCCTCGGGCAGGGTTGAAAGCTTGATCGCGAGCCGGGCCTCATCCTCGGTAAAAAGCCTCTTCAGGATCTTTATCTCGACCCCTGACTCCGTTTTTAGAAAGCCCCTTGGAAATTGGTGCAGAAAATCGCGTAATGCTTCATAGTCTTTGTCGGACATGGTTAATCTCTCCTTTTCCCCTTTCCCTCATCCCCTCATCCACCCATTCACCCATCCCCTCATTCACTCATCCCCAGTTCTTTCCCCTTCAGAGCTATCATTTGCAAGGCAGGTCAATATTGAAGATCCGACCCCCATTCCACTAATTAGACCGTCTTCTGTTTCTGGATACTCTTTTCATACTGTTTAAGGACGTCTTGAGGGATGTATTTGACACTGGTGCGCGCTCCCTGATCGCGTAATGTCTTCTGCAATTGTTTCACATCCAGCTTCTTTGGGCTTACACCATTCCTGACGGCCAGGGCGGCGGCTGTGCCGGCGGCCTGGCCGGTGCAGATACTGGGTTGCGCAATACCTTGTGGCGCAGTAAACCATGATTCCGCCGACAGGGTCGATCCTGCCGCCAGGAGGCCGTCCAGATCTCTGGCCACGAGGGAGCGATAGGAGATGTCATATGGGGACAAATCATTGACCATTTCACTTTCTTCGTCGGGACCCAAAACATCGGGGAGCATGTTGCTGACGGCGATGGCATCCTCAAATGCCTTGCCCTGGCGAATATCCATCTCCGTCAGGACGTATTCCCCGATCATCCGGTGCGTGTCTCTGAGCATCAGGGTGGCCGGCGTCTTTTCGATATAAGCCTTTTCAAGCCCCGGGACATTTTCCTTGAACAAATTGAAAAGGGACCAAGCCTGCTTTCGCATGTCTATTTCGCCAGCCGTAAAGTCTTCTAAAAGCCAACCGTGATGTCCCAGGGGCAAAGGATAGTGGGGGCCAAGGATCCAAACCCGGTCATGGCCGTAAACCTCGGACAGGAGAAACTGCTTCCGATTACCGTAAAGTTTTCCTTCAGCCTTGGCCTTCTTAAAGAGTTCCCGGCCCGCACCCAGGGCACCCCATTCTTTGGGTTGTTTTTTCCTGAGCTGCTTTAGCTTTTGGATGTCTACATTCCCAAAAAAGAAGGTATATCCGAAGCCGCTGTGCCTTCCTTTTTTCGGCCCCCGGGGAAAGCCCTCGAACATAACCGGTTCGCCCGCTTTCCAGGTGATATCAGCGCTGCCTGTAGAATCGATGACGACCTTTCCCAGGACAGCCCTTTCCCCCTCTATACTTTCGATGAAGATACCTTTCATGGCCTTGCCTTCTTTGATGGCCCCAACGCCGAAGGCATGATAAAGGACTTTTACGTTAGCATCTTCCATCATCCGGTCAAGAAGGTATTTGTATTATTCCGTATCAAAAAACACGGCCCCGAAACCGCGCCTCAGACGCGTATCCGCTGATTTATCCTTGAGCAGGGCGCCGCCTTTTTTTAGTTCGCCGATAATCTCCTGGATAATGCCTCCCTGTATTTCCGGATCGACAAAAGAAAAGTTCGAATTTAGTACGAGGGTCTGCCTTCCGCCCAGGCAGCTGAATTTCTCAATGAGAATGGTCTTGGCCCCGTTTCGGGCGGCAGCCAGCGCGGCTCCAATCCCAGCCGGTCCTCCAACGACGACAATGACATCGGCTTCATAAATAACAGGAATTTCTCTTTGGGGGTCAATAACTGTTTTCAACTCTGTACCTCCATACCCGCACCCATCGGCCTCTAAATACCAACAGACCTGATTGGTTATGGTGAGATTAGCACATCAACCATTGGATAAGATATTGCTTTTTGATGGGAAGAGTATAAGGCAAGAAAAAGACTGGGGCAAGGAGAAAAGCAGGGTGAAAATTAAAGAGTCGAATGGGATTTTCTTCTCCATTCAGACAAGTATCAAAAGACCTTCTAAGGTGTAAAGTCCGCGGTTTTTCCTTAAACCCTATTTCCTATCAGCTATGAGCTATGACCTAACATGTGCAAGATTATAGACCTGACCCCTGACCTCACGACCCCATTACGATCCCCTTTGAATCTCTACACTCCCTGTTTTCATGAAACTTTTGACATAATCCCTGGCTAAGTTTGTTTTCCTAATATCGCCTTTTTCTTCCACCGTCCGCCCTTGTAGTAGAGCCAGTTCAATCCGACGGACAGGGCGGTGCTCGTAAACATGGCCATCCAGATGCCGTCCTGTTTGAAACCGACTGGGCCGGCAAGCCCATAGGCCAGGGGAACACGGATGACGATCATGCCGATAAACGAGAGGGCCAGCAAGGCCATCGTATCGCCAGCGCTGCGTAGAACGCCCTGGATGGCGAAG
Organism: Thermodesulfobacteriota bacterium; assembly: GCA_049520575.1. Classification (GTDB taxonomy): domain Bacteria; phylum Desulfobacterota; class RBG-13-43-22; order RBG-13-43-22; family RBG-13-43-22; genus RBG-13-43-22. Next base: position 2,394 of record JBEKPQ010000103.1, on the reverse strand, counting down.
ATGACGGCAAAGCAAGGGTAAATAAACGCCATCCATTGGTAATAATCGTGGACAATAGTCAGTACTCTGACCTTATCCGCTGATTCCTTGAGGAAAATACCGCCGATCTGATGAGAGAAAAACATCAGCACGGTGGTGCATACCAGGGCAACGCCCATACCGAAAAGCATGGACATACGCAGGGTCTGGAAAACGCGGTCGATCTTCTGCGCCCCTAGGTTCTGGCCGGAAATGGTGGTCGCCGCCATCCCGATGGACATGAACGGGATCATTGCCAGCATATCGATCTGCATGCCGATGCCGAAGGCCGCCATCACATCTGTGCCGTACCGATTGACCAGGGAGATGATTATGACCCCGGCCAGGGAGATCACAATCATCTGCAGCGATGCGGGCGCGCCGATGGCGAAAACCTGCCGGATGATGTGCCAATCCAAACGGTAGTTCCAACTGCGCATGTTGATATAAGGATTGTGCCTCAGCAGGTAAATATAGCCGACGATGCCGGTCGTCACGGCCGCCAGCGCCGTTCCGCAGGCCGCACCGGCCACGCCGAGAGGCGGCAGAGGGCCGATGCCGCGAATGAAAAACGGAACGAAAATAATGTTAAACACCGTAAGCAAAACGAGGATTTTAACCACCGTAATAGCATCACCCAGACCATTCAGCATGCCGTTCATCCAGCTGATAAAAAATTGAAATACCAGCGTGGCCATAACGATGGTCAGATAAGACAGGGCCATGTCCCGAATTTCCTTTGGAACATGCACCCAGTCAAGCAACTGGTACCGGAATACCAGAGCGATGATAGAGATGATGAGGCAGAACAGTATCGAGGTGAAAAATGAATTCGCCAGGATTTTTCTGAGCAGCTCCGTGTCTTTGCGACCGAATGCCTGGGCGATAAGGATATTGGTGGCCATGCCCAGGCCGATGAGAATTGCGGGCATCAGCATGATAATCGGCAGGCTGGCGGAGATGGCGGCCACGGCAGTGTGGCCCAGGAGCCGGCCGACCCAGACCATGTTGATGATGCCATAGATGGACATCAACACATTACCAAGCATGATCGGCGTACTAAAATTTATGACCTGTTTGCTAATATGGCCTTCAGTGAAATCCTGCATGGGGTACCTTTTGTTCTGTCAGGGGGTATTAGCGATGAAAAATATCAATGATAGGATTTGATTAATATTTTTTTTCGTTCAAAATGCCCACATCTTACGTTGATCAAATTTTATTCTGGCAACGAACTATAGGAAAAAAGGCTCTGCATGTCAATTGTCTAGGAAGCAACCGCCTCTCGAAGCTGACACCCTTCCATTCTATCTATTACTTTTCTCCTTTGAATAGCGGCTTTTTTGCCCTCAAAAAACGCAATATAGGCCCATTTAAAGGGGTAGATTTGTCAGTATTTTATTTAAGGTCAAATAGTTCTCGTGGCCCGACCCCATTCATACCATTCATACAGTGGTGTGGCCTATTCCGGCCATAAAATACCAATTTAACTCATTCAACAACGCCCTGGATTATGTCCTGGATTAAGGCATGTCAACATTGAAGATTTGACCCTCTTCCCAATCAATCATCTTGTTGAAATTCTCATCAAACCGTCTTGACGATTAACTTTTTTAAGGGAAACCTGGGACGTTGCGCCGGGATTCGTTTCGGATATCCGATGGGCAATAACGCCACGACATGGAGATTGTCATCCAGCGCAAGGATTTCTTTCGTTTTCAGAGGGTCAAATCCTCCGATCCAGCAGGTTCCCAAGCCTAAATCAACCGCCTTGAGCATCATATGCGTAATGGCTATCCCCACGTTCATATTCAGATAGGTCAAAACCTGTTCTTGGTTCCTTTCCGGTGGAGTATATTCGCCGTCCACTTCAACATCGTCAAACACGCCGGCCTGGAACAATTCGAGAGCCCGGTCCGGTCTGCCGTCCAGAGCCGAAAGATCGGTGCAGCAGGCGATGATGACCGGCGCTTTTAAGGCAAACCCGAAGACGGTAGCCTTTTTAAGTTTTTCCTTCATTTCCGGAGACCGGATGACGATGAACCGCCAGGGTTGGATATTCGAGCCGGAAGCCGCCAGGCGGGCGGCTTCCAATATATCGAAAATGGCCTTGTCCGATACCGGGTCCGGCTTGAAATTCCGGATGCTTCGTCGTGTTTGGATTACCTGATCAAATTCCATATTTCCTCCATCAAGGTCATATTTTTTGAAGAATTTTCTTTTTGATTGAAGAGTATAAAGGAAGAAAAAGACTGGGGCAAGGATAAAAGCAGAGGGCGAATTGAATCATATTAAATGTTACCAAGGGGGTTAAACTAAAAGGATCGTTGACTCATAATTAATGTTACCGGAAGGAAGTGTCCGGTAGGAGGAAAA
>JBEKPQ010000102.1:0-14346 GCA_049520575.1 Thermodesulfobacteriota bacterium | reverse complement strand
TTGAGGTTATTCAGAAATAAGGGGTACCGTTTCAATTGATCGGATAAATTTCTGCCCTCCTGCCACCAGAATTGAGTCGCGGAATTCAGGGGAGTGGCTATTGCATGTTTCTAACGGTAATCAATAAATTATTAGCGATTTAATTTTGTGTAGTTGTAGCTGAAAGTCACAAGAAGAGTTATCTTGACACTGTACGTCAACCCAACTACTGGTCAGGACAGTTACCATACATACCGAATGAGTTTCTTCTTATTTTTCAGCGTCCTTATTTTCACTATAGGGTTCCTGGAGGCGTTATTTCCCGCTCATGGTCGGCGCCTAAGCCCCTTTAATTCTTTTTCTAAGCTTGGCCCAAGAGTTAGTGATCAAGAAGCTCTCCTCCATATTATTAACCATGGTCCTGAACTTATTCATTGGAAGAGAAAAACTAAGGATTTCTTTGGGAACATAAGGCCTGGCTGAAACGTCAAACATGCCCAAAACAGCCCGAGGCCGGTCCTTATCCTTTTCTAAATAGGGGTACAAAACAATGGACCCGCAACCAGCCCCAAAAGGAGCGATGATACTCTCCCGCCCTGTTTCTTCAAAACCAGCCAAGGTAAAAAGCCCGGACAACACATCCGGGGGTGCATAAAAAATGACCACCTCGCATTCGTCCTCTTGAACAAGGCTGTCCCATCTTTTAAAAACCATATACTTGGCCGGGGCCTCATACCAGGGAGATTCTTCCATCAGTTGTCTTACTATTTCCGGATATTTTTTGTACCGTTCTCCTTCCATTTTTCCTTTTATTCCGCAAGAAAGGAAGTATTCGAAGTTGGGTCTTAGGTCACGAGTAAATCCCAGATACCTCTTCCCGCCACTACAACCGAAAGAATCCCCTCCAAAGCATAACGACTTGCCTTTTCTCACCTTATTTAAAACCCCGATGAAACACTGGTGACCTGTGGCCGGACCCTTGACTAACTCTCCCCGTCCTTCCTGATCTGTATAATAGAAACTTATCGGGAGTTCAGCCCCATTAAAGTATTTTCTCCACAAACCGAGGAACTTGTCCTTAAATTCTAAATCCATAGCATCCTCCTATTGTATTTCTCTTTTTCATTTTTTCGTCCTGCTCATAAAAACACTTTTTTTTAAACCGGTACACTTCGTCAATATTGAAGATTTGACCCCAGGCACCTTTGACACCATTCCTGCAATGATAGAGTTCTTCAATTATATTTTTCTTCCTGCGGCAAAGCCTTCCTCAACCGCCTCTAAAACTCTTCTGACCTGAACGGCATCGCCTATGGCCATTACTTTATAGGGCTTGCCCTCCAGTTGAGTGGTTAGTTTGTTTTCCGGGTTAGATCCTACGGCCAGGATTACCGTATTGGCAGGAATGATTTCTTCTCGGCCGTCCCTGGAAACGAGGACGCCGTTATCCCATATTTCTTTAACCGTGGTATTCACATAGATCTTTACCCTCTCTTTTTCCAGCCCTTTTAGGAGCAGCTCTCTTGGGATGGCCTCCACATCCTGAGCAATCTCAGCCAGCTGTTCGACGACGGTTACGGTCTTGCCGTGGATTGCCAAATGATAAGCAGTTTCTGCACCGACCATGCCGCCGCCAATGATCACCGATGTTCGTCCGATTTCTTTTTCGCCGTTCAGTACGGCAGCAGCAGTTACCACCTGGTCTTTTTCAACGCCCTTTATTTGAGGCACTACCGGTACACTTCCCGTGGAAAGGATAACCGCATCCGGCTGCTCAGCATCAATCAGTTCTACAGTCACTTCCGTATTCAGATGAACTTCAACACCTAATTTATTCAATTGATTGATCTGCCAGGTTACAAAGGAGCTGAATTCTCCCTTGGCCGGCGGTATGGCCGCCAAATAAAATTGGCCGCCCAGTCTGCCCCTCTTTTCGAACAACTGCACCCGGTGACCTGCTCTTGCAGCGGTGATCGCCGCCTCCATTCCGGCCGGTCCCCCGCCGGCGACGACCACTTTTTTCTTAACCCATTTTGTTTCGGCCGACAGCTCATACTCCCTTCCCAGTGTAGGGTTAATCGCACATTTAATCGGCTGGTATCGGCCGAGCAATCCTATACACCCCTGCATACAGCCGATGCAGCGGACAATATCATCAAAATCACCAGCCGCCGCCTTGATGGGCAGCTCAGGGTCAGCCAGGGAAGCCCGACCCATGGCAATAAAATCCGCTTTCCCGGAGGTCAGGATCGTTTCTGCCACCAGGGGTTCTATAATTCTTCCGACCGTCATTACCGGAATGTTCACCACTTTTTTTACTTCCTCGGCAAAATCCACGATCCAGCCTTGGGAAGTGTCGGCACTGGGCGTAATGGCGGCATTGCTTCCATAAACGCCGGCAGATACAAGGATGACATCAATTCCTGCCTCCTGCAATAAAACAGCGATGGCTTTGGTTTCCTCAATAGTCCTGCCGCCGGGGACAAATTCATCCGCGGAAATCTTGAAGCCCAGGGGGAAATCCCTCCCCACCTTTGCCCTGATATTGTCGATAACCTCTAAGGCAAAGCATACCCGATTGGGCAGGTTACCGCCGTACCGATCGGTTCGTTTATTGGCATAGGGCGATAGAAATTGGGCGATAAGATATCCATGGGCTCCGTGTATTTCTATACCGTCAAACCCTGCCTTTTTGGTCCTTAAGGCGCAATCGCCAAATTTTTCTACCGTTTCCTGAATTTCATCTGTGGTCATTTCGTGTGGCATGGTTTGATTGATCGGACAGGGTATGGGAGAGGGTGCCCAAGGTTGTCTTCCGATTACCAAGGGATTGGTCTGCCGGCCGGCATGATAAATTTGGGCGAAAATTTTGCTGTTGTATTGATGAACTCTCCGGGTAAGCTCCGCATGGCTTTCGATTTGAGCGTCCTCCCATAATCCGGCCAGCCTGGGGAAGCCCCTGCCTGTCGGGTCAATGGCATAATCCTCAGTAATGATAAGCCCCCAACCACCTTTGGCCTTGGCCTCATGGTAGGCGATGTATCTTTCGGTAGCCGTACCGTCATCATGGCAATAGAGGGTTACCATGGCCGATACAACCAGCCGGTTGGGAATTTCCAAATTTCCGATTTTCATTGGGCTAAATAAATTTTTTAACATGCATACCCTTCCTAAATCATTTAAAGATCAAGAATGATTATCTTAGCCGTTGTCATTTCTAAAACCTCGATGGTTTGAGCGCCTCCTGAAGTGTGGAGGCAATGTCCTGCTCCAAGGTTGCGACACCTTTGATAACCCAAGGGCCGCCATTCTGCCAGTGAGCAGTGAAGTTGGCAATAGTTTGCCCAGTGGAAGGAGAGACGGCCCGAATCTCAAGGACCACATCGGTTCCCCCCTCAACAAGGGCGAGGGAGGAAAAGAGCTTCACTATCGGTCCGAGTTCACGGACAGTGATGAAGAGAACCTGACTGGGGGTGCTCCCATAGGCGGCGGCGAGTGCAGGAACCTCTGCTGGCAAAAGGTCGATGGATTCTCGGTCATCTACCTTGCGGATGACCCTGACCTGGGCAAAGCACTCAGACGTGGAAAAAAATCGCTCAATCCCGCGCTGGGCAGCGGCCTCGCGGAAGGGAACATTCTTCTGATCGGGGCGCCACTTCGGACCCCAAAAAACAATGGCCGAAGCCTGTTGGTTGAGCCCTTGACACAGGGGCTGCTGGGGAGCTTGCCCCGTGATTTGAAAATGCGTGCTCGCGCAGCCGGACAGCACAAGCATTAAGAATAAAATCAATGTTACGGAACAGACGATGCGCATGGAGAGAACCTCAATAACGCACTGGTAAAATATTTCCTTGGGGTCGGACCAGACTAATCCATTTAAATATCATGATAGACATTCGATTTGAGGCCTTTTTTGCCTTATAAATTAAAGGGGCCGATTCTGATTATTTATTATTTTACCTTAAAGACAACCGTCCCCTTTATTTCCATTATTCTAAAAAGTAAAGGACCTGATCTCTTTCTACCTTGATGGATTCCCAGGTTTGAAATCCGGCACCTAAGTCAATAGCTTCTTACTTCAAGGCCTTCCTGATTTCCAAGGCTGTCACCTCACCCGTCCATTTGCCTACTCCGCTGTCCTTGTTTAAAGGCGAAGACTTGAAGGAAACCTTAGGTGTGATGATTTTTATCAGGGCGTGGTCGCTCCTGCGGTAAAGCTTTATCTCGGAGCTTACCATTCCAGCTTGTAAAAACCCTCCTTTTTTGTATTCAAGGAGTTTGCCTTCGATGATCAAGGTATTCGCGGCTGAAGCATCAGGCACAGCGGTGCCTTCGTCAATAATCTGTTCCGCGACTCGCGCTTTTCTCAAACGTTCACGAAGACCTTCATAGAAATAGTCTATAAACTCCTGAGAAAATCCAAGTCCTTCCACGGCTGTGAAATGCCTTACCTCAATAATCTTGACCTCCCCGGCAAAGGGTTGCAATTCCTCGGGTGCTTTTGAAGTGATTGGTGCCTCTATCGCTGTTGCCGGCACAGGCAGTGCGGCAATTAAACAAACGGCTAGGCAGGCGAATATAAAATTTTTGCGGTTCATCTGATTACCTCCCTTAATTTGAAAATGGGTTAAACTAAATCTATTTATCTACAGAGTTGAACAACGGTTCTGATTATTTATCATTTTGCCTTAGCGAGAACCGTCCCATCTGTCCCTCTTCTCCCTATGGTCTTGAATTAAGTAAATTGTCCCCGGATTACCCATGGACCCCAGGGTTAAGCGATCGCTCACCCAGTAATAAATTACATTATCAGGTGCCTAGTTATTTATTGAAGTATTTATGCAAAAAGTTTTTCACCATAACAATGGAGTCGGCTGAAGCACTTTCGTCTCTCCCTAGTTTATGCCCCATAAATTCTAAAAGTCCTGATGCGGTATTATCAAAGGCATGATAGGCCCCGGGATAAACTTTCAAAACGACTTCATGGTTCAAACCCTTTAATATCTCAGGGTATGCTTCGCAGAGCTTAGCGGGGCACCAGTCATCATTGCCTCCAATGAGAATCATCAATGGCGATGAAAGGGCCCTCTTGGAAGGATCTATTGGAAAACAGTAAGGATAAAAGGCGATAATTTCCCTGAAAGGTTTTTCCGAGGCACTTGGATACAGGGCCATGATCAATGCAGTCATTGCTCCGTGAGAAAAACCTATGGCAGCCATTCGTTCTTTATCAATAAATGGTAGAGTTTCAAGATAATGTTTCGCTGCAAAAGCATCAGAAACTCTATCCAAAGAAGTAGGCTTGTCCACTTCTGGATTACTGCAAACATTGTTAACTCCCCTGGGGCCAAGACTATCCACACCGAAAGTTACGTATTTTTCTTTGACTAATATTTTTTCCCAACCACTAAGATTGTATTGACCACCTGTGCAACCAGGAAGGAATATAACCGCAGGAAAAGGGCCATCGCCTTCTGGTTTAGATAAATCGCCGGTTAGATTTTGGTTTGAATTTAAAGGAAAGGTAATCTTTGTTCGAGATGTAGTCTGTGTTCCAGGTGTAATTGGTGTTCCAGCACAGGCTGAAAAGAAGAATAACGACAGACACAAAAATACCACCATGCTTTTTTTCATTATTTTTTCCACCTATGATTGATCACCTTTTCTATCTAGTTCTGAACCAGCCAGTCGAGGGCGTCGCGTCTTGTGCTGAACACCTTGTGATTTGATCTTCCGGTCACCAATAACAATCCTTTAAACAAAGGAGACCCAAGGACGCCAAGCCCGACAAAAGCAACAGATTTCATATAGGGTCCATTGTTCTTAGACATTTTCATCATAGTTTCTCTCACAACTTTAGTCAAGGAGGTACCGGAAAGATCAAGCAATCCCCGAATGGACCGTTGCTGATTGATTGACCGGACAAGTCGCATGGCTTCTTCGGCTGTCTCAACTATTTCTTGACCGTCTTTGGCCTTTGAAAAATCTATGAGAAGCACCCTTTCTTTACCATGATCTACAAATTTCACCTCGGGCATTTCAGGTCTCTCATCGTTCCGCTCAATGTGCTAGTGTAAATGAAAGGGGACGGTTCTGATTATTGATTATTTCGCCTTAACAGGATGCGGAAAAACTCTTTTTTACAGGTTGCTCAAAAAGGTTCTGCCGGCCTCCTTTGGAGGCCTCTTCTATAGGTCGGCATACGGCTTTCGTATGAAAGCCTCTTGCGGAGCTCAGCAAAGCTGAGCGGACCCGACCGGCTACAAGGCGCTCAAAATCCTACGGCATCCGAATGGATGCCTCTTCGGGAGCTCGGCAAAGCCGAGCGGGCGGAATGAGGCGTACATAGAAGTACGCCGCAATGACGAGGTGTGAGGGCAACGCAGTAGATGGGCCTTTTTCAGCAACCTGTTAAAGAGAACCGTCCCCTTTATGCTACACGGTCTTAAAAGAAAATCATGGCCAGCGCCTGCGCAACACAAGCTGGTTTTTCCTGCCCCTCAATTTCGATGGTGTGGGTCTGTGTCATGAGAAGCCGGTTGCCGGGCTTTTCTTCCAGCCCTGTAAGCACAATCCGGTCACGTATTTTCGCGCCGGATACCACAGGATTGAGAAAGCGCACCCTATCCAGGCCATAGTTGATACTCATCGTGGCACCTTCCATTTTCAGCGGCACCTGATAGCTGAAAAACGGTAGATGGGAGAGGGTTAGATACCCGTGCGCAATGGTTTGACCGAATGGTCCTTTGGCGGCTTTTTCCACATCCACGTGAATCCACTGATGATCTTTCGTGCTGTCGGCAAATTGATTGATCTGTTCCTGCGTCACCTGTGTCCAATCGGATAGGAAAATTTCTTTCCCGATGGACTTTTCCAAACTTTTTAATACCGATGCTAGTGACATGAGTCATTTCCCCTTTCAGTCTTTAACATAAAAGTGTCATAGCTGATTTAAGACATTTGCACAAAATTAAAGGGGACGGTTCTGATTATTTATTATTTCGCCTTAAAGAGAATCGTCCCTTTTATGCTCACTGTTAGAAATCACCTATTCTTTAAAAACTGCTCGATCTCCTGCTTGTGTTGGGCTACGTAGCTGCAACTTGGCTCTTGGCCGCACTTTCGACATTTCAGGTCGTAGGTGGAATTGATGGTCTGGCACCGTGGGCAAACATAATTTTTTCTAATTTCCTTGAGCCATTGTTTGTAACCCATAGACTCGATTCGCTCAAGATTCTCCCAAAGGTCGATCCGATGAGGCATGGCCGATTGAAACTGTTTCAGTTCATCGCAGGGATACTCTTCACATTGGCTGCAAAATGCGATGCCTCGTTCAGCTGCGCAGAAGAACATTTTACAGGTCTGGCAATAAGGCCCTCTCTTAGTCGACCGACATCCGTAACACTTAACCGCTTCTTCCGAAACCTGAAATCGCTTGGCCATCCCCTTGAGCCTTGCCGGATCTTCCATGGTGGCGATGAACAAAGAGCAGGCCTCACAGTAAAGGCCACATACAGCGGCTAATTTTTTGTCCGATTCCCTAAATTGCTTTTCTTCATTTTGCATGACGACCTCCACCCTCATTTTCAAATACCTGCGGAATAAATTAAAGGGGCCGGTTTTGATTAATTTGATTAATTATTGTCTCGCCTTAAAAGAAACCGCCCCATTTATCACTCTTCGCCCTATTGTCTTGAATTAAGTTAACTGTCCCCGGAATACCACGGCTCCGGCACTTTGCTTATTTCTAAAGGTCATCCGTTCGGTCCTTTGATCACCGGTTTGCCTATGTCCCTGACAATGGCCTTCAATAAGGTCAGGTAAAGCAGACGGTGAAAAGGATACAGGACATACCAGTAGAGGATCCCACCCAACCCTCGGGGTAAAAAGCGGGAGATCTGCTCAAGCTCGGTATTGCCATCCGGAAGAGGCCGGATTTTGAATTCCAGGAGGGCTTCGCCGGGCAGCTTCATTTCAGAGACTAATATTAAATGAACTAAAGGTGTTATTTCCAATACCCGCCAAAAATCCAGGGCATCGCCGGGCAGTAAATCAGTCGGATGGCGTCTTCCCCTCCTGAAACCGACACCCCCGACCAGGCGGTCAAACCAACCCCTGATTTGCCAAAGGATTTTACCATAATACCAGGCTGTCAAGCCCCCGATTTGTGTTATGGGTTTCCAGACCTCTTCCGGGCGGGCTTTAAAGCGAACACGAAAGCTCATTTCCAGAATAGTCCCACCGGCATACTGAGTATCCCCGCAATAGTACCATTCCTGGGGAACAATAGCGCCGGCATCCATCCAGCAGGTATCAATTCGCTGCTGATCAACACGGTCCAAGGCCAAGCGTATGGTTTGTCGGCAGTCCAGTAATTCTTGAGGGATGATGTCCCGGATCCGCTGGTCCTGGCAAGTAACCGGATTACGCAATCCTTCAGTCAGAGGTCTGGCGATGGAAGAAGGGATTGGGGTGAGGAGATGGATCCAATAAGAACTAAACCTTGGGGAAAGGATCGGGACCGGAATAATCAACCGCCTGGGAAGATGGGCCTCTTGGGCATAGAGCTGAAAAAGTTTCCGGTAAGTTACCACATCAGGGCCGCAAATATCAAAGTTTTCACCTAAAACCTCATCATGCTCCAGACACCCCTGCAGATAATTCAAGACGTTTCGGATGGCGATGGGTTGGACCGGAGTATCCACCCACCGGGGGGCGAGCATAATAGGCAACCGATCCCCAAGATAACGGACCAACTCAAAAGAAGCACTCCCGGATCCCAAAATCATGGCGGCCCGCAGGAAGGTAGCCGGCACCTGGCCGGACTGTAAAATCCGGGCCACCTCCTGCCGGGAGCGCAGGTGTTCACTGAGCCGGCGATCATCGCGACCGCCCAATCCCCCCAGATAGATGATCCGATTTAAACCGGCCTTGGCAGCCGCTTCAACCATATTTTGGGCTGCCCGCCGGTCGGTCTTGGTAAACCCTTTAGGGTCGGTATTCATGGAGTGGACCAGATAGAATGCAGCCCAGCATCCAGCCACAACCTGATTTAAGGATTCTTGGTCCAATACATCCCCGGTTGCCAACTCGACTAAGGGATGATTCCCCCAGGGACGCCCTTTTAATTTAGCCGCCGATCGCCCCAGGGCACGAACCTTATAACCGGCTCTTAAAAGTTGGGGAACCAGCCTTCCCCCCACATATCCTGTCGCTCCGGTAACTAATACAGGTTGGGTGTGCATGAAGATCTCCTATAATTTTTGTGGAACATGAAAACATGGGGTCAGGTCTGGTACAGACCGCCATTGACTTGGATGGTTTGTCCGGTCATATATCCATTGCCGGCCAACATAAGGGCCACATCAGCCACCTCTTCCACGGTCCCAAAACGGCCAACTGGAATACGGTCCGGTCTGGCCTTGATACCGTCGCTCATCATATCTGTGATGATTAGGGCCGGGCATATGGCATTGACAGTGATCCCCTCCTTGAATAAACGGGAAGCGTAGGAATGGGTCAGGCCCAGAATACCGGCCTTGGAGGCCGCATAATGAGGGCCCACAACCCCTCCAACCTGGGCGGCGGTTGAGGACAGGTTGATGATCCTACCCCATCGCTGGGACCGGAGGCCCGGCAGGACAGCCTGTGTCACCAGGTAACAGGATTTCAGATTGATCCCTAGCGTTTCATCCCAGACTTCTTCGGTCATTTCATCAAGGCCCCGGGGTTTGGCAATCCCGGCATTGTTGATAAGGATGGATATGGTTCCCAGTTCCATCTCGATGGTTTCGACCAATCGGCTCACCTCTTCCGCCTGGCTGACATCGGCCTGTACGGCCAGACTGCGACGGCCAAGACTTTTGATCTCCGCACACACCTCCTGGGCCTCTTTTTCATGGGTTTTAAAATTGACCGCCACATCAACGCCGGCTTTGGCCAAGGACACCGCAATGGCCCGGCCGATTCCCCGACTGGCCCCGGTCACCAAAGCGATCCGACCGCTAATTTCCAAAGTCATCTTTTCATCCCTTCTTTGATAGGATTAGGCTTTCGTGAACAGCTCTGGGTTGGCGTATTTGGTAATGTCAATAGCGAAATGGACAAACAAATCCTTTTGGCCTCCGATGGGGAGCCAATAGGAATCCACGAACCGTTTACTGGGGGCATAGTAGCCGACGGATCTTTTGCCCACCCCTTCTTCCAAAGCCGAATTTCCCAGACACTGTTTGTGAATACAATCATCCCCGGATAATTGATAGCATTTCCCTCCCAAACGAACCCCTCTGTCTCTGGCTTTTTGGTTGAAATCTACAATAGTCCGATCTTTTCTTAAGAGGAAAACAGGAGTAGGGAACATATCCCACATCAAATGAAAGGCTTTTAAAATCTCCGGACTGACCGGGGTATTGTCCGGCTCTTGACTCTTTTCCATTTTTGTTCCTTCCAATACTTACCGACCATATAAAAATTAGAGAACCGTCCTATTTATCACTCTTCTCCCTTTTGTCTTGAATTAAGTAAACTGTCCCTGGAATACCCACAAGGCATTTGGGATTAAACTTATTCCATAATTCCATATTAGCACTAAAACACCCACTCTGTCTTAATTCCAAACGGTAGTGCTTTATTCTTTTCTAAACATTTAAAATTCTTTGTTGTGCTTGCTAATCACATCATTTTTTTATTGTAAGTTTACCGTATTCTTCACCCATCAAAACATGTTTATAGGTGCCATTACTTTCTTTTCGGACGGTTAATTTAAAGTTAACATTACTTTGAAAGACTAATATAAAATCTGAACCGCCAAATAAGAAATATCCGAGCATATCTCCCTTTTTGACCACATTGCCCACCTTGACAGTATCTTCATAATTAACCGAGCATATCTGCGACATTCCAATCGGTAACAACGCTACCAAGCCATACTTTTTTGTTTCGATAATTACGCAACCTCGTGTCTCAATATTTTGCCAGCCGGGAGTTTGTGCGTCAAGAATATATCTCTTGGTCTTGGCGTCCCATGTTGTAATACCACCAGCCGCATCATCGCTCTGAATAATGCGAACTTCTTTTATTGTTCCACCAATCGGAAAATGATAGCGGTGATAATCGTTTACATCGAGAAATGTATGCGTTAATATTCCATTGGCAAATGTATTTTTGTACGCGCTATCTTCACCAATAAGCACAGCTATGGACTTGAAAACATTAGATTTGATTGTAATGCCTGTCTTATGCACAATCTTAGAGTTTTTATCTATTTTCCATACACCTTGAGGCTTTGAATCGGCAGGGGACGATACGATTGATGGGTCATCTGGAGATGAAATCGGGCGTTGATCAGGTGATTTCAGATACCTTGCAAAAAAATCATTGAATGTTTTCCATTTTGATGGATCTTCATACCAGCCTTTATGCAATCCGAAAGTCTCATCTTCTAAAGCTTTTTTGTAGTACTCATCTTTCCACGACCCCTCTTTGCTTAAATATCTACCCCATTCTTTTACAAAATTGATTAACCATGTACGATATGGTTCATGGTATTGTAGTGAATTATTGTAATACCCTTTACCCTTTAATTCAGGAAGTGGTTGATCATTAATGAAATAGAAGTAATCTAAACTCTGATCGATTTGATCGTACAACTTTGAATATGGAAGATTCTGTAAAATTGACCAAGGCATTGCCTTTGCTGCCCAATCTACAAAAATATAATATTCTTCTAACGTCTGGGCCGGATTTGTTGCCTTATCTGGATTAATTTTTTTTGCTGTTTCAATTGAATTAATAAGCATTCCTTTTATATCTGAATTATGCTCTACCATAGTTATCAATTGCTGTGTAATTGGCTCATGCTTTGTTTGTGCCAACTTGTTGTCCTGTGCAAGAGCGTTAAAGCTCAAAAAAGAGCATAATGTAACAACTGACAATAACCAGGCTAGAGTTTTTTGCGTTTTCATAAAGATTCCTCCTTCTATAGAAAGTTATGCTTTCTCGTTATCAATATTTTCTTTCATATTTTTCATTGACCTGCCCCAATCATTGTACCACTACAAGTCCACTACAAGGGTAGCCCCTAAAATAAACTATTACTGATTGGAATTGAACAAAACGGCGGTGAGAACAAGTTATTCTAAAGTTTTCCGTATATCTCCCTAACCCAGGAGATTCGTCCAAGTCCAGACAAAAATAATGGGACATGGAGACGCTGGTAAAAAAGTAAATTAACATAGGGGAGCATCTGATGCGTCTGCCGAACATACCGAATGGGTTTCTTACTTATTTACCAGAGTCCCTGCATTTCAAGCTTCGCCGGTTATTTAGGTGATAGAGACTTGGCATAGGTAAGTCCTTTGTCCAGCCATCGTTTGTAGTCCTGGATAGTCACCATCTTTGCTTTCGGAACCATGATCCAGCCCCTCATGGTTTTCCCGGTGATATCAAAAGGGAGTGCCTGACCGGAAGCGATGGCTCGGTCCGCCTCCTCTGGTGCCCCAATCCTGACGATGATATTATCTTTGTAAATACCAAAGGCCATGTTGCCCTTATAAAGATAGCAAATCCCTCCGAACATCCGCTTAAAGGTCAGATCTTTTTGATCCGCAAAAATGGTCTTGACCTTTTCTTCCATTTCCTCGTCGTAGGGCATTTCGATCCTCCATTATTACTTGTTTTTACTACGGCCTAACCTTTGGTGCTCAGTTTATGAATTATTTTTACTTTATGCGAGGGACAATCACCAATTACCAGACTTTCTTTAATTTATGGCTGTCCCCGATTTCTAAACCCCTGTCTCTGGCTGTTTGGTTGAAATCTACAATAGCCCGATCTTTTTTTAAGAGAAAAACAGGAGTGGGGAACATATCCCACATCAAATGAAAGGCTTTTAAAATCTCCGGATTGACCTCAATATTGTCAGGCTCTTGACTCTTTTCCATTTTTGTTCCTCCCGATGCTACCATATAAGATTTACCATATATGCCGAATGAGTTTATTACTTATTTACCAGCATCCCTAGTTTCATTGAATTAAGTAAACTGTCCCCGGAATACCCACATATCTGCAAAGTGCTATTTTTCAACTATGTCCCACTTCCCCCATACAGCTATTCCGGGACACACGTTCGGAGGGATCTTGACGGTAATATTCCTGCAAAACACGATAAAGGTCTGGTGCATGCTCAATCATTAACCGCGGCTGATCGAAGAATTGCTCTGTGGCGACGGCGAAAAATTCCGCTTCGCTAATTGCACCGTAGGCATTGAGGAAAGATTTCTTGCCCTTTTCGGTGTCGTGTTTGAGACGTAGATATTCACGCGAACATGTCATTACCCAGTCATGGTATTCATCCCGGTCGCGCAGTGGAGGTGTACCGTCGGCCGCGCCGTCAAGCATGTCCAGTTTATGGGCAAATTCGTGGTAAATAACGTTGTGACCGGACTCAGGATGGCGGCCACCGCGCAGAGCTGCATCCCAGATAATAATTACCGGTCCCTTCTGGAACGCCTGCCCGATAATGGGATGCTCAAGCTCCACTGGTGCGAATGTATTTTCAAAGAAACCTGGCTTGCGTTGAGGCGAAACAACGGTAGAGGGATAGACGATGATGGATTCGACATTACGGTAGTAGTTGTGGGGTAGGCTCAAAACAAGCAGACAGGCCTGAGCGGAAATCGTGACGCGGATCTCGTCGGTAAGTTCCAGCCCCCCAGCTCCTTCCCAATTTTTTTCGGCGATAAATACCTGGATCAGGGCACGCAGGTGAGCACGCTGGGCATCTTCCAACATGCAGTAGTGGGCAACGTTACGGCGGATTATGTCCTCCCATAAGGAAGGGAAAGGTGCCTGGGTGAGCTTCTTTCGGCGACGATCGATAAACCAATGAAACATTAGAATTTCCTATTGGATATGAGGACGCTGGTAAAAAAGTAAATTACCAAAGGAGAGCATTTGATGTGTTTACCCTATATACCGAATGTGTTTCTTGCTTATTTACCAGCATCTCAAGGTTCATTGAATTAAGTAAACTGTCCCCGGATTTGCCATGCCCCATTCTTTTCATGCCTAATATCTGAAAAACTTGGCCTGATCCCTCCGCTTATTGGAAGGAGGAGAGAAAGAAAAAATTATTGCTTTGTTCTAAACTCCTTCAACATCGTACACTCAACGAGCTTATCCAGATTCTGTAGAGTAAACACCTTCCCCCGTGTTGCCAAGATTATCCTTTTCATATCTTCCCGCCGAACCCCGAAACCGCGGCCCGCAATGCAGGCGATGACTTCATACTTCGGCTTTCCCTCTGGCTGTCCTTCCATACTCAGCGTACCCAGGCGTTGAATGCGGGCGACTTTGTCACGCGCCGTA
>JBEKPQ010000101.1:0-14887 GCA_049520575.1 Thermodesulfobacteriota bacterium | reverse complement strand
AAGACAGAAGCACTGTTTTGTCAAGTTATTTCATATAATTATATTACTTCGATATGTTGTTTACCAAAACACCCTTTTCAAATACGCAGGATTTTGATAGGGTTTTTCAACAGACCCACAGTTTGCCTCTGTTTTTTCGTGATTCTCTTTCCCCTCTAAATCATGAAAAAAATGTGAACCCGTAATAGCTCAAACCTCAGGTTTTCAACCGACCCTCTTGAAATCGATAAAACCCCGATCAACATCCGTAGAGATCAACTGCACCCGGAGCCGGTGGCCGACATCCAGGCCTTCAAATCCCTGGACCAGTTTTCCTTCAACCGGCGGATGGAAGAGGCGGACCCAGGTACCTTTGGGGGCAGCACCGGTGACAATGGCATCAAATTGTTGGCCGATCCTCGATTCAAGGAGAAGGGCCGCCGCCGATTTCTCGACCTGTCGCTCAACTTTTTTGGCGGCATCCTCTTCCTCTGTACAGTGCCTGGCCAGTTCCTCCAATTCGTCATTGCTGTATGGCAATCCCCCTCCGGCAATGGCCGCCTTAATCATACGCCCCGTGATTAAATCAGGGTAGCGTCGGTTGGGGGCTGTGGAATGGGCATAATCTCGGACAGCCAAACCGAAATGACCCGGTGCGGTCTCATCCGGCAGCTCAGCAACGTATTCACCGGGTCCCAGGAGTTTAATAATACTAAGCGAGAGATCTGGGAAACGATCCGGATCGTCGGCTTTGGCCTTCATCAGAAACCCTTCGAGGGCTTTGGAGTCCGGCTCAACAGGAAGGGTGACACCGTGCTCTTGGGCTATCTCCATGATCCTGTCCCAGCGCTTTGGAGTGCGAACTACCCGGCGCAGGGAGGGAAGCTTTTTCCCGAAGAGATACCGGGCGGTCACACCGTTGGCGGCCACCATGAAGTCCTCGATAAGATCTCGGGCACGGTTCTTTTCAGTTACCGCCAGATCCTGGATCATATCGCCGTCAAATACGGGATTCGTTTCAATCGTCTGAAAATTCAGGGCCCCATGCAGATGCCGGAAGGCCTTCAAGCTCTGGGCTACCTTGTCCTGCAAGCGGAGGTTTTGATCAAGCCCATCGACCGCTGTAATCCTTTCAGGCTTTGGGCCGGTGTTCTCAAGCCAGGCGGCGACGCTGTCGTATGCGAGTTTCGCCTGGTTGCGAACCACGGCCCGATAAACATCCGAGCCCTGAAGCGATCCGTCTTCCTTGATGAGCATTTCAATGACAATGGCCAGGCGATCCTCCTGAAAGTTGAGAGAGGTGAGGTCGGTGGATAATCTCTCCGGGAGCATGGGGAATATCGTGGCCGCCGTGTAGACTGAAGTCGTATTATGCTGAGCATGCTCATTGATGGCCGAGCCCTTTTTGACCAAGGCATCGACATCAGCCACGGCAACCAATATCTTAACGATGCCTCCGGGCATTTCCTCGGCCACCGTCAGTTGGTCAAGATCCCGGGATTCATCATTATCGATGGAGCACCAAAGGAGGGTTCTTAGGTCCCGGACCGTTTTGGTGTCTGCCGTTGCCGGCGATGTGATCTGGTTTAATTTAGCCAATTCCTCGGGGGAGAAATCAGGCAGCAGCCCCCGTTCGAGCATTACCCGATGGGCAATGTTTTGAAGGATTTGTCGATGTCGTTTTTCATCAGTCATGACCATACCTCCTTTGTCAGTCACAAGTTAAGAAAATATTTTGGCGGGAATATCCTAACCATAAAATTTATATTTCAAAACCTTATTACTCCTCGCTATTACTCAGGGGCAGCTGATTGTTCGCTTCAGCGATAAATGTCTTTGCGGTGGCCGACCTTCACTACCCAAACAGTAAGGTCCTTGTCTTGGATTGAGTATACGATTCGATATCGTCCTTGACGGAGGCGATACCTTTCCTGGCCGGTCAGCTTTTCGCAGCCCGAGGGCCGGGGATCTTCGGCAAGTGTTCTGATCCGCCGGAGTATCTTCTTCAAATCGCTCTTGGGTATTGCAGCAAAATCCTTCTCAACAGATTCTCGGAAAAAGACCTTATATGCGGCCATCTTTTCTCAGTCTTTTGACCATCTCGTCATAACTGATCAAAGGCTCTCCTGCCCTCGCTTCAAACGCTGCGAAATCCTCGGCGTCCTCTACAAGGACGTCTCTGATGGCCTTGTTGATAAGCTCCGATACGGATGTTGATGTCTCAACGGCCTTTAGTCGCAGTGCTTTATGTAGCTCGGGTCTTAAATAGACCGTAGCTCTTTTGGCTTGCGTTGACATAATGGCACCTCCTGATGTAGCTAAATAACTATAGCACCATAACGCCATAATGTCAATGACGTTACCTTAGGTCTTTAAAACCACCAGCGGGTTTAGCGAAATTAAATCAGGCTGGCCTGCTTGTATGCCAAGGCCGACGGGATTTGTGCTCGAACGTGCGAATCAGCGCGCGGGGTTATGGGGTCTTGAAATATCAGTTTTTCTTTACCCCTACCTCTGTTATCACAATTTTAACTGTAAAATAAAGAATTCCCCAATAAACAACAATCTTTTTAAGAAGATATTGAGGTGGAGAATGTCCTAACTATAAAACTTATTTATAGGGGCCTGACCCTAAGTTTCTTGTTAGAAGAAGCAAACGTTCAGGTCGATTCTATGGTCGTGTTCCTTCCCTTGTCTTTAGCACCCCTGACGGCATACCTGGCGGCACCATACGTGGCCACGAAGTATGGGACACAGTACGTGACGGCGATTTTCACCCAATCCAGGGCATGCATGTTCCAATGCAGGAAGATGCGGTCGCCGTAATTGATGAGCACGAGGATTGATCCGACGAACAAGGCGACCTTGGCCGACGTGGCGACAGTGCCTCTTTCAGTAGCGACAGCAAGGAATATCTTCATTGGCTATCCTCTTTTGCTTGTAATAAAGAGAATTCCCCAATAAACCACAATCTTTTTAAGAAAATATTTAGTTGTGAATATCCTAACCGGAAAACTTATATTTCAAGACCTGGCCTTACTAAATTCTCCTTAATTTGAGACCGAACCGATTCGCAGCACAGGCTTGATTGTGTTGCCTTCTTTGGAGTCGGCCATGGCCTTGTTGATTTCCTTGAAGTCATAGAACTTCACGAGGCGGTCAAAGGGAAATCGCCCTGTCTGGTACAGTCTGATCAAATTGGGGATAAAGCGCTGCGGCACAGCATCTCCTTGTATGACGCTGATGACCTTCCGCCCTTCCGACAGAGAGCCGGCACTTTCGTTTCCCGCGAGCAATGCTAAGATGCCCTTTCTATTTAACGTCCTAATGGTGATTTCAAACATCTCCTGATCGCCGGTGGTGTCCAGCACGTAATCAATTCCGCTTCCTGTTATACGGGTGATGTGGGAGGCGATGTCATGACGGCGATTGTCGATAATGTGGGTAGCCCCCAGCTCCCTTGCGAGCTTGAGCCTTATGGGTTTAATGTCAACGCCTATAATCGGGTCAGCGCCGACAACTCGTGCCGCCATGACCGCAGCCAGGCCAACGGCTCCCGTACCGAAAATGGCGATGCCTTTACCCTTCCGGACTTTCAGCGAATTGATTACCGTGCCCGCTCCGGTTTGCAGGCCGCAACCCATGGGAGCAAGCAATTCCAGAGGCAGGGATTTGGGCACCTTGACGAGGTTGCGTTCGGTAGCCAGGGCGTGGGTAGCGAATGAGGACTGACCAAAAAAGTGCCCGCGTACACCGCTGCGGTGTAAGGCATTACTGCCGTCCAGGCGGTGGAAACCGAAGTTCGCTTCCCAGAAGTACTCGCAATCAAAGGGGTGTCCTCTCCGGCACGCACGACAACGGCCGCAGGACTGGTATGAGAGCACGACGTGATCGCCGCGCTTAACACCCTTAACGTGCTTTCCTATCTGCTCTACCACGCCCGCACCCTCGTGACCCAGCACCACCGGGTTAGCGGTCCCATCCCACCCATCTACAAAGCCTATATCGGTATGGCAGATGCCGCTGGCGACGATGCGGACCAGGATCTCATCGTCATTAGGGCCTTCCAGTTCGAGGGACTCGATCTTCAGCGGGCTACCGGTCCGCAGGACTGCCGCTTGAATATTAAAGGTTTTCACTTTCGAAGGGTTAGCCAATCTATCAGCTCCTCAGGCCACCATCTCAGTATTCAAAAATATTTTTTCATCAATCGGTTGACCCATTTGGGTACAATAGATGCCTCTATTTTATCATACTGCGGGTAATAGGGCTTGATGTCTAATACCGGCGTATTGTTTATGGCGTCGAGCCCTTGGATTTCTAAATAATTATCACCAACGTTGACGATTTTTACCGCGGTAACGCCGATGGGATTAGGCCTGTCTTTTGCTCTCTGAGAAAAAATACCCACCTTGGGCATGCTTTCCAAACCCCGGGGGCGGCGTTGCAGATGTTTTTCTTTTTCATAATGCGCCTGATGAAGATAGGTAACAATGATGGCATGAGAAAAATCTTTAAGCCCAAGCAAAGCCCCGGCATATTCCGGTTTTAATAAGATACGCGAAATTACCCCACCCCAATTTTCATCCACCTTTTCGGTTACCGGTGAAGACACATATCCGATTGGTCTTAATTCTATTTTTTCCATATTATTTTTGTTGTGCATAACGCCGCGGTCACCTACAGGCCGCGTAGCGGACCGGCAGGTGCACCCGGTTGTTGGATTGAAATTTCTATTCATCAAACCTGCGGGTGCCTAAAGAACCAAAAAGTTCATCAACTTGTTTTCGAGCCTCCCGAATTTGCTGCCTTAATTTCATCATCTGTGTTCTGCGATCAGTCACTTCCGCGTCCAACTCCATGAATGAGGACTCCAAAGGCAACTCAACTTTCAACTGAAGAAACTCAGCCGGATCGAAACGCGCATGTCGCTTACCAGATTGGAGACGGCGATATGCCTCACACAGGTCGGGTAGCATAAGCATGTATGCTGCAAGATTCTTCGGGATCGCGGTCGTCAATCGTAGGCCAATCCATTCTGGGGAACCTATAGCGTCAGCTGGCGGATCTATCATGATCTTGCCCAAGTATGGCTCCAGTTTCGAAATAGCCAAATCACAACCGTCGAATCTGACTTTTTCAGACCCAACAACATCAACCAAGGGGGCATCCTCCGATATGAGCGCCTGACGACTTTCTACGTGTTCCAAGTCGATTAGCATTCTTTCTTCGCCCAATTCTCCCTTTGCCACTTTCTGCAACTGAACAACTTCCAAAAATAAAGATAGTTCCCTCGCCTTAGCTGGGTCACCATGTGCAACCCCATTCTGAAAATCCCAGAGCCAACGGTACTTTGGGTCGAGCCGGAAGCCATCTCTACTGATCACGTTTCTGAGGGTAGTCCAAAAACCCAGGGTTGGAGAGAGGCTTACCCCAGGCCCAGATGTCCAACGGCCGAGTACAGTGTTGGCCATATCTGGGGAGTCGTACACGATTTGTGCCCCTTGGTCCGAGGCATACAGTTGATTCGGCATTGGTAAGTCTGGGAGATTCTTGCGCCGCTTGTACCCTACAAACTTTGGCTCAGCCATAAATATCTGCTCATCAATCCACCCAAGATCAGAGAGTAAATCCTTTAGAACGGAAATTTGGTCTGCCTTTCCTTTTGAGTGTGCATGTTTTTTCCAGAGTTCGTCACAGAGTTTGGTTTCAGAATTCGGACGCCGCCGTGCAAGCACTATGCATGTTTTTGTGCTAGTGAACGGCCGAAAGGCATCATAGGGCAAAGAAACCACTGCTTCTATGCGGAAGAAACGAAGCAAGAAGAGCCGCGTGGTTGCATTATTTCCGGTGTCCAAGATTGTTTCCGGGAGAACACAGCAGAATAGCCCGCCAGGCTTGAGTAGTTGGAACCACCTCTCGATGAACACCTTCTCGCTCAATGAAGCGTTCATCTCACAGAAGGCAGATTGGACCTTCTTTTCTTCATCTGGCGACAGTTTCAGAGAAAACGGAGGATTAGAAAACACAAAATCATATTGCTCATTTACTGGTGCTTGATAGATAGACTGCTCCGCATCCTTCTCAGTTCCCAGAATATTGGTTCGTCCATCGACCCAATATTCTTTAAAAGGCAACAATCCACTGTTGATCCATGTATTCATGCTGCCATCTCCGTGCAGTACCATATTGACTTTTGCCGCGAGGCCAAGGTCGTGGTTGTTCTCGATCCCAAAAATGAATTCTCGTGCCCACGAGTTTTGGGCTTCATCTACGAACCATCCCCTATGCGCCTCCCGAACACGATTAGGCAGAGTGCTCATGACGGTCTGGTCTGCTAGCGTCCGGGTAACTAAGCGCATGTACTCAATAAGGAAGCTGCCGGACCCGCACGATGGATCAATTATATAGGGAAGACGTGGTCTACCAAGGCGATCACGCTCATTTGTCATCGTGTCACGTGCAGCAGATGGAACACGCGCCAAATGCAGCATGAAGCGAACAACCTGGATTGGGGTAAAGAACTGCCCCTTTGTTTGAGTGAAGTCCTGGGAGACAATCTGCTCGAAGAATTCCCCTAAAAGATCACCATGATGAACATTTTCTGTAACGGAAAGTCCTTCCAATCGGCCAAGGACATATGCAAGCTTCTCTGCTGAAAGCCTAGATATATCGAATGCTGGGCCCTCGCTTTCTCTAGGAAGTGCGAGGTAGGCCCGCTCTCCTTTGGCATATAATGCATTGAGTCTGACCGCCAACGCCTCTGGGGTCTCTGGCTCGACCTCGTCGCCTAATCTTTGGAATTCATACTGCTTTCCTGGTAGCGTCTCCTTTTCGTCGAATATCTTGCAAAGAATAAGCTTCACTATACAGACAAATACCTCATTGTTGTTTGTGCCCCCTCCACCCCAAATCACGTCATGAATCTCGGTTCGGAGACGAGAGAATATTTCTTGTGTCGGTGCTCTGTCTAAAGGATGATAGACATTCGTTTCCCCAACAACATTGGCAAACCGGCGCTTCTTGGGCTTGCCATAGCGGACCGGAATAACATCCGTGATGGGCTGCCCTGCTCGATCCCATTCGTCGTAACTAGTGAAGGTCTCCGTATCAACGAGAATCGCCCTTTCGCGCGGATGGCCTGGGGTAGGGAAATCCACGGTGTAATAAAGCAGATACTTGGGGCGCGGCTGTTCTTGAAGACTGAGACGGAATAGCTGTCCATCGATATAACGCATGTCTTCATCATATTTGGACGGAGCCTTGCATTCAACAAAGAGGAATGCGTTGCCTTTGACATTCTTCTTCTGGGGACGTCGTACAAGAATATCAACGCGTCCGCCCTTCCCGATTGGACGACCAACAGGCTTATATGAGCGTTCAATCTCAATGGTGGCCGGAGTGGCCGGGTAGCCGTGTTTTGTTATCAGTCGGACAAGTAGAAATGCGCGGACCATCTCCTCATCAGTAATCTCGGTTCTGCCGACAGAAAAGGCCGGAGCCTCCGGAGCAATCCAGACAGAATCGGATCGATAGGTAATAGACCCGGTCCCATTTTTGCTGATTTTTAAAGATTCAATGGCCTTGCTGTGCCCTGGTTCAGCAAAGATCGCCTCCGCTAGTCGCTTGCGTAGTTCAATATCCACGATACTATCCTTTTCCTGTATTTTTCATTTTATGCAATCCAACGGCGAGTTGAGCGAAATACCAGCGAGCTGGCGTGCTTGTATGCCAAGGCCGACGGGATTTGCGCTCGACTGATTTATTCGAACGTGCGCAGCGTGGCTGAACATTAAGCCGAGTGGCGTGGCTAATGAGATTGCCGCATATTAGCGCCGTCGAAGTTCTCAACGTCCACTAAAACGCCTGGTCGTGCGCCTTATATTTTGTTTTTCCAGGTAATTAAAAGAAACCTGGCCAGTGCCTCGGTCCGAACTATTAACGTTTTAATCTGTTGATCTGTAAAATTGATATTTATTTCATGCGTGCCTCGTTGAAAAAGGCGAATAAACTTAATATGAGACTCTACGTCTTTATTTACGAATTGTTCAAATGGCCCATGATTTATATCACGGCAAACAAATAGCAAACGTGCCTCACGAGTTGGTCGCCCCTCATGGTAATTAGAAGGTTTTGAAGTCCATTTGGATACCTCATTATCTGGAGCTATACTCTGAAGAATATGCGTAAGCATTTCTCTAAGAGAAACAATAATATGTCTTTTTTTATCTGGATTTGTTGAATACATTGCTTCTTTGGCACCAAGCCATAGTCGTCTAATTTCTGGGTTAATAAGACCTAATAATTCTTCAAGTGAACTTTCAATATCTTCTCTAATTTTGGATTTAAGAGCATCAACCTCCTCAATATACTCTTCAGTATCAGTTTTCGAAATTGCTTCCAACAAATCTGAACTTGTTAGGATTTCAATAGGCGGGAGGCCTGAAACAAACGGAGGGAAATTAACGATGTTAAATTCCCTTTCACTGAATGAATGGACAAGAGAGTTATAATTTTCTGTTAAACCATTAAATGATTCGAGTGCGCTTGAAAGCTCATTGGCTTTATAAAGAACACTTCTTTCTAAATCACTCCAAGGCGATTTTAATAACCGCTCTTGCGCCAAAAGAGAAACTTGGGCTATTTTGTCCAAATGTGAACCTAATACGAGTTTTGCAGCCTCTACCCCGGACGCAAGATGTTTTACAGACTCGAGTTCTGTCTTCCAATATCGATTAATTGAAGCAGCTTCTTCAGTGAGTTTTGATAGTGCGGTTTGTTCTGAAAATAGAACTGACATACCTAAGTTTGCTTGATTTATTGCATCAATAATTGACGTGGAAAGATTTAATTCCCTCACCCTTTCGATTTCTGGTAGTAAAGATTTAATGTTATCCGCATATGAAGAATAAAATGGAATTATGGTACTCTTGATTAATTCTTCATGGGCAAGAATATCTTTTGTCGCTTGGTGAAAAGAACTACCATAAAGATCCTCAAACCTCTTGAACTGGTCCATTGCTTGTGAAACAGTGTTTATCATTCCAAAATGTTTCTTGTACCAGTCATTCATTACTTGCTCCATTTTTCTTTTTTGTCACGCATAGCGCAAGCCATGAGCCGTTGGGCCACAAAGGGTTGCATAAAACGAAGCAAGTCTTATTCCCAGTCGGTCTCGATGGCTTTGTTAAATTTCATGTATGTTTCGGGACAATTATTGTTTGAACGTCAATCTCCGTTTCACAGTTACTGAGATCAGCCTCTAATCCTCTCGGATTTGCAACCCGACCCTCCGGGTCATAGACGAAGCATATGAGTCGTTTGCATTGGGGATGCTTCTTGTACTTAGCAATATCAATGATTAATTGTTCCCCAAGGGTTTTGGTCGCTGTATATTGACGAGTCTTCTTAATCTCTATGATTGTATTGATTTCAGGCAATAAAAAATCAACCCGCGAAGAACCACCCGCGTAACTAGGCGTCCATTCCTCTGGTCTGATATCATCAAAATACAAGCCTAAGAGTGTATGAAAAAGGTCTTGTACATCGAATTCGTCATTAACGTCTAATGTTGGCCTATCATTGTGACGATTTCGAAGTTGTCTCGCAACCAAATGAAAGCGATTAATAAGCAAATTTATGGATTGAAATTTGAACTTAGCGTCGTTAGATAATGATATTTGACCTTGCTCATTCTCAAACAAGGCGGGATTTCTTTCTATTCTTGTTTTTAATGATAGTACAAGCCCTTTAATATCTTCAACGCTTTTATATGAAGAGGTCTGCAACCAATTACTGATCCCGTCGTTGTAGTGACTCACAATCATTCGTGCATATCTATCAGAGTTAGGAATATGATCGCTTATTAAATCATATAATTCTGATGAAATTTGTCGCATTCTATAGTTATCCTCACTCTGGATATGGATACCGTCTGATGTATGCTTAAACCGCGATAAGATTCCTTGAAGCTCATCGGCATAATTCTGAAGGGTTTCCACTATCTGATCTTTATTCATTTATAAATTTAACAATTAATATACGAAGTTCGGTTTTTCTAATTTTTCATCCAATATTTTAACACCCCATCATATTTAATAAAAGCTAAAAATTACATAAAAGAATAGGTATCCTTTCATTCTCGTTATCCCGCACATATTTTAATTCCCTTCTAATTCATCTCCTCCACGGCTTTTTTCCCAAGAAAAAGGCGACTCCCAAATTTCTAATAAAATACAAAAATGTTTTAAATTTTTGAAAAAATACAAAATTGAAACAGTGCGGCATTATCAGGCATCAAGGCAAAATGGAGATAACTTATTGTATTTAATGCAATATATAAATGCAAAACCAATTGGCATGGATACTGCTTATTCATAAGAGTCAAGACGGGTTGGATTCAAATCACCAACCATTCATTACTAACTTAAGAAGGGAAACGGCCCAGGCGCTGAAGGAAATCACTCTTACCCCGGAATTCCGGTTAGCCAAAGGATTGATCCTCAGGCCCGAATACCGCTATGACTGGTCAGACCAAAATAGTTTTAACAGTGGCAAAAATAAGGACCAGCATACCATCGCCCTGGGCGTCATGTATACCTGGTAATCAAAAGTAATCAAAAGAAACAATCTTAAACGTTTCTCGAGTAATTGGTTTTAGAAAACGGATCTCGAAGGAATTATTAAATCATTTGGAGGAACAATGAAACGAATCATTCTCATTTTAACCATGATTGGCCTGCTTGTAATGATGGGGGCTTTATATTATGAAGGGCTCAGTCTGGCGGAGGAAAAACCTCCCCCCGTCGCAACCGATCAAACTCCACCCCTTGTACCTGCTGCGACTGCTCCATCGACGGCACCCGCGCCTGCTCCGGAACTCAAACCGGACCCATCAGGGGCAAATACCGGTGGAGCGGCCGACATCATCGGTGCTTCCGCCAATGCTCCGACCAAAGAGGACCTGGAAAAGTTGTCGAAGAATGAGCCGCTGGCAGCAAAGCTCGTTGACGTTATCGGCCATAGCCGGATCGCGATAAATATTGTCTGGACCTTACTCTGCGGCTTCCTTGTTTTCTTTATGCAGGCAGGCTTCGCCTTGGTTGAGACAGGATTTACCCGGGCAAAGAATGCAGGCCATACCATGGCCATGAACCTTATGGTCTTCGTCTTCGGAGTGCTGGGTTACTGGTTCATCGGTTTTGCGATCCAGATGGGCGGTGTGGGCGCCAATCCCCTGGCTGGCGGAACGGCATTGTTGAATGGTGAATTCGCCATTAACCTCTTCGGAAAGGATTTCGGAATCTTCGGGACCAAGGGTTTTTTCCTTATGGGTCAGACCTATGATGCAGCGATTATAACTCTCTTTCTGTTCCAAGTGGTCTTTATGGATGCCGCCGCGACGATTCCCACCGGCGCTATGTCCGAACGATGGACCTATAAATCTTTTATGATTTACTCGTTTTTTATGGCTATGATTATTTATCCTCTTTATGCCAATTGGGTATGGGGAGGAGGATGGTTGTCGCAACTTGGCAAGAATTTCGGATTGGGCCATGGGACTCTCGACTTCGCAGGTTCATCAGTGGTTCATATGGTAGGCGGCGTTGCAGCCTTGGCCGGGGCCTGGCTATTAGGACCGAGAATCGGCAAATATAAAGCCGATGGAACCCCATTGGCCATACCGGGACACCACATCCCGATGGCGGTGCTCGGAACTATGATCCTTTGCTTCGGGTGGTTCGGTTTTAATTCAGGCTCAACCCTGGCCGGCACTGATTTGAGAATCGGCGTGGTGGCTGTAAATACCATGCTGGCATCCGTGGCCGGCTCCTTCTCGGCCATGATCTATATGTGGACCTTTTTCGGCAAGCCGGACTTATCGATGTCTGCCAATGGAATGCTGGCAGGACTTGTGGCCATCACCGCCCCTTGTGCCTTCGTGAATCCAGTTTCAGCGGTCATTATAGGAACCGTGGCCGGAATCATTTGTTGCTCCAGTGTCTTTTTTGTTGAGCGGGTCCTCAAAGTCGATGATCCCGTCGGGGCTATTTCGGTGCACGGCACCAACGGCGCCTGGGGGCTTCTGGCCTTGGGACTTTTTGCGGACGGGACATACGGTGACGGCCTGAACAATGTTACCGGTACGGTCAAGGGACTTTTTTATGGTGGTGGATCGCAGTTTGTTGCCCAAATATTTGGGGTTGCCACCTGTTTTGTTTTTGTATTTGTCTTGACGGTTGCCTTCCTCAAGATGACCAATAGGATCGTACCGATGAGAGTTTCTGAAGAAGTGGAAAAAGAAGGTCTTGACCAGAGTGAGGTGGCGGTTACCGCCTATCCGGATTTCAACATCCGTCAGGTCATCCGCTGACAGGTTGAAAATGATAGTGGAAATTAAGATTTTCTCAAGTCGCAAACCATAGGAGAATAAAAAATGAAAAGGATAGAAGCAACCATCAATCTCTTTAAGCTCGACGAAGTCAGAGACGCCTTGAACGAGATCGGTATTCAGGGAATGACGGTGACCAAGGTGGATGGATTCGGAAGACAGGAAGGCCACATCGAGTTTTACCGTGCCGCCAAAAACAACATTGATTTTATCCCCAAGGTAAGGCTTGAGGTGATCGCTGAAAACGGCCTGGTCGAAAAGGTCGTTAAGACCATCCAGGACAAAGCCAAGACCGGGGAAATCGGCGACGGACAGATATTCATCTCGACCCTCGATCAAGTGATCAGGATAAGGACCGGCGAGACCGGTGAAACCGTGATCTGAGGGCTGAAAACGCTCTCCAGCGGAAGCGGTCTCGCCTTCATCCGGATAGGGTTCGTCATAGGAGGGTGTTTTGGTCTGGTGGTTGTATCTTCGACAGGATATTCAGATCGTCCGGAGATAAGGTAAAGCTGTTTAGGTGATGTCCGCCAAAAGACAAAATTGCAATAAAATCATCTTTTATTACATTTATGTAAATTAAAAAGATAAACGACCATCAGGTGGGTTTTGAGGTAATGTTGTGTTATTGCAATAAAAAAACAGAAAATGAAACTCTTGGCATGATTCCTGCTTTTATGTCAGAATAAAAAATTTAGAAAATCTCAAAGGTGGAGGGAATCAGCCATGAATGCAATTAACACAGGTGATACGGCTTTTGTTTTGATTTCGGCCGCGTTAGTCATGTTTATGACCCCGGGGCTGGCCCTGTTTTACGGGGGAATGGTCCGGAGTAAAAATGTGCTGGGAACAATCATGCACAGTTTTTTTATCCTGGGACTGGTTACGATTGAATGGGTCCTTTGGGGTTATAGCAACGCCTTTGGACCTGACTTGGGAGGCATTATCGGCAGTCTGAAGTGGTTTGGACTTTCCGGAGTCGGGGCCGCTCCCTTTAACGATTACTCTGCAACCATCCCCCATCAAGGCTTTATGATCTTTCAAATGATGTTCGCTATTATCACCCCGGCTCTGATTACCGGGACCTTTGCCGAGCGGATGAAGTTCTCCACCTTTGTGGTCTTCACCCTGCTCTGGTGCACCCTGGTCTATAACCCGGTGGCCCACTGGGTCTGGGGTGTCGGCGGCTGGATCCGAAATTTAGGGGCCCTGGATTTTGCCGGAGGTACCGTGGTTCATATTAATTCCGGGATTGCCGCCCTGGCCGCGGCTTTCGTTATCGGCAAACGCAAGGGATATGGCCATGAATCGTTTCACCCCCACAACCTGCCCATGACCATTATGGGAGCGGCTATTCTCTGGTTCGGCTGG
Source organism: Thermodesulfobacteriota bacterium (assembly GCA_049520575.1). GTDB lineage: Bacteria > Desulfobacterota > RBG-13-43-22 > RBG-13-43-22 > RBG-13-43-22 > RBG-13-43-22. Next base: position 1,146 of record JBEKPQ010000101.1, on the reverse strand, counting down.
TTTGGATTTAACGCCGGCAGTGCCCTGGCGGCCAACGGCCTGGCTGTTTCGGCCTTTGTAGCTACCCATATTGCGGCGGCAGCAGCCACCTTTTCCTGGGTGTTTATCGAGTGGATGTATCGGGGCAAACCCACCACCTTAGGGGCAGCCAGTGGTTGTGTGGCCGGACTGGTGGCCATAACCCCGGCAGCCGGATTTGTCGGACCCATATCGGCTTTGATTATCGGTTTGGCGGCCGGGGTGATTTGTTATTTCGCCCTTTTTCTAAAACAAAAATTCGGCTATGACGATGCCCTGGACGTAGTCGGGGTCCATGGGGTAGGCGGGACCTTAGGGGCCTTGGCCACCGGGCTTTTTGCCAGCAAGCTCATCAATGAGGCCGGGAATAACGGCCTATTTTTCGGCAACCCCTCACAATTAGGCATACAAGCCATAGCCGTAGGTGTGACCCTGGTTTATTCTTTTGTGGTGACCTTGATCATCCTTAAAGTTCTGGATTGGACCATGGGCCTTCGGGTGGAACACGAGGACGAGGAAGCCGGTCTTGATCTGAGTCAACATAGTGAAGTGGGATATAACCTGTAGTGCGAAAATAAAAATCAAGAATCCAGGAGTCAGAATTCAGAATAAAAACCTTAATCACATAATTCTATGATTTATTCTAATGATTTGTAGTGCTCCACAGGGGCAGGCGGGTAAAATTTAGTTATAAAAAATCTTTTTATTAGCCACAGACACACACAGACTAACAGGGCATAAGTTGTTCTTAAGGGTCCGTCGCTAAACAAAAGGAGGTAGTGCCATGAAGAAGATCGAGGCCATTGTTAAGCCGTTTAAACTGGACGATATCAAGGAAGCCCTTCAGCGGTTGGATATCAAGGGAATGACCATCACTGAGGTCAAAGGATTCGGACGCCAGAAGGGGCATACCGAGATTTACCGCGGGGCTGAATACATTATAGATTTCATTCCCAAGGTGAAATTGGAATTAATCTTGGATGATGCCCAGGTTCCCCAGGTTCTCAAGACCATCCAGGATGCGGCCCGAACCGGAAAAATCGGAGACGGGAAGATATTTGTTCTTCCGGTGGAGGAAGTTATTCGGATTCGGACCGGAGAAACAGGGATAGCGGCGATTTGATTCTT
>JBEKPQ010000100.1:0-14956 GCA_049520575.1 Thermodesulfobacteriota bacterium | reverse complement strand
TTCGATCGTGGACTCATAATTTTTCCTCCTACCGGACACTTCCTTCCGGTAACATTAATTATGAGTCAACGATCCTTTTAGTTTAACCCCCTTGGTAACATTTAATATGATTCAATTCGTATATGCTAAAGTTAGTTGAAAAGTAAAGGTGATTCCCTTACGATAGGTTAGATAATTTAATGAACATCAAAAAAACAAAGAAGAACCACCTTGAGAAAAGTACTACGAATTGGAGAAAAAAGGAAGGTAAAATTGGATGGGGAAGAACCCCAATCGACAAAAAACATTACTAGGAAAATGACTTTAACTAAGTTAATTATAATAATATTTCCCATTTATTTTGGGACTATGCAGGGCTGGACTTTACAGGTACAAAGTGATAACAGTAAAAAAGAGAGCCGACCCCCAAATTTTGGACAGATTTTACCCTTTGAATCCTGACCTTCCTTTATCTCAAACGGACGAATGATCCGCGGAAATCCCGAAATCCTGATCAAGGACTTCCTCATAGAAAAGAATCTGGGCGTCCGATGAGTTTATCTGAAGTTCAAGCGCTTTTGGTTTGGGTGGGAGTCTCTGGGTGGTTTACCAATGGTTTAAATCTCCTGCCGACTTGATAACGATTATCGATTTGAACTCTTCCGTTTTATTCAAATTGGATTTTAGAAGAGTTCAGGAAGAAGTCCTAAAATTTTCTCGAACATAGCCTCACCTGACCGAATTCAATGGTAGCACATAGAGCTGTTGAATTGAAGGTATGTGAAGAAATGAAAATTATCATTTGAAATATGTAATAAAAATGTGGAGATATTGAACCTCGCCCTTCATTTATGATTTTATATAATAAGTTATGCTATAAATAAAGCAGGGCAAGCATATTTCTGAACAAGAGTAAGAGCCACTTTCGCAATCTACTTACCCATGACAAGAACCACAAAGGAGCCGGGCACAATACTCGGCCTCGAATGTGGTTGCTCCGTTGTTGGTGTCGGGGCGGCTCCAAATTCTGCAGTGGCTAAATAGATCCGATGCGTCTTAAGGTCCAAAGCCATGGTTCTGGCCCCTTTTTGGGTCACAACGTTCTCTAAAACGCTAAACTTGTCAGGAGAGTTTTCGTGAACAATCGTAAGCGTACCTTCGCCATTAGAGCTAAACACCAATTTGTTTTCAGGATCAAAAGCGGTGGCATCCACGCCGCTCCCGATCGGGAGTCTGTCAATCACTTTCCCGTTGTCAGCATTCATCACAACCATCAATTTGTTTGTGCAACCGATAAAGAGCCGCCGGTGAGTCTGATCCATTGAGATTCCGGTCGGGCCTTCGCCTGGAGCCAGCGGCCAGCGGGCCTTAATGACAAGATTACGGGAATCGAGCTCGACGACCTGGTTTTTATCTTCCAAATTGAAATAGATATGGCCCTGATTATCCGCCACAGCATATTCCGGACGACCATCCAGGACAACGGTCCCAACAACCGTATCGCTTTTGGGATCAATTGCCGTGATATCATGACTGGCGCCATTAAAGGTAAAAACATGACCGGAGGCAGGGTCATAGATGATCGCGTCCGGATTTCTACCCACTGGGATTTTGATCAATTTTTTAAGTGTTTGGAGATCAAAAACAGTTACCATAGCTTTCTGGCCATCGCTGGTAAAACCTTTATTACACTCCGGAACCAGGGCAATGCCGTGAACACCATCCGTGTCGGGAATATCGCCAATGGCCTTGCCTGAATCAATATCAACCACCATGACATGAGTCGAACGTGAAATATAGAGGTGGTGCGTCTGGCTATCCAGAGTCAAATAATCCCACCGGCCTTCGCCGCCGAGAGCTATCTTTTTCACCAGATGATATCCGGATGATTGAAAGCTTTGCGCTCCGAAAGTCGCATTGTGAAAAAATAAAAAACAAAGAACCAATCCGAACCATTTGTATAATCTCATCTATTCCTCCTGTAAGGATAATTTCCCTTTATCAAACTTCAGTTGGCATCCTTAAGTCCGGTAAAAAGTTTGATCAAAATTATAAACCAATTTTTGCCTGACAAGAACGGTATCTACAAATGTGGAGGCCGTCCATCGCAAAAAATTGATTATTTCCGATTGAAAGAGATTAACGTTTCGGCTAAGTAGCGGCCATCTCAGTTCAGAAAAAAGCTACCACATTCCACGCCGTCCACTTCAGCCGATTGTTCGGCCTTATAAAGCGCGATTCGACTCCCGACCCCTTTGATTTTCATAACCCTCAGGGAGCTACGTTCACCGACTGTCTCGATTTAGGCGGCGGGTAAACGGCCCTGGCAATCGTGGCCGAGAGCCACCCGATCACTCATCCAAGGCAGACTAAGCACAAGGTGTGCGCAGTGTCGTTGCTGGCTTCAGATGAAACAACAGCCAAAATTACAGATCATACAACAGCACAGCCGATGCTGTATGTTGTATAGGTTTTGAGCGACAGTTTCATTCCGTCATCCTCCTTCGTCTAGCAGCCGACCAAAAGTTATTATAAAGAACAGTATATCTCCTCATTTTGCATGATATAGAAAAGGATGATCTTAAGTTTAACGCCCAATTTTATTTTTAATAGACATAAATTACTCTTTTGTAGGGTATTACCTTCAAATAGTTGATCCTTACCTCATTATTAAAATAAAAACCCCATCACTCTTCAGAGAAATGGGGTCTATTATTCTTCCATTGACGCTCCCTGTTTAAAGGTTGCCAACAAGAAACTTCTTCACTTTACTCTTGACTTCCTACCCCTTAGTGGGTAAAAAGTCAATAAACTTTCAATTACTTTCGATAAGTAGCGTTCGAAATCTGGCATTTTTACATAAAATTCAAAAATCAAATTTCAGGAAGAAGCCCTCAAGTTCCCACGAAAATTTCCTCTTCAACCCTATTTTAATGATATCGCCTATAAGTCCAGATCATTAAATGGACTGAGAGCGAATGATTACGGATTGAAAGTTTTCAACGAATAAAATCAAGGGCAAATCAAAACGAAGTCCTGAGCAGCACACCGCTGTTTGGGGGTTGAATATAAGGGGGCAAAAATGCAACTCATGAATAACCTATCGGCAAACAAGCCAACCAGAGTGGATTATATTGACTGGCTACGGATTATAACAACCCTCTGTGTATTCGTATTTCATTCGGCCAGGTTCTTCGATACCTTCAGTGACTGGCATGTAAAAAATGCTACATCTTGGTTAGGCGGCAATATCATAGTCGGGTTCATGAGCCAGTGGATCATGCCCATGTTTATGGTGTTGGCAGGGGCCAGCACATACTACTCGCTGAAATCGAGAGGCGCCAGGCAGTATGTCCGGGAAAGGGTACTGCGCCTGCTGGTGCCCTTTCTGTTCGGAGTGCTGGTTATCATTGTACCACAGGCGTATTATGAGTTGCTTTACCGTAGGAAATTACCCTGCACCAATTTATTAAACTTTTATCCCACCTATATCCTTACCCTGCCCGAGCGGTTCGCGCATTTCAGCTTCTATCATCTATGGTTCCTGGCTGTGCTATTCATTTTTTCTCTCATCTGCCTTCCGCTGTTCTTTGACCTATTTAAAAAGGGAAGGAGCCCCTTATCATTATTGGTCTCAAACATTAATTCCCCCTGGAAACTGATGGCGTTGCTTGTCTTACCTCTGGCTCTGGTCGACATACTGGTTTACCCAGGCATCCTTTGGGGCAACAGGGATTTCGGCGGCTGGTGTCTTGTTGCCCACCTGTTATTTTTTATCTCGGGATATGTGATCTTTTCCAATCCCGGCCTAACTGGACAGATAGGGAAACTGTCCCGGTTTGTAGGAATCGGCGCTGTTGTCGCTGCCATAGCGCTTAGACCCCTGCTCGGCCAGTTGCTCGATTGGAAAACCAACTTCGGGTCGGTCGGTTATGCGGCAGCCCAAATAGCCCAGGCTATGCTGTCATGGTGCCTGCTCATCGGTTTTATCTATTTGGGCCAACGATTATTTAACTTTAAAAACAGGTTCCTCTCTTACGCCAGTGAGGCCGTACTGCCTTTTTATATCCTGCACCAAACGGTCATTATCTTTATTGGCTATTACGTAGTCCGGTGTGAGCTGAACCCGGCAGTGAAATATCTGGTCATCGCCCTTATCTCATTCTGCCTGATCATGGCCTTGTACGACCTCCTGATAAAAAGGATAAATATCCTCCGTTTTCTCTTCGGCATGAGAACTATCCATAAAATTAACTGAACCGGTAGATAAGGCAATTCACTTGATATTCAGGAATGGAAATTACATATTGATATTGAAACATTGAATGAATGGGCAAAATTCAAAAACAAGATTACAGGAAGAACTTCTTCGGATAGATCCCTATCAGGGCTGCAAATCAATATCAAAGGTCAACAGGAATTTTGAGGTCATGATGTAGAATCCGATGGCCAGGTAAAGTTCGACCAGTGCCCCGGGGGTCAGACGCTTCACCATGGCATTGAAGGTTTCATCGCTGGCCCGGTCGTTTTTAACCACATCGTCGGTAAAACGCAGGACATCCTTTTCAGCATCGGTAAACACATCCGCCTCAGCCCCTTTTCCCAGGGCATCGATTTTTCCTTGTGAGACCCCGGCAGCAGCGCACAGATGCTTGTGGGAAATGACTTCGTAATCTGCATGACAGAGTATACCCGTCCGGGTAATGGCGATTTCCCGTAAACCCGGATCAAGTTCGCCCTTGAAACGAATGGCATTACCCAAGCGGCAATAGTTGTAAAGGTGTGATTCCGAATGCCCGAGCATACGGAAGATATTGCTCCAGTTGTTCTTATTAAGGATGTCTCGGGTTTTTTCAGTTGCCTGTTCTTTTTCCACATAAGCTATTCTCGCCATTTCCAATTCCTCCCTTGGTTTGCCATTTGAATTATTAATTATTAAGTAGAGAGACTATTGTCACCAAACAAATCAATCTACTATTTGAAAAGAATTTGCTTTTTGGTGGAAAGAGTATAGAAAAAGAATGATACAGTATCAAGAAAAAAAAGGAAGGCAAGGAAACGGAAGGGGTCATTCAAAGAAAAAGGGACTATGCAAGGCTGGACTTTACAAATTGATTACCAATTGAAATCTTCTGTTTTATTCAAACTGGGAAGTTGAGGACTTCAGGAAGAAGTTCTCATACCTCCATTTAGTCCTCATCCCATATCCCCCCGATATAGTAATCAATCTTTAGAGGGACTTTTTATAGAAGTTATCCTCCCTCTCTATTTCTAAAAGGTAATCTGCCAACCCTTGAACCCTAAAAGAATCCTTCCCTTTAATTGCCTTTTCAGCCTTTAAATTTGCGAATCCTTTTTCTCTTCCCTTTCTATCTCCATAAGGTATTCTACAAGTCCATGAATCTTAACTTTAGACCCCTTTCCCTCAAATTTCATTTCAGCTTTATTTAAAACTGCAAAGCATCTTACAAGATCCAGGAGGGAGGCTTCATTTAATCTTTCGGGGACCATGGCTTCTAAAAACCTGAATTGCAGTCCCGATAATTGAAGTCCCTGAAGCTCCCGGTATTTGGTTAAAATGCCCTCCTCGTTTTTTAGCTCTGCTATCCTTCTTGAGAGGGCAACCGTGGATACATTAAGACCACGGGAAATTTCGTTTATGGGTTTCCCCATACCCCGCATTTCAAGGATTGCCATTTCATCCATTTTTAGTTTTGGTCTGCCCATAATTCCCCTTGAAATATTATTACTCCGGCAACAAAATACCTAAAAGGTGTCATTCCCGCCAAACCGGGAATTAAGTAATGGCCTCATCTTAACATTGAACCACCAAAAAATGTCAGTCAGAGTATTTAAAAGTTTAAATGCCGGAGTAATAATACCAAAAGCTCAAAACAGTTTTGAGACCTTAGGGAAGAGGGATTTTATCTAACCAAAAACTCAATCGAATCGATGATGCGGTTTTTTTGATCCACAATCGACAAGACATGATTACCTCGCTCTGGTTTCCATAAAAAAAAGGGATCGGTAATGCCAGTCTTGCGATTGTTTAATACCCATTCATAATGAGGTGTAGGGGGTTGAAACTGAAAAGGGACCCTTTGCAGGTCTTCGGGGATCTCCGGGTCTATACTGATCAGCGTTCCCTGGACCGGGTAGATGATACGGGGTTCCTGGGAGGAGGTGCTCAGAAGGACATGGGATACCGGCTCAGTACCTTTCAGAAACCACTCCTCCCGGGCTGGCTCTATATCCTGATGAAAGGCGATCTTTGCCTGGATGATCCCAGGGGAAATCTGGGGAGGCTTAGAAAGCCGGTTAGCATGGAGCGCATTCATAACCTCGAGCCATACTGGCGCAGCCCCGGATACCCCGCTCACATTTCTCATGGGCTCTCCGGAAAAATTGCCCACCCAGACCCCTACGGTGTATTTCTCCGAATACCCCAGACACCAGTTGTCTCTCATATCTTTACTGGTGCCGGTCTTGGCTGCGGTCCAAAACCGAGTGGATAAGGGGTTTTCCAGTCCAAAGGTGCTGCTTCGGGCCCCCCGGTCTGAAAGAATATTGGAGATGATCAGAGCCGCATTCTCATCGAGCACCTGCACCGATCTCCCGACTGGTTTGTCAAAGCTCAACTTCAGTTCGCTCCATTTCCCTTTGTTGGCCAGGGTCCGGTAGGCATTGGCCAATTCAAGGAGGGTGATGTCGGCCGAGCCGAGGGCCATGGCATAACCGTAATACTCCGCTTCTTCCGTAAGACTTTCGAAGCCCAATTTTTTTAGCCTGTCCCAAAATGGATGCAGTCCCACCAAGAGCAGGGTCCGGACGGCAGGAATATTGATTGAAGCTGAAAGGGCGTTTCTTACGCTCACCTGTCCCCTGAAAATATGATCGTAATTTTGAGGGATAAAAAGTCCTGAAGAAGTCGGCACCTGAAGCGGAGAATCGTCCAGAAGGGAGGCCGCGGTGAGCACTTTTTTTTCTATGGCCAGCTCGTACAAAAAGGGCTTGAGCGTTGACCCGGCCTGTCTTACGGCTGTAAGGCCATCCACTTCAAAGGCACTTGAGGTTAGGCCTCTGCTCCCGACATAGACCAGGATCTCTCCTGTTTTGTTATCGATCACCAGGACCGCCCCATCAGCTACATGACTGTCTTTCAAGAGTCCGAGATGGTGATTTAAGGCTTCAATGGCTATTCGCTGAAACGCCCCGTCGAGGGTTGATAGGTATTTTGTTCCCGATCCCTCTTTCAAGAGCAAGCGGGCGGCATGGGGAGCCAGGTCTGCTGCAGGTTTAATCCAATAGGGTGATCGTAGCCTTTCTTCGGTTATGGTTTTAATGGCCTGAACATCGGTAGGCGTACATAGAGACCGGCCGAAGAAACAGGCTCTCTGTGTAATTTGTTCTATCGAGGCATTAGGAGAATGAATCAGGGAGGCCAGGATCAAAGACTCGGCTGTATTGAGCCCGTTCGGTTCTTTGTCGAAAAGGCCCCGGGAGGCAGCGGCAATGCCCTGTAATTCGGTCCTATAAGAGATCAGGTTCAAATAGGCTTCAAGAATCTGCGCCTTAGACCAGGTTTTTTCCAAGGCCCGGGCGGCCTTTATTTGATTCCATTTTTGTTTTAGGGTCCTCCTTATTCCCCTGGGTTTAAGCTTTTTATCCAACAGAGAGGTGAGTTGCATGGTGATCGTACTGGCCCCCCTCATTTTCTGCCTTGTCGTAGAGTTCATCAGGGATGAGACCAATCCAGACCAGTCTATGCCATGATGCCCATAAAACCGCCGGTCTTCCACCTGAAGGACCGCCTTGGTAAAGGCCGGTGAAATGTCTTTAAGATCGGCCCACTCCAGCCTCCTTCCTATTTTATCGATCCTCATTTCATGGATGATTTGACCATGTCGGTCTAAAAGAAAGGCATCTGATTTTTTATAGGATGCTTTTACCTTTTCAAAGGTGGGCAGGTTGTTAAACTCACTGGAGCGGATAAAAAGGATCCCCAGTACTAGTAATAATAAAAAGAAAACCAGAAAACCACCGGCATATATTAAGATTTTTTTCCGTTTCATTTATCAAATAGGATTTGAGGGCAAAATAAATGCAAATCGGTTGAGGATCGTCTGCCTTTGGCAAACTTAAGGAGCCCTTCACTTAAGGAAAAGGCAATTGCCTTTAACCTCAAGTTCAACCAGGTCGAACGCTCCTCAAATCCGCAATAGCGGACGCTCCTTCGACCCCCTCCCTGCCTTACCTTCTGATCTCCATTTTTGGGTTCGGCAACTCTCCGAGCATCTCCGGGGCATAAAGGGCCTCGACCCGGGTTTCCGGCAAATAAAAAAGGCCCTCATTATTAAACCTCAAGGTGTATTCAACACTCCATTTTCCTTTCGGAACATATTCATAATAAACCCTTAAGGCCTCAAAAGAACGCTCCCGAAGGGTTTCCCAAGCCCAACCCCGTTCCAATTCATCCTTGGTCAATAAACTCGAATCCCTTCCCAGACCAGAGCCCAAAATCATCGAACCGGCCGGTATGGGATCATTAACCACGACCCAGGTCATATCCGCCTGGGCCTCCAATTCGAGACGGACCCTGACGACATCTCCCTTGGTCCAAAGGCCTTTGGATTTTTGTTCGACCGGGATAAGGGTTTTCTTAATCCGGTAGCCGCTGGAAAAAGATTTTTTCAAAGGCAGGGCCGCCAAACATTGGACCGTCACCCAGGGGCTACCGCCCCCCCTATGAATGATGGTCAGCGTTTCTTTTTTTTCCTCCCAGGGAAAACCGATCTCCTTTCCGCCAGGGGTCTTCTTCCAGTCAACGGACTCTGTCTTTTTGTTGATCGATAAATCGGTATCGCCGGTAACAGGGATAGACTCGTAGAGGGCCCCGAATTTCTCCAGGGCCAGCATTCCCCAGGCATTGGCAATGGTCGTGTCCCAATGGCCTCTTTTCATCCTTCCTACCAGACCTTTGGCCATCCTGGGGTGATCTTCCTGCCAACCGGCCAAGGGGAGGGTAGTCAGCAGTGTTTTGACGGCATTCGTATCCGGTGTAGCCATGAGCCACCAGAGATGGTCCGTGCTTTCCGTTGAAAGGCCCATAGTAGTTCCCTGGAGGTTTAGTCTCGAACGGAGAATTTGTTCGGCTTCCTTCATTTTTTTGTTTCGGTCGGGAATATCTTTGACCCTCGATAAAGTGTTTATCCAGTCGAGGAGAGCAGAGGTGGGCCAAAGGTTCGGCTCTATGGAAAGGGTGCTAAGAAGACTCTGGTCGGCCTGTCCATACCTGGAAAGGGCCTCTATGGCGGCCAGTTTGCGTAAGGCCAGATCGGCCGTAGGGATGGAGGAATAGCGGATGACCCGGCCTTCTATGAAGACCTTTAAACCCTTAAGCATCTTATCTCTCAAGGGCTCGGGGATTTCCGTTCCTGCTTCCTGACTTATGGCCAGTAAATAAGCAGTCAGCACATCGCTTCCCTGTCTCATGTTGGGAAAATATTTTGCCAAACCATCACCATCCAGATAGGAGGGCAACTCGGCCATGAGGGGTTTCCAGGATTCTTTATCCCTCAGGGCTATAACTTTTGATATCTTTTGTTCCAGACAAAGGTAGGGATAATTTTTCATGTACTCGGTCAAACCACCAAGACCATCAAAGAGCCTCGGTTTGAAAAGCAGGGTTAGGCCACCCTGGCCGGGGAGGGCTTCTTCGGGTTTTTCCACTTCCAGACGCAAAGGCCCTTTTACCTGGGTAAGGGTGGCCTGAAAGGTTCGCACCGGAACGGCTTTGGTTACCTTCTGGGAGACCCTCAGGCGGTCATGGGCTGTTCCATCTATTTCCTTGACGTCCAACTCATAATCCATTTTTTCAATGCCCAAAGGTACGGAGACCTCCCATCCGATTGCTTTGGCCTCTCCGGCTTGAATCGTTTCTCTGATGGTCTCAAAGGTCTTCTTCCCTTTAAGTTCTTTCACCAATAAACCGGCCTCGATCTTCATTTCTTTTTGGGAAGCATTTCTTACCGTGAACCCGGCCAAGAACTGATCCCCCTCCCGCACCAATGGAGGAATCCCGGAAAGGGTTATGACATCTTGGGTGGTCCTGATGCTCGAACCTCCGGTCCCAAAAAGGTCTTGGCCGCCGGCGGCCACAGCCACAATCCTGAAGGAGGTCAGGGAATCGTTGAGAGGAAATTGAATAAGGGCCTGACCGGTCTCATCCAAAAGAATCACCCCTTTCCAATAAACAAGGGCATCGAATAATTCCCGGGTAGGAAGTCTTCCTCCGCCTCCGCCATGAGGCAGGGCCTTGCGGCCGAAATGTCTTTTGCCGATGACCATCATCTGGGCCGTTGATGTTTCCACATCACATCCCTTTCTCTTCATCATGGCCTCGAGCAGCTTCCAACTTTCATTGGGTTTCAATTCAAGAAGACCCTCATCCACAACCGCCACAGCCACTTCACTTCCCTTAGGCGGCACTTTACCGTAAGCGGTTTTCACCTTAATCCGGGCCGTAACGGTTTCCCGGGGGATATAATTGGTTTTATCCGGCAGCACTTCCACTTTCAATTCGTGGGGTTTCCAGCCTACCTGGATCTCAGTCAGACCGAGTTTGTAAGCCGGCTTCCCCGGATCGAACATGGCCGTGGGTTGTGTCTTGGGAATCCTGCCCCTGACCACCAAGGCCGACACAAAGACATTGGGGGCATAGTGCTCTTTCACCGGAATTTCAAAAAATGGATCGGCTCTGGAAATTTTCTTGACATAGGCCTCCATGACCCCTTCCCGTTCAACCGTTATCAGGACGGAGGCCTCTTTAAAGGGCATCTTGACTTGAAACCTGGCCGTCTCTCCTGTTTCCACGGTTTTCTTTTCCGGGATCAAATCGATACGGTCGTCACTTCCGACCTCACCCCATTGGTCGTCTTTTCCTGGAATCCATAGCTCACTGTTGGCCAAAGAAAGGTTGTTTCTTTCATCGGCAACCTCCGCTTGGATAATAATCTGGCCGGTGACGGGAGATGGTCCTTCACAATACAAAACACCGTTTTGATCGGTTTTCCCCTTACAGTGGGGACCTCTATCTTTGATCTCGGTTATATTTTCATAGGCATAAAACCCACCGGTAAGACGCCTTCGGTGGGAATAGGTCTTTTTCTGGAGAAGATGGGTCTTAACTTCCACCTGCGGCCTGGGTTTGCCGTTCAGGTCTACGACCACCACCTGATAGAGAAGAGCATTTTGAGAAGGCTCTCGCACACCGGTGGTAATACCTGCCAACACATTGGACGGATAGGTTGGAATCCTGGAGGTCACGGTTTGTATTTCCCCATTCGGATCTCTAAACTCCAGCTCGGCCAGAATGTTTTGGGGGGTATCTCTTTCGGGAAATCCCGAGATTTTTACCCTGGCCGCCCCTTGTTTATCCAAGGTCAATGGCCTGGTCTGCAGGTCCCCCTTATTTTCTTTAAGACCTTGGTCATCTTCCTCTTCTTCATTATATTCATCTTCATAAGACTTCGATTTTTGAATGCCCGGTTTTACTCTCCCGTTGGAAAAAATGATATTTTCATGATCGGGAAAAGAAATCGATTTCGGCTGTAGATCCGTCCGGAGCTTTACCGGCAAATGGGCTGCCCCTCCACCGGATAGATAACTGACCAAAAGGTCGACTTCGAACTCCTGGGTATGAATGACCGGTTCCTTAGGTCCTTGGATGATGGCCTTCATCATAGGAATGCGGAATTCCTCCACTCGGAAGGACCCACTCAATATTTTTTGATCGCCCTGAGATTTCGCTCCCTTGGACTTATTTAAAAAATAAACCTCGTAGGTTCCCAATTTGGCCTGGGCCGGCAGGGTAAAGGCCGTCTCGGCCGTGCCATTGTCCCGCCATTTCAAGGGGAAGAAATATTGTTGATTGCTTCCCACCTGTTCAATCACTCCTTCTTTAAATTCTCCTTTCTCCGGGGGAATAAAAAGGCCCTTCATGGACCGTTTTCGGAAAAAATGTTTCATATGCACTTCTTCCCCGGCCCTGAAAAGGGTTCGGTCAAAAACCGTGTGGGTTAATAAATTGGGGTTGTCCGCATCAAGGCCTCCGGGGATATTAAAACGCCAAGATTCTATTCCTTGATTCCAACTGGAGTGAATAAAGGTCAGATCATCGGCCTTTTGGGCAAAGACAAAAAGCCCGCCCCGGATCCCGGAAAGGGCCGGTGAATAGTCCTCCTCTTCCTGTTTCTCCGAACAGCGGTGGATATCGGAGTTCGACGGCAAAGCCTTATCTATTCGAGCGATCCCGCTTTCATTGGTTTTTCCCTCCCAGATCTTTTTTCCAGCACAATCGCGTATGGTAACCGAGGCCGCCGGCACGGGTTCTCCTTCATCCAGAGTCGTCACCCAGACCAGGGAGGATTCCCGGCCCCATTTGAAATGGGCCGATAGATTGGTGACCAAAGCGGCAGTTTGAACGTACATGGGAGAGGGTTTGGCCAGAAGACGTGAACCGAGGATTTCACTCTCCAGTTCCACTACATAAAACCCGGGACCTTTGAGTGGGATACCGATCACCTCGAACTCCTCCGAACCACCGGTCTTGGGAATGGAAAGCTTTTGTATGGCATCTTTGTCTTTAAGAAGAGGAACGGTCCTCTTGGCTGTTCGTACGCGGCTCAACCACTCAATAATTTTTTCTTCCTTAGCCAATGGTATTTGATGAAATTTCCCTTTGATGTTCCGACCGATTTCCGGAGAACCTTTTTCAATCGATGGAAGAGGACCGGGCTTAATGGATCCCTCGGATTTTAAAGCCCCTTCGAGAATCTTTGGTTTTGTTTTCCCTGGCCTTTCCTCCAGGGTCCCGGTCATCAAGGCCTTAATCTCGTTTTCGAGGTTCCTGATGGTCAAAGGCAGCAACGCCCCCTCATTCAATTCAATCATACCGAAACGAGAGGCGAACTTAGCCAGCGAGGGATACCGATCGGTTTTAATAAGGAGGGGGAATTTGTTTTGATTCGTGAGAGCCCGGCCTGAATCGTCTCTAACATTTTTAGGGAGATGCAGGGTGAACGATTGATTTTCCGGAAAAGGGCCTTCAAAAACAATCCCATCCACATAATCTTTGGAATCTTCCCCCTTGGCTTTGGGTTTCCAGGACCGGCCTGATTGACTTTTAAGTTGGATCTGTTTAGCGGTTTCCCAGGCCACCGGGGCGGAAAAGTTCAACTTCATGGGCAGAAGAGGGATACAGCCGGCTTTCGGCTTCTCTCTCTTGCCGAGGAATACGGCATAGAAGGGTTTACGGGTCTTGAAGGCCAGAACCTGGTCTTCGGTGTTGGAGACGCCGCTGACGGACCTTACCCCTTTCCCCCAGATGATCTTGACCTTAGAATCGGCCGGAAAAGTTTGTTTACACTGAAAAACGAGGGTGGGGGTTTTTTCTTCTTTATATTTTATGGTTTTAAGTAATTGGTTCTTTTCCGGTCCTTTGATCAGTTTGAGACCTACCCGTTCCTGAATACCTTGGATGGAGAAGTAAACATTTTTTAAAACAGAGTCCTCATCGGCTTCGGCCTCCAGGGAAAAAATAAATACCTGGCTTTCATCAATCGAGTTCTGCCCATCTTCGGGTCTTGAATTTTTGACGGAAGGGCCGCCGGTATTGAAGGAAAATGTCCTCTGACCGCCGATTGGTTCATTGGCCAAGGACTTTACATTCGGTTTTACCTGAAAGGTACAGACCAACCCGGCCGCTAAATCCTTCTCAAAATCATAGGACCATGTTTTCCCATCCACCCACCGCCCTTGACCTTTTTCAGCACAGTCTATGGAAAAAGGGTCTTCCAGACGGGGATCACCAAAGGGGACCATGGACTTGGAAAATCTGGCCGAAACCTGCCGGACTCCTTTTACCGATCCCTGAGGGGAAAACATTTCCACCTGGGCCGATTCTCCGGCCAGGGCAATCGTTACAGAAAAAATCAGACCAGCCAAAATCTTTAGAATGATTTTCACGAAACTCCTCCTGGGATTTATTGGACCGATGATTCGGCCGTCTTTGAATTTTAATAATTCTATCAATAATTCCACGAAATGAAAATAAAAATTTACGACTTTTAGCTATGTTAAAAAAAGTTTTCAAGTCGATGGCAGATGGATAAGCTCTAATGAGCGAATATGTGAGGAATGTCTATTTGAGAACCCCTCTGGCTATCCGAAAAAAGAAGAAAAAAGAGGATCATATAAATTCGACTATGGTGATAAAATTAGGGGATATCAAGAGTGGTGATATTCTTTAAACCTGCCCAAACCCAAATTGTTCAAAAGGATTTAAGCCTTGATTGTTACCTTTTGTTGATAATACTTTTAAAGGTTTTTTCTCGAAACAGGTTTTTAGTGTAGTATCTGTCCAGCGTTTTCGTTGGGTAAGACGCTGCAAAAATCCCTTACTGTTCTCCACTACTCTCCCACCCATTTTATTGCCCGACTCATAATAGCATATTGGAACCCCGATGTTCGGCAATTTTCTTCAATGCCTTATTGCAAGAACTGCCCTCCCTTTTGAGCCTTGCGCTCGTTAACGATAATGGAAGATATAGATTTGGAAATTAAAACCCTTAAATCTTCTAACCCTATTCTTGTTTTACATTACCTCTTCCCACCTTTAAGCCACAAGGGGTGTGACCAGGGATAGGCCTCTTTCATTTTAAGCATCATATCGTAGTTATATCCCTGGATGTTTTTACGAAAAATCGTAACTGATCTAGCCTTTGAATGGACCACATTATACACGTTTTTGAGAATAGTTAACAAGGGGATTTTCCTTTGGAGTGGGACTCGTAAAGCGGACCACCGATTCTCGGCATCCTTATGCCCTGGCTTCCAACTTACTGATTGACCGGAGGCAGACTGAGGGGATATGGGCATCGGATATAACGTTTGTACCTACTTCTGAAGGATGGCTCTA
>JBEKPQ010000099.1:0-15005 GCA_049520575.1 Thermodesulfobacteriota bacterium | reverse complement strand
GTAGTCTTGGTCCCATTTTCCAAGATTTTCCCTGGTCCTACGGCAATAACCTTGCCTTCTTGGGGTTTTTCCTTGGCCGTATCCGGGATTATAATACCCCCCTTGGTCTTTGCTTCTTCTTCAATCCTTTGAACAATTACCCGATCCTGTAATGGTCTGATCTTCATACTTTCACTCTCCTTCCTAAAAAATTTTGGGACATATTAGCACTCCCTTTCGTCTAGTGCTAATATAAGCATAAAATTTTAAAATTCAAGCACAAAATTAAGATATTATGGATCGTTTTAGTAAATTTTCTCGTACAAAGTCAGAATAGCCGTAATTTTGGTGAAAGCTGCCATTAACAACTATTTGAATTTACTTAATTATTTATTTTACGGAGATGACGAAAATGACTTTCGACGATCTTTTATGAATCCATCGTGACTGACTGTTTTTTATTCTTCATTTCTGATATGATTAATCCCAAACCTAACCGTAATTTTGGCCTTAAATTGAACCGAGGGGGAAAGGATATTTTACAACCCCTACAAAATAAAAGGAAATTTATGAAAATTAGAGAGCAGTTAGAAGCTATTGAGGAATCAACTCTGGCCGCTTATGCCTCAAAAAGTGCCGAAAGTATCGGACGGACCCTCCATGGAGATGAACCGGATGATTTCAGGACCGCTTTTCAGCGCGACCGGGACCGAATTCTCTATTCCAAGGCCTTTAAAGATCTTCAGTATAAGACCCAGGTTTTTTTAATCAGTGAAGGAGATTTTTACAGAACCCGGTTAACCCACACCCTGGAGGTGGCTCAACATTCCCGAACCCTGGCCCGGGCCATTCGTCTAAATGAGGATTTGTGCGAAGCCATTGCCTATGCCCATGACCTTGGGCATGCCCCCTTCGGACATACCGGAGAAACCACCTTAAACGAGCTCATGAAAAAGGAAGGAGGATTCGAACATAACCTTCAAAGTCTTCGAATCGTTGATCTGGTGGAAAAACGATATAAGGCCTACGACGGCCTTAATCTTTGTTTTGAGACCCGGGAGGGCATTGCCCGGCATTCCACGGTCTATGATCAACCCATGGTTCCCAAAGAATTCAGAAAATATCCATCCCCCACCCTGGAAGCCCAGATCGTCAACATCGCTGATCCCTTAGCCTATTGTGCCCATGACCTGGAGGATGCTTTAAACGCCGGGTATTTATCTATGAATGATATTCCAAAAATGGAAAACCCCTTGGTTGGCCGGGTGTTGAAAAAATGCGGGGATCGCTACCCCGGATTCAATGATGTCGATACCATTATCCAGGCCAGGTTATTGGTCCGGACCCTAATCGAAGAAACCAACATCATGGTCATTGAACAGACGCGTAGGAACTTGCGTCGTCTGAAAATCAAAACTCTTCAAGATGTCAGAAAAGCAAAGATCCCCATTGTGACTGCCCCCCGTCAGGATTGGGAAAATTTCAATCAGCTGAAAAATTTTCTTTTTGAAAATGTATATAGACGCCCTCAGGTTTGTATTATGAATGAAAAAGGCCGCATGATTATTTCCAGGATATTTCATCATCTGGAAGAAAAACCGGACATGCTTCCAGGCGCTTTTAAGTTTCGTTTTAAAAGGGCCGGGAGTAAAAAGACCCGTCGCCGGGTAATCGCCGATTATATATCGGGGATGACCGACCGGTATGCCATGGATCTCTATCAAATGATGTTCGAACCTTACGAGAAAGTGATGTTTGGGTTCAGGGAATAGAGGAATAGATGGTTATGATTTGGCCCGGTTGGGGTTTGCCTTTTAAGGGAAGGCGGTTCCAGCGCCTTAGATCATCCGGACTCACTCGAAATTTTTTGGCGATCAAATTCAAGGTATCCCCATTTTTTATTTTATAGACGAACGCTTTCGACCCCGGTTTTTTATCCTCAAAGGCATCCCTCTTTTTTGCCAAACTCGCCAGTTGGCCCTTCATGGCTGTGACTTGCCCTTGAAGAACTTTGGTTTGTTCCTCAAAAGCCTTCTGACCTTTTTTTAAGGATTGGATTTCATTTTTCAAAGAATCTGACTCAACCTTCAATTTCTGAACTTCTCCTTTTAAGGTTGTCAACTCAGGGAATTCGGTTTGTTTTTTACTTGAAAATCCCCCGGATTGTATGACCATCCACAGGCCAAAAGCTAGGCCAGCTATCCCCAAAAGGAGGATGGGGGCTAACACCCATTTATTGAAAGATAAGGATCGGGTGGATCTTGGTTGGTATCCTGAGGAGAAGGAAGGTCCTTCCGGGATATGACTGACTTCAACTAATGGCTCTTTTCTGTCTTCCAGTCGGTTTTCCATGCTGTTGTTTACAATGTATTAAACTTCAAAGTCAACCTGAATCTTAAAAATGTTCACTGCCGGAAGGTTTATTAAGTCTTTAACCCCAGTCCGATGTTTGATTTCTTTAAGAGAGGATTCGATCTGTTTCTGGGATTCGGCAATAAAGGTAAACCAGATATTGTACTCCCCCTCCCTTTCATAGTTGTGGGTAACGCCGCTGTATTGATTAACCGCTTTAACAAAATCGGGTATTTTTTCAGTCGGGACCCGGGCGGCACAAAGGGTACTGGTGAATCCCAACTTACGGGAATTGAAATTGCCCCCGATGCGCCTTATGATTCCTACTTTGGTCATATGGTTTACTCTGAGGATGACTTCCTTTTCCGAAAGGCCCAGCCGTTCCCCGATCTCTCGATAAGGCCGGCCCTTGATAGGAAAATGGGACTGAATTTCATTCAATATGGCCCGGTCAATCCGATCCGGTTTATGGATTCGTTCTTTGATAGGAAAGCTGGCTTTTTTATCTTTTTCCATTTTTTTCTGTTTTGGTATTGGCCGTTAGGAGATCATTGGATGTGAACTATTTGAAACTAAGATCTCACGCCTCTCGCCTTACGCCTTTAACCTGCCTTTTAGGCTGATAGGTGCATAAAGGTTCTTCCCTCAGAAAATTCCCGGTTGCCTCAAAAGCCCTGGCCCGGCAGCCTCCACAAACCCTGAAGTATTCACACTGACCGCACTTGCCCGAATATTGGGATTGGTCTCTTAAGGCCAGAAAGACCGGGGAGGATTCCCAGATTTCGGGAAAGGTTTGTTTTCGAATATTTCCTGATCCCACTTCCAGATACCCACAGGGCTGCACCTGCCCAACATGGGAGACAAAGCAAAAACCTACCCCTCCCAGGCAACCACGGGTAACAGCGTCTAATCCATGTGTTTTAAAAGTTATTTCCTTTCCTTCCTTATGGGCTGTTTCTCTTAAAATTCTATAATAATGGGGGGCACAAGTGGCTTTGATGGACAAGGGGATTTCGTCTTTTTGTTTGACCAGCCAGGTTAAAGTCTCTTCATACTCCTCGGCAGATATGGTTTGATCAGCTAAGGCTCGGCCCCTTCCGGTGGGAACGAGCATGAAAA
Organism: Thermodesulfobacteriota bacterium; assembly: GCA_049520575.1. Lineage (GTDB taxonomy): Bacteria > Desulfobacterota > RBG-13-43-22 > RBG-13-43-22 > RBG-13-43-22 > RBG-13-43-22. The sequence continues at coordinate 11,555 of JBEKPQ010000099.1, read as the reverse complement.
TATGATGGGCTACGGCCCCAAATTCAACAACCTTTTTCTGAATCCTGGCCAGCTCATGAAGATTATGCCTGGTTATGGTAGTATTGATCTGATATTCCAGCTCAGCGGCCAAGACCGCTTCGATCCCTTTAATGATCCCATTATAGGCCCCTTTAACCTGGCGAAAAAAATCATGACTTTCGGCCGAAGCCCCATCCAAACTGATGCTGATCCTCTGAATGCCCGATGCCTTCAACTTAAAGGCTTTTTCAATATCCAGCAGCGTCCCGTTGACGGCCATGACCATCCGAAGGCCTAAAGAATGCCCATACCGGGCCAAATCAAATATGTCAGAACGAAGTAAAGGTTCCCCCCCGGTTAAAATAACCACGGGCCTCCCCACTTCATGGATTTGCTCCAGGAGATGAAAACCTTCCTCTGTGCTTAATTCATCCGAGTAAGGTCCTGATTCGGCCGAGGCCCGGCAGTGAAGGCAGGACAGGTTACATCGCCGGGTCACCTCCCAGGCTACCAGGCGAAGTTCCGGAAATTTTGGGAGAACTTCAGACTCGTTTTCCGAGTGAGGAGGCATTTATTGATTATGGCCTTTCATGCAACTTAACAATGCGAGACACACGATGCACGATACATGATGTCAACTGTAAGAAACAAAATACATAATTTTCGGCATATGTCACAGGGAAATGGAGCAACTGGGTTTTATCATGAATCCTGCATCCTGTATCTTTGTTAAGATATCTAGCATCATGATGCTTTCAAAATAACCGCCGCTTGTTTGGCAAAGTAAGTCAGGATCAAATCAGCTCCGGCCCGCCGGATGGAGAGCAGGGATTCCATCATCACTTTTTTTTCATCCAACCAGCCCTGTTTCGCTGCCGCCTTGATCATGGCATATTCACCGCTGACATGATAGGCAGCCACAGGAAGATCGAATTCTTCCCGAACCCGGAAGATAACATCCAGATAGGGCAGGGCTGGCTTGACCATGATTATATCCGCACCTTCTTCAACATCCAGGGTTACTTCCCGAATGGCTTCCCGGAAATTGGCCGGGTCCATCTGGTAGCCCTTCCGATCTCCGAATTTCGGGGCCGATTCGGCGGCTTCCCGGAAAGGTCCATAAAAGGCCGAGGCATACTTGGCCGAATAGGCCATGATGGGAATCTGTTCAAAACCGTTTTCATCCAGAGCCTGCCGAATTTCGGCCACCCTTCCATCCATCATATCACTCGGGGCGATCATATCGGCCCCGGCCTGGGTCTGGGCCAGAGCGGTGCGGGCCAGCAGTTCCAGAGTGGAATCGTTATCCACTTCGTTCCCTTGTATTATCCCACAATGGCCGTGGCTCATGTATTCACAGAGGCAGACATCGCCGATGACCATCAGTTCGGGAACCTTTTCTTTTAGGGCTTTCATAGCCTGTTGGATGATCCCATTGGGATCATAAGCTCCGGAAGCCTTTTCATCCTTTTTATCAGGGATCCCAAAAAGCATTATTGCCGGTATATGCAGAGAAAGGACCTCCCGGGCCTCTTTGATGAGTTCATCTATGGAAAGTTGAAAAATCCCGGGCATGGAAGCAATGGGTCGACGGACACCTTTACCAAAGACGACGAACATAGGGTAGATTAGTTGGTCAACCGAAAGCGACGTCTCCCGGATCATCCTGCGAAAGGATTCATTTCGCCTCAGTCTCCTGGGCCGATAGTCTGGGAAAAGCATAGGACCTCCTTATAGTTTCAATCCTTCGGCAATTTCTTTCAGGGCTTGAAAACTCCGGACAGTTATTATATCTTTGTTGATATGGATTATTTCTTTCTGTTTCATCTTAGTCAGGGTCCGGGACAGGGTTTCCCCTATCGTCCCCAGACGGCTGGCCAGAAGGTTCTTTTTTATGTCCAAGGGGATTTTTAGACCGTCGGCCGGTACAGAGGAAATTTTTTCGGCCTCCTCAATCAGAAAACGGGCCAGACGGGCCGAGACTTCCTTCAATGACAGGTCTTCCACCTGTTGGGCCAGTTCCCTTAACAAAAGGGATAGACCGGTCATCATATTTAGGGCCAATTGGGGACTCTCCCGGATAAGAGCTACGAAATCTGTTTTTTTCAGGTAATAAAGTCGACTGTCTTCCAGGGCTTCAGCTGAGGCCGGATAAGTTTTCCCGGAAAAGACCGCTGCCTCGGCTATCGTCTCTCCCGGCCCGACGACACGCATGACATATTCCTGACCATTAGGAGACAGACGATATATTTTTATCTTGCCTGCGGTTACCAGGAAAAAACCGTGGGCCCCATCGCCCCGGGAGAAGAGGATATTACCTTTTTTAAAAGAATGAAGGGCGGCAATCCCTTTGACCTTTTGAAGCCCGGAATCATCCAGGCCGCTGAATAGGGGATTCCGTCTTAACAGTTCGGTCATTTCCGTCAATCCCATTGACTCTTTCATCGAAAAGCGACGACCACAGGATTAAACCAAGGCATATTTTTTCATTTTATATTTAAGCAAGTTTTTTTCTATGCCCAGCAATTCCGCTGCATGGGCCTGAACATTCCCCGCAATAATCAAGGCTTGAGTGATCATCTTTTTCTCTATCAGTTCCAGGACATCATTAAGCTTTGCGCCCGAGGGAATAATGCTGGTAAACGGCAGATCCTCCAGATGGATGATCGGTTTTGAGCTCAGAATAATCGCTCTCTCCAACATATTTTCCAATTCCCTGACATTCCCCGGCCAATCATAGGCCAGCAGGGCGCCCATCACTTCAGGGGCCAGGGTGGGGACTTCCTTCTTTTTCATCTCTTTGGCAAATCGCTCTAAAAAATATCGTATCAATAAAGGAAGGTCTTCTTTCCTGTCCCTTAAAGGAGGGACTTCGATATGAACCACATTAAGACGATAGTATAGATCTTCGCGGAAATGCCCTTTACCGATCTCTTCCATCAGGTCCTTATTGGTGGCGGCAATAACCCGCACATCCACTTTAATGGTCTTGTTCCCGCCCACCCTTTCAAATTCCCGGTTCTGCAGGACCCGTAACAGGGTTACCTGCACGGATGGGGACATTTCCGCCACCTCATCCAGGAAAAGAGTCCCTCCATCTGCGGTTTCAAAGCGTCCTTTTCTCTGGGCGACGGCCCCGGTGAAGGATCCTTTCTCATGACCGAAAAGTTCACTCTCCAATAGGGTTTCGGTCAAGGCTGAACAATTGACCGAGACCAACGGTTTATCTTTTCTGGGACTGTTGAAATGAATGGCTCGGGCCACCAATTCCTTGCCCGTTCCCGATTCACCACTTATTAATACGGTGGCCCTTGTTTCGGCCACCTTGGCAATCAACTCTCTAACTTGTCTTACAGGAAAACTGTTGCCGACCAGGTCGGTTGGACCGAATTTTTCTTTTAATTCCTTGGAGAGCTGTCGGTTTTCTTTAATCACTCGCCCCATAGCCAGACCCTTAGCCACGGTCTTTATCAAGATTTCATTGTCAAAGGGTTTGATGATATAATCGTAAGCCCCGAGCTTCATGGCCTCTACGGCTTTTTCCACTGTGCCGAAGGCGGTCATCATGATTACCGGCAGATGAAGGTCCTTTTCTTGCAAAACACCTAATAACTCCATACCGTTCATCCCGGGCATTTTCATGTCCGTGATCACCAGATCCAAATCCGTTTCTTGAAAAATCCTCAGTGCTTCTTCGGCGGATTGGGCAATCATCGCCTCGTGCCCTTCTCCTTCCAGCAATGCTTTCAGCACCAAAAGATAATTTTTTTCATCATCGACAATAAGAATCGTTTCCATTTTTTTATGACCTTTATTCCGGGTTGCGTATTATGAATTAAATAATGAATGTCGGTTTTCTAACACCTAATACAAAAATCGCAACCAGTATCCTGCATCCATTTTCTGTTATCTGGTCTCCGGCATTTTTCTAATTCTTAGCTAAGAATTATGTATGCGCTCATATCCATTCTCTTATCTGGGGGCAGCCGTTATTTCACTTCTGGGAGAATTCTTCATAAAGAAAAGTCAGGCCATTTTTTGCCCCTTTACCCATTTGCAAACAATCCAACAGACCGATGCTTTTGATGCTGATATGGAAATAAATTTCAGTCGTTTTACTGTTGAGGTATGGACACTGACCATTGGCCTCCTCATGGTTATAGAGAGGAAGGTTCACCGAAAATAGTTTGTAAGACTCTGGATAACATAACCGACTAATTTGTCAAGAAATTTATTTTATTTTTGACAATCCAAACCGGCTGGCATAAATTAACGAAAACGAGTTCGGCCTTGGAAAACAATGATGAAAGAGCCCCATAACATTCGAATCTTAGTGGTCGATGACGAAAAGAATCAGCGGGAATTGCTCCAGGGCTTTCTGCAGAAAAAAGGCTATTCAGTGCAGTCGGCAGAAAGCGGGGATCAGGCCCTGGCCTGGCTGAAAGAGCATGTCTGTGAGGTCATTCTGACCGATCACAAGATGCCCGGCATGGACGGGACCACCATGCTCAAAGAGATCAAGGCCCTTTTTCCGGAAACCTGGGTTGTCCTGATGACCGCCTACGGCACAGTGGAAAAAGCCGTAGAGGCCATGAAGCACGGGGCTTACGATTATTTAAGTAAACCCATTGATCTGGAGGAATTATTGATCCTGTTGGAACGCATAGAGAGCAGTATTCTGCTGACCTGGGAGAACCGCCAGTTACGTGAGGAGTTAAAAGAAAAATTCAGCTTTGAAGGATTGATTACCCAGAGCCCCAAGATGGAGGAGGTCCTGTCTATGGTGGCCCGGGTTGCCCCCAGTCAGTCCACGGTCCTGATCCGGGGAGAAAGCGGGACAGGAAAAGGTTTGATTGCCAAGATCATTCATTATCACAGTCCAAGGTCCTCCGGTCCCATGATCACCATCAATTGTGCAGCCATTCCGGAAAATCTTTTAGAGAGCGAACTCTTCGGTCATGAAAAAGGGGCCTTTACCGGGGCCTTATTTCAGCACCGCGGCAAATTCGAACAGGCCCAGGGGGGGACCCTGTTTCTGGATGAGATCGGAGACCTTTCTCCGGCCCTCCAGGCTAAACTCCTCAGGGTGATTCAGGAGAAAACCTTTGAACGGGTGGGCGGCAATAAAACCATCCATGTAGATGTGCGTGTTATTTCTGCCACCCATCAGAATCTGGAAGGCACTATTCAAGAAGGCCGATTCCGTCAAGATCTCTATTTCCGGCTTAATGTGGTCTCTTTGTTCTTACCTTCCTTAAGGGAACGCCGAGAAGATATTCCTTTACTGGTCGATTATTTTCTAAAAAAATTCGGGCGGGAGAATAATAAAAAAGCCCTCGAAGTTTCTAAAGAAGCCAGGGAACTACTCCTGCGTTATCCGTACCCGGGCAATGTGCGGGAATTGGAAAATTTGGTGGAAAGGGCTGTGGTGCTTTGCCGTGGTTCTTTGGTCACGAGCCAAGACCTGCCCTTTCATTTGAAGGAGGGAGTGGGCGAAACCGCTTCAGCAACTTTTTCTAATAATCTGACCTTGCCTGATCGGTTGGAGGAACTGGAAAGGCATTTAATTCAGCAAGCCCTCAAAGAGACAGGGGGTATCCAAACACGGGCTGCGGGAAAATTGGGTATCAGTGAGAGGGTCCTGAGGTATAAGCTTCAAAAATACGGTCTTTAGCTGGCTGACTAAACCGGGAACCGCCCTTATTTTATAACCCCTCTGACAAAACTCTTCACTTTCCACCCCTCTTTTTTTAAATCAAAAGTGACCGCCCCATCCTGGTCGGTTCGAAACAGAGTCACACCCCGCTCCTGATATCGCCGGATGATCTCCGGATGAGGGAGAAGAATCCTGGGAGAAGGCCGTCCGGAAATAACCGCATAATGTGGCTGAACCGCTTCGATAAAAGGTTTCGTACTGGAAGTCAAGCTCCCATGATGAGGGACCTGCAGGATCTGACTTTTTACAATGACTTTTCTATCCAGGAGGACCCTCTCGGTCTCAGCTTCGATATCGGCCGGCAAAAGGATATGCTGATTCTTGTAAGTTAATTGCAAGACCAGAGAATCATTATTTTGGAGATGATGAAGTTTAGAAACGCCGTTTTCTTTAAATAATGGTTTTATCGGAGCGTGCAATACCTCAACCTGCACGTCGGAAATCAATCGGGACCAAACAGGACCGGGATAAACCACCGGGACCTTCTTCTGTCGAATCAATTCTTCAAAATGCTGGAAGGGTTCGGAATCTACCCATTGCCCATTGGTCCAGACCTCCTTCACCTTGAATTTGGAAAGAATAAAAGGCAACCCATTCAAATGGTCCGGATGGGGATGGGTCAAGACCACTACATCCAGACCGGTGATTTTTTTATCCCATAGAAAGGGGCCAACCACACGCTCTCCCAGATCAAATTCGGGATTGAAGGATCCTCCGCCATCTATGAGCATTTTTTCCCCCCCTGGAAACTCAATCAGGGTGGAATTCCCATGACCGACATCTAAAAAGGTGGCGCGAAAGGGGGGGGAAAAGAAATCCCGGATCTGGGGGGAAAAGAAAAATAAGATCATCCCTAGACAGGAAAAGGAAATTAACCAGGCCGGTTTGGGTATTTTACGCCAGTTGAATATTAATGCCAGAGTCAGATAAAAAAAACCGATCTCCCCATATCCCGGCCGGGGAACCACTAAAAAGGCCAGCGGCAGGTCGGAAAAAAAACGGGTCAAACCCAAGGTCCATTGCAACATCAGATTCATAATCCAGAAAAGGAACGAAGAGAGAGGGGAAAAAATGGGGGCGAAGATCAGAGCCAGGAGACCAATGGGTGTGGCCAAGGTTCCGCTTAAAGGGACTAGAATAAGGTTACTGATTAAACCGATCAGGGAGACCTGGTGAAACCACCAGGCTACGACCGGAGAGGTGACTAATTGACAAACCAAGGAAACACAAAAAGTGCCCCAAAGGTAAAAAGCCCCGCGTCGGATAAAGGATTTTTTCCCACGGCTCCAATTTGAATCAGGGTTCAAGATCCTTGGTAGTAAGTAGCCAATAGCCCAGACCGCGAGAAAGGATAATTGAAAGGATGGCAGGAACAGGGATTCAGGGGAGAGTAGCAGGATGATAAGGGCCGCCACGGCCAGACTATTAAGTAGATCAGCATATTTATTCAACAGAAGGGCGGTAATGCCCATACCAACCATAAAAAAGGCTCGGGCTGCCGATGGACTCATCCCGGCCAATAAGGAGTATCCCAAGACAGGGAAAAAGGTTCCGATCAGGGCCCATTTCCGGATATTAATAATTAAGAGGATGGTCTCAGACAGGCTGAGTAAAAATCGGAATAAAAAATAAGACAGACCTCCTACCAGAGTGAGATTAAGGCCAGAAAAGGCCAGGAGATGAGATACTCCGGCCTGGTTGAAGGCTTGTTGGATCTCTCGGGGAATCTTGCTCTGATCCCCGGTGAGTAAGGCCTGAGCCAGGCCATTTAAAGGGGGCGGACTCCTGGAATCAATCAAATCGGAAACTTGTTTTCTGAGAATGGACAGGCGGTGCCAGGGCCAGGACCTTTGATTGGGTCCGCTCAAGATCAAAAGTTCAGAATCTTTTATAAATCCGGAAACCCCAATCCCTTTTCTGGCCATTTTTTTTTCAAAATCATATCCTCCTGGATTGTGATAGCCTTCGATTAAGTGCAAACGACATACAAAGCGAACCGGGTCACCTTGTGCGAACCCCTTAAGAAGGCCGTTAATCCCCAGAAGAATCGTTCCCTGGATCGGCCGGTCTACGCCCTGGCTCGAATAAGAGGACAATTGAACAATCAATCTGGTTTTATCAGGATAGTAATCCGGTTCCTGAATAATCACCCCGGAGAGGTGTTGAAATTGATTGTTTAAAAGAAAGGATGGCACCTGAGTGGTGTTGGCTCCAAGAAAAAGGAGGGTCATTATACTGAAGCCCGTCACTATAAAAAAAACAGCCCCGGTCCAAATAGCAGCGGAAGGGAATAATAAAATAACAATAGGTGCGGCAAGGAGAAGAAAAAACAGTACCCAGGGAGGGACCGACAAAGAAGATTCAAAGACCTGGGCACCTAAAACCAGGCCGGTTATCAGGGCCAGGACCAGGGGGACACAAGGGCGGAGGATAAAAGCGTTTTGAATTTTTGTTGTTGAGTTTTGATTTTGGTTCGGATCTCGGATTTCAGATTTCGGATTTGGAATCATAAGAATTTAATATTTCAATTAGATTCTTTCTTCTTTCATAGTTCATCCTTCTGAATTCTGACTCCTGGATTCCGGATTCAAAAACTTCAAGGTCCTTTGGTGGGCTTTATGCTGATTCTTTACTCCTCTCAATCCGCGCACCCAGGGGAAGAAGCTTTTTTTCCAGACCTTCATACCCTCGATCCAGATGATAGACCCGGGAGATCTCAGTGGTTCCTTCGGCGGCCAATCCGGCCAGGACCAGAGAGGCACTGGCCCGCAGATCGGTGGCCATTACCGGCGCCCCCAGGAGTCTGGAGACCCCTTTGACCACGGCTTGATTGCCTGAAACCTGAATATCGGCCCCCATGCGCCGTAATTCGCTGACATGCATAAATCGGTTTTCGAAGATCGTTTCTTTGATGATACTGGTTTCCTGCCCCAGGGACATCAGGGCCATAAATTGGGCCTGCATGTCCGTGGGAAAACCGGGATAGGGCTGGGTGGTGACGGAAACGCTTTTTATTTTCCGAGAACCATGAACAATCAGGCCTGTCTTTTTTTGGGAAAATTCCAGGCCGGCCTCCCGTAATTTCACCACCACCGTTTCTGCACTGGCTCCATCATACCCATCCAAGGTGATCTCACCTCCGGTGATACCGGCGGCCACCATGTACGTTGCAGCCTCGATACGATCAGGCATGATTTTATATTTAGCCGGTTTAAGAAGGGAAACCCCTTGAATGGTAATGATATCTGTTCCGGCCCCTTCAATTTTGGCCCCCATAGCCGTTAAGAAATTGGCCAGGTCCACAACTTCGGGTTCTTTGGCTGCATTGCCGATGATCGTTCTCCCCTTGGCCAGGCAGGCGGCCATCATCAGGTTTTCTGTTCCCGTCACTGTAGGGATATCAAAAATAATTTCAGCTCCTTGTAAATGGCGGGCCTTGGCTTCCACATAACCGTGTTTCAAATCGATCCGTGCCCCCATTAGCTCCAGACCAGCCAAATGCAGGTTAATAGGTCTGGCCCCGATAGCACAACCTCCAGGTAGCGATACCCGGGCCCGGCCAAAGCGGGCCACTAAAGGCCCCAGGACCAGGATTGAGGCCCTCATGGTTTTAACTAAATCATAAGGGGCCTCAAATCGATCGATCTTAAAACTATTGATACGCAGAGTTGCCTCAGGTTTTTCTTCAAAAGAAGCCCCCAAAAAAGATAAGAGTTTTTTTTCGGTCTGGATGTCCCTCAAGGCTGGAAGGTTCGAAAGGGTGGACCAGCCATCGGTTAAGAGAGTAGCTGACATAATCGGCAAAGCGGCATTCTTGGCCCCGGACAGGACTACTTTCCCTTTTAAAGGGATTCCTCCCTGGATGCGAATTTTATCCATGATAGCAGGCCTTCAGAACCCGATCTCTGCCGGCATAATCTCGGCGGATGGTTGTTGGATTAAAATGATGGCCTCGCGCCAGTTTAACGACCTGATCGCCTTGTGTTTCCCCGATTTCTAAAAGCAGCCAGCCTCCGACCTTGAGCTGTTTACTGGCTTGTTGAAAGATATGCCGAATGGCCTCCAACCCGTCCTGACCTCCCGCCAGGGCCTTTAAAGGTTCATATCTCTTGACGGTCATCGGAAGGTTATCCATTTCATGGTCTGAAACATAAGGGGGATTAGAAATTAGCAGGTCTATCCATCTTTCGCGGGAAGAGAAAGGTCCCAACCAGTCCCCCTGAACGAGGTGTAATTTTTTTTCGACCTTATGATTGAAGACATTTTTTTGAGCAGTTCTCAGCGCCTCCCAGGAGATATCTGTAGCGAGGCATTGTGTTGTTTCCAGGTGTTCTGCCGATTTGGCCAGGACGATGGAGACAGCCCCGGAGCCGGTTCCCAGTTCAACCAGGGTCTTCAACCCAGTACGGTCTGAAAGGATTTTCAGGGACTCTTCCACCAAAAGCTCGGTTTCCGGACGAGGGATCAACACATCAGGGTTGACTTCAAAATTTAAAGACCAGAATTCCTTTTGACCCAAAAGATAAGCGATCGGTTCCTGCCCGGCCCTTCGAAGGACTCTTTCTTGAAAAAAAGCCCATTCGGGTTCATCAATGGATTGATCGAAGTGAACGATCAATCCCAAACGATCCAACCCCAGGACCGATCCAAGAAGTAATTCAGCGCTTAAGTGGGGATCGGGCAGACCCTCAGCCTGGAGATATTCATCCGCCCAATTCAATGCTTGTTGTATAGTCCAGGATTTATGCGGTTTTGATTGAAGGCGTGGCACGATATTTAGCATTAAAATTAGGACCCGAGGATTCCAGTCCCGCCTGCGGCGGAATTGAATTTTTTGACCCTTCGGCCCCTTGAATCCTTTGCTATGCTTTATGATCCTTCCCCGGCTTTGAGTTGTTCGGCTTGATAATGAGTAATCAAGGGATCGATAATTTCAGAGAGATTACCTTCCATGATCGTATCCAGTTGATAAAGGGTCAAACCGATTCGGTGATCCGTCAGCCGATTTTGGGGGAAATTATAAGTTCGGATCCGCTCACTGCGATCTCCGCTCCCAACCTGACTTTTTCGATCTTCGGAGATTTTGTCCTGTTGTTCTTTGATCTTGAGGTCCAACAAGCGGGCCCGTAAGACTTTTAAGGCCTTGGCCTTGTTTTTATGCTGAGATTTTTCGTCCTGACAGGAAACCACCAGTCCGGTCGGCAGATGGGTGATCCGTATAGCCGAATCAGTGGTGTTGACGCTTTGCCCTCCAGGGCCGGAAGAACGGAAGACATCCACCCGGATTTCTTCGGGATCAATGTCGATATCCACTTCTTCGGCCTCGGGAAGCACGGCCACGGTGACGGCTGAGGTATGGAGGCGGCCTTGCGCTTCGGTTGCCGGGACCCGTTGAACTCGATGGACCCCGCTTTCATATTTAAGTTTGCTATAAGCCCCCTTGCCTTCGATCAGGGCTATAATTTCCTTATAACCCCCCATGCCGGTCGGATGCTCGTTCATGATCTCCACCTTCCAACTCATGGCCTCGGCCAGCTTGGAGTACATGCGAAAGAGATCGGCGGCAAATAAGGCGGCCTCCTCCCCTCCGGTACCGGCCCGGATTTCCAGGAAGGTATTTTTATCATCATTCGGATCCCTGGGTAAAAGGAGTATCCTGATATCTTCTTCGGTTTGGGAAAGCTGCTCTTTCAGGGTTTCAATCTCAGCCTTAGCCATTTCTCGGATTTGAGAGTCGGGATCTTCCAGCAGGTCTTTGTTCTGTAAGACTTGATCAGAAAGGGATTTGTATTGACGGTATTTATTAATTAAAGGAGCCAGTCCCGAGTGTTCCTTGGCT
>JBEKPQ010000098.1:0-15327 GCA_049520575.1 Thermodesulfobacteriota bacterium | reverse complement strand
GCTATCGTGATCCCCCGTTCCTTCTCCTCCGGCGCCTTGTCTATCTGGTCAAACGGGACATAATTCGCCATCCCTACCTTCGATAAACATAACGTGATCGCCGCCGTCAACGTCGTCTTCCCATGATCTATATGCCCTATCGTCCCTACATTCACGTGCGGCTTCGTCCGCTCAAATTTCTTCTTCGACATCTCCCCGCCTCCCTTTGGTTAAATTAATTCCTTTCCTCTCCCCTAATATACTGAACCTACGGATTAACCCTTTTTTCTATCTTTGATAAGAGATTCGAATACGGATTGAGGAACCTTCAGATAATGGGAAAATTGGAGGGTAAATGTGGCTCGTCCTTGGGTTAAGGACCGAATACCGGTTGAATAACCGAACATCTCGGCCATTGGAGCCTGCCCCCGTACGATTCGGGCTTTGCCCCGGCTCTCCAAACCCAGGATTTTTCCCCTGCGGGAATTTAAATCCCCCATGACTTCCCCGATAAATTCTTCAGGAGTCACGATTTCCACTTCCATAATCGGTTCCAGTAAAACAGCCTGGGCCTCGGCCGCCGCTTCCTTAAAGGCGATGGATCCGGCAAAAAGAAAGGCCCGTTCCGAAGAATCCACTTCATGAAAAGAGCCGTCCACCAGCCTGACCCCTACATCCACCATGGGGTATCCGGCCAGCCCCCCCCCTTCCATGGCCTCCATGATCCCTTTTTCCACGGCCGGAATATATTCCTTGGGAATCACACCCCCGACAATCTTATTTTCAAACAAAAATCCGCTGCCGGCTTTCCGGGGATAAATCTCAAGCCAGACATGACCGTATTGCCCTCGTCCTCCGCTTTGACGAATGTACTTTCCTTCGGCTTTCATTTCCCGGGTGATGGTTTCTTTGTAAGCCACCTGGGGTTTGCCGATATCGGCGGCGACATTAAACTCCCGTGTAAGCCGATCGACAATAATTTCCAAGTGCAGTTCACCCATACCGGAGATGATGGTCTGCCCGGTCTCCTCCTCAGTATGGACTTTAAAGGAGGGGTCTTCGGCAGCAATCCTTTGAAGGGACAGGCCCAATTTGTCAAGGTCAGCCTTGCTTTTGGGTTCAATGGCAATCGAGATCACCGGTACCGGAATGTCCAGCGATTCCAGCAAAAGAGGGGCATTAGGATCACAGAGGCTGTCGCCAGTGGTGGTGTTTTTCAATCCTACTACGGCCACGATATCCCCGGCTTGCATCTCTTTGATCTCTTCCCTCTGATTGGCATGCATCTTCAACAGGCGGCCGACCTTCTCTTTCCGTCCTTTGTTGACATTTAAAACCGTTCCCCCGGAGGACAGTTGTCCGGAATAGACCCTCAAAAAGGTTAAATGGCCAACATAAGGATCGGACATTAATTTAAAAGCCAGAGCAGTAAAAGGGGCTTCTTCATCGGCCCTTCGTTCTTCTACCTCACCGGAAGGATTTTTCCCTTGGATCGGGGGAACATCAGTCGGGGCCGGCAGGTAGCGGACGATGGCATCTAAGAGAGGCTGAACCCCTTTATTCTTAAAAGCCGAACCACAGAGCACGGGAACCACCTTTTGCTTTAAGGTGGCCTGGCGCAGAGTATGGATGATCGATTCTTCCGACACGTCTTTCCCTTCCAGGTAGGCTTCCATAATAGTGTCGTCGGTATCGGCCAAGGCTTCAATTAATTTTCGCCGATACAAAGTCACCGTCTCTTTCAAATCCTCGGGAATGGGCTCGGATTCCAAAGTCCGCCCGAGGGTGGACTGATTAAAGGAATAAGCCTTAAGGGCAATCAGATCGATAATCCCCTGAAAGGATTCTTCCTTACCCAGAGGACATTGAATGAACACCGGCTTGGCACCCAGCCGTTCTTCCATCATTTTCAGGCACCGTTCATGATCGGCCCCGACCCGATCCATTTTGTTGATGAAAGCCAGCCGCGGGATATTGTAGCGGTCCGCTTGTCTCCAGACCGTCTCCGATTGCGGTTCCACACCGGCTACGGCATCAAAAACCGCTATCGCCCCATCAAGGACCCTTAAGCTCCTTTCAACCTCAATGGTGAAATCCACATGACCGGGGGTATCAATGATATTGATCCGGTGATCGTTCCAGGTACAGGTGGTGGCAGCCGAAGTAATGGTAATCCCCCGTTCCTGCTCCTGTTCCATCCAGTCCATCACCGCTGATCCCTCATGCACCTCCCCCATCTTGTAGGACACTCCTGTATAATAAAGAATCCTTTCGGTTGTGGTGGTTTTTCCGGCATCGATGTGGGCCATGATCCCTATATTCCGAATCCGTGATAATAAAACCTGCTCAGACAAACAATGACTCCATTTCCCCTTTGAAACATACCCTTAGTCACCGGTTACCAGCGGTAGTGGGCAAAGGCCTTGTTGGCCTCAGCCATTTTGTGGGTGTCTTCTTTCTTTTTGATGGCCGCCCCCCGGTTATTAGCCGCATCCAGCAACTCCCCGGCCAATTTACCTTCCATGGTTTTTTCAGAACGCGCTTTGGCGTAAGTAATGACCCAACGGATACTCAGAGAAAGCCTCCGGCTTGATTTGACCTCCACCGGAACCTGGTAAGTGGAACCTCCGACCCTTCTGGATTTAACCTCAATCACCGGCTTAATATTTTCTATGGCTTTTTCGAATATCTTAATCGGTTCCTCGTCGCCCTTCTTGCCGATCAAATTCAAAGATCGATAGAGGATCGACTCGGCCGTGCTCTTTTTCCCTTGGCGCATTAGAGAATTGACAAACTTGGCCACCAGCAGACTGTGATATTTGGGATCAGGCAAGATCCCTCTGTGAATGACTTCTCTTTTCCTCGGCATTCCGACCTCTTTTTAAATAAGCAACAGATTACTTAAGGTTATAATTTTTTTTATTCAAAGATTCCGCAATCCGAAATCTAAAATCAGAAATGATTACTTCGGTCTTTTGGCCCCGTATTTGGACCGGCTGTTTTTCCGATCCGCCACACCAATGGAGTCCAGCGTTCCTCGAATAATATGATATCTAACTCCAGGCAGATCCTTGACCCTGCCGCCTCGAATTAGAACCACCGAGTGCTCCTGTAGATTATGTCCGATCCCCGGGATATAAGTCGTCACCTCCATCCCATTGGTCAAGCGCACCCGGGCCACTTTTCGAAGGGCCGAATTGGGCTTTTTGGGTGTCGAGGTATAAACTCGAATACATACTCCCCGTTTTTGCGGACAGCCCTTTAAGGCCGGCGCCGTATTTTTCCCTTTAACTTGTTTCCTGCCCTGGCGAATCAATTGATTGATAGTGGCCATAACTCCTTGTTTGTGCCTCTTCTTTTGGTTGAACTGCCTAAAAGTTAAAAATCTAATTTTATAAACCGATTTTCATTAATTGTCAATCTTTTTTTCCGCATTCTCTTCTATTTGCTGAAGAAGAATATTACGATAGACGGGCATTCCCGAGCCGGCCGGGATCAATCGTCCCATAATCACGTTTTCTTTAAGACCTCTGAGAAAATCCTTCTCACCGGCGATACAGGTGTCGGTTAAAACCTTAGTTGTTTCTTGAAACGAGGCGGCCGAGATAAAACTATCGGTAGACAGAGAGGCTTTGGTGATTCCCTGGAGCAGAGGTTCGGCCTGGGCCGGGTTACCCCCTCGAGCCAGAATCTCCTGGTTTTTCTGAGTAAACACCTGCCGTTCTACTTGGTCTCCCACCAGGTAGTCTGTGTCACCGGGGTCTTTAATCCTCACCTTACGCAACATCTGTCGGACGATCACCTCGATATGTTTGTCGTTGATCTTAACTCCCTGAAGACGATAGACTTCCTGGACTTCGTTGACCAGATATTTGGCCAGTTCTTTAATCCCGCTGACACTCAGGATATCGTGTGGATTGGCCGAACCATCCATCAAGGGTTCACCGGCCAGGATCACATCCCCTTCCTGCACGCTGACATGTTTCCCTTTAGGAATCAGGTATTCTTTGATCTCGCCAACCTCCGGGGTAACGATGACTTTCCGTTTTCCTTTGGTATGTTTTCCGAAAGAAACCACCCCATCAATTTCGGTGATCACAGCATGTTCTTTGGGTTTACGAACCTCAAAGAGTTCCGCCACCCGGGGCAAACCACCGGTAATATCCTTGGTCTTGGTAGTCTCTCTGGGGATTTTAGCCACCACATCGCCGGCCAAAACCGGATCACCTTCGGAAACCATTACGATAGCCCCTATGGGCAAGAGGTAACGGGCAAAGGAATTGGTACCCGGAAGTCGGGCTGTTTTTCCGCCCTCATCTTTGATGGAAATTCGCGGCCGGACTTCGGCATCCCGATATTCGACAATGACCTTGCTGGATTTTCCAGTTACCACATCCCGCCGTTCCTCCAGAGTCGCTCCTTCGGTTAGATCACCGAACTTGACCCGGCCGGAAACAGCGGTAATAATCGGGATGGTAAAAGGGTCCCAGTTGGCCAGCAGTGTTTCGGACTTGACCGCTTGTTTGTCTTTGACTTTTAGTAAGGTCCCATAGATAAGCGGATACCTTTCCCGCTCCCGCTTCTTTGCATCCAGGATACAAATATGCCCGTTTCGGTTCATCACCACCAGATCTCCGTCCCGGTTTTGAACGGTATGAAGTTGGACAAACTGGACCTTGCCTTCGGTTCGGGATTGAAGGGTGGTTTGTTCCCCCCGTTTGCTGGCCACACCGCCTATATGGAAGGTCCGCATGGTCAACTGGGTCCCCGGTTCTCCAATGGACTGGGCGGCAGTAATGCCGATCGCCTGCCCAATATCGACTTGTTTTCCATAGGCCAGGTCCCGGCCATAACACTTGGCACAAACCCCTCGGGCACTTTGACAGGTCAACACGGACCGAATCAGAACTTTCTCAATACCGGCTTCTTCAATCCGTTCTACTGCCGCCTCATCAATTTCATTGCCGGCCGCAACCAGCACCTCATCGGTAAAGGGATCTTTGATATCTTCCAAAGTGACTCGGCCTAAAACGCGCTCTCCGATAGGTTGAATCACTTCTCCGGCTTCCCGCAGGGATTCGACAAAAATCCCATCAATAGTCCCGCAATCCATTTCATTGATGATCACGTCTTGGGACACATCCACCAGCCGCCGGGTTAGGTATCCTGAATTGGCTGTTTTAAGGGCCGTATCGGCCAACCCTTTTCTGGCTCCGTGGGTGGAAATAAAGTACTCCAAGACACTCAACCCTTCTCGGAAATTGGCCCGAATCGGCGTCTCGATGATCTCCCCCGAGGGCTTGGCCATCAAACCGCGCATCCCCGCCAATTGTCTCATTTGATCCTTGCTCCCCCGGGCTCCGGAATCGGTCATCATAAAGATGGGATTAAAACTGGCAACCTGGAGATCCTTATGGCCCTGACTGGTGGACATTTCTGAGCCCATAACCTGCATCATCTTCAGAGCCACGTCTTCACTAGCCTTGGCCCATATATCGACTAATTTATTGTATTTTTCACCGTCGGTGATCAACCCGTCGATATATTGTTTCTCAACTCTTCGAACCTCTTCTTCGGCTTTTTTCAATATTTCTTTTTTTTGAGGAGGAATCTTCATATCCGAAACGGAAATCGAAATCCCCGATAAAGTTGCATAATGGAATCCGATATCTTTTAACCGGTCAGCCAAAAGAACGGTCTCCTTAGTCCCTGCCTTCCGATAACAGTCATCAATCAGTTTTCGAACCTCCTTTTTGGTCATAACCCGGTTGATGCGATCGAAGGGTAGCATGGAGGGCAGCACTTCCCCTAAGAGTACCCGTCCGACCGTGGTATCGACCAACCGGCCGGAAAGACGGACTTTGATCCTGGCTTGAAGGTCCACCTGACCGGCGTCATAGGCTATTCGTACCTCTTCCGGCCCATAAAAGATCTTCCCTTCCCCTTTAGCAAACATCCGGTCCCTGGTCATATAGTACAAACCCAAAATAATATCCTGAGAGGGGACGATGATCGGTTCCCCATTGGCCGGAGAAAGGATGTTGTTGGTGGACATCATCAAAACCCGGGCTTCGATTTGGGCTTCGATGGACAAGGGAATATGGACAGCCATCTGGTCTCCATCAAAATCGGCATTAAAGGCCGTACAGACCAGAGGGTGCAACTGGATGGCCTTCCCCTCAACTAAAATCGGTTCAAAGGCCTGAATCCCTAAACGGTGCAGGGTCGGAGCCCTGTTAAGCAGGACCGGATATTCGCGCACCACTTCATCTAAAGTATCCCAAACCTCCGGGGTCTCCTTTTCCACCATCTTTTTGGCTGTTTTAATGGTGGCCACATAGCCTTTTTCTTCCAGTCGGTGATAGATAAAAGGCTTAAACAGTTCCAGGGCCATTTTTTTCGGGAGGCCACACTGATGCAGCCGCAAATTAGGCCCAATAACGATTACCGAACGGCCGGAATAATCGACCCGTTTCCCTAAAAGGTTTTGCCGGAATCGCCCTTGTTTGCCTTTCAGCATATCGCTCAAAGACTTCAGAGGGCGCTTATTGGTCCCGGTGATCACCTTCCCCCGTCGGCCGTTATCAAAGAGGACATCCACGGCCTCCTGAAGCATCCGTTTTTCATTTCGAATGATGATATCCGGGGCGTTAAGTTCCAGGAGCCGTTTCAAGCGATTGTTCCGATTGATGACCCTTCGATAAAGATCGTTCAGATCGGAGGTGGCAAAACGTCCGCCATCCAGGGGAACCAAGGGCCTGAGGTCCGGTGGTAAAACCGGGATAACCTTCATGACCATCCATTCGGGTCGGTTACCTGAATCCCTGAAGGCATCAACAATTTTAAGCCTCTTGATGGTTTTTTTCTTTTTTGCTTCAGAATGGGTCGTTTGGATTTCTTCCCGCAGGGCTTTGGATTCGGCTTCTAAATCCAGATTTTTTAGCAGGCCCTGGATGGCTTCGGCCCCAATGCCGGCCACCACCCGGTCTCCGAATTCGTCTTTGACCTGGTGATAGCGTTCTTCTGAGAACAGACTTCGAACCGGCAAAGAAGGTTCCTTGGATTCCAAAACAATATAGGCTTCAAAATAAAGGACTTTTTCCAATTCCTTGAGGGTCATATCCAAAAGGGTTCCTATTTTACTGGGTAAACTCTTTAGAAACCAGATATGGGCTACGGGGCTGGCCAGTTCGATATGTCCCATCCGTTCACGGCGTACTTTGGACTGTATGACCTCCACCCCGCATTTTTCACAAACCACTCCCCGGTGTTTCATCCGTTTATATTTTCCGCAATTACACTCATAATCCTTGGTCGGACCGAATATCTTGGCACAAAAAAGCCCGTCCCTTTCCGGCTTGAAGGTCCGGTAGTTTATGGTCTCCGGCTTTTTCACCTCGCCATGCGACCATTCGTGGATCTTTTCCGGAGAGGCCAGAGAAATTTTTACCGCATAAAAATTCAACGGGTCTTTGGGTTTGGCAAAGTAACTGATTAAATCTTCCAAAGTGTACTCCTAAAAATTTGAGTTAACGGTCAAAAAGGTTTAAAAGAAAGTTCGGAGTTCGGGGTTAAAAACTCATCACTCCGAACTAATACTTAACTAATACTTAACGGGATCCCTTGAATCCTGTTTTTTAGATTAATTAATGCTGCTCCGCCTTGGGTTCTCCCTCCAAAAGTTCCACATTCAGACCCAAACTTTGTAATTCCTTCACCAGGACATTGAAGGATTCAGGCAGCCCGGCCTCCAGCACATTGTCTCCTTTGACGATTTTTTCATACATCCGGGTCCGTCCGATCACATCATCCGATTTTACAGTTAAAAATTCCTGCAAGGTGAAGGCAGCTCCATAGGCCTCCATGGCCCAGACCTCCATTTCCCCCAAACGCTGTCCACCGAATTGGGCTTTTCCCCCCAAGGGCTGTTGGGTGACCAAAGAGTAAGGTCCTATAGAACGGGCATGGATCTTATCATCGACCAAATGATGCAATTTCATCATATACATGACCCCTACGGTTACCGGATGATCAAAGGCCTGACCTGTCCGGCCATCATAGAGGATGGCCTGGCCTGTTTCCGGCAACCCGGCTAATTTAAGCAGTCTCTGGATATCCTCTTCTTTGGCTCCATCAAAGACCGGGGTGGCCATATGGATCCCTTCTCGAAACTGGTTGACTAAAATGGGGAGAGACTTTTCGGACAGATTACCCAAATACTCTTCCACTTTTTTGGATTCATAGATTTTTCTTATTAAACGATGGGTTTCCCCATCCTTCCCTATGGTAGTCATCAAGCTGGATACCTTTTTACCTAATTCCTGAGAAACCCATCCCAAGTGGGTCTCCATAACCTGGCCTACATTCATCCTCGAAGGGACCCCCAAGGGATTAAGAACGATATCCACCGGGGTTCCGTCAGCAAAACAAGGCATGTCTTCGGTGGGAAGAATCCGAGAGACTACCCCTTTATTCCCATGACGGCCGGCCATTTTATCGCCTACCGAGAGTTTACGTTTTACGGCCACATAGACCTTGACCATCTTGACCACGCCCGGGGGTAATTCATCCCCTCTTTTTAGTTTGGCGATCTTCCCTTCAGCGCCTTCCTTGAGTAGACCGACCTGTTCCTGATAATCTTTAATAATTTTATCTACTTCCTCTTTCAGTTCTTTCCCTTTAGCAACCGAGAGTTCCTTCCATTTTTTTACCGGGATTCTACTCAGCCGCTCGGCGGTAAATTTCTCACCCCGCGATATCACAACCTTTCCGCTACGGTCTTCTTTAATGGTTCCGGCCGATATTTTCCCGGCCAATAACCCTATCAAACGAAGCAAAGCCTCCCGCTGTACGATCTGGATTTCATCATTTTGGTCTTTCATGATCCGGGAGATCTCTTCCTCTTCTATGGACTTGGACCGGGAGTCCCGTTCCACTCCCTTCCGAGAAAAAACATTGGCACCAATAACAATCCCCTCTATACCCGGCGGGACCCTCAAGGACGTATCTTTAACATCACCGGCCTTCTCTCCAAAGATGGCCCGGAGCAATTTTTCTTCAGGAGAAAGCTGGGTCTCCCCCTTAGGGGTGATCTTCCCCACCAGAATATCTCCGGGTGTTACTTCGGCCCCGATGCTTATGATCCCGCTTTCGTCCAAGTTTTTTAAGGATTCGTCTCCAAGGTTGGGGATATCCCTAGTAATCTCTTCTCTGCCCAGTTTGGTGTCCCTGGCGATCAGTTCAAATTCCTCAATGTGAATAGAAGTAAAAACATCATCTTTGACTAAATGTTCACCCACTAAGATTGAATCTTCAAAATTATATCCGCCCCAAGACATAAAGGCGACCATGACATTCCGTCCCAAAGCCAGCTCTCCTCGCTCGGTGGACGGCCCATCGGCGATAACCTGCCCCTTGCCAACAACATCCCCTTTGCGGACGATGGGTTTTTGGTTAAAACAGGTATTTTGATTCGAACGCTGGAATTTAATTAATTTGTAGATTTCCACATTGGCCCCCAGGGCCTTTTCAGATTTTTTGTCCGAAAAATAATGGACCACAATCCGGTCGGCATCCACATCTTCAACGATCCCGTCACGTTTGGCCACAACGGTGACTCCTGAATCCCGGGCCACTACCTCCTCAATACCGGTCCCGATAATCGGGGCACGGCAGGCCAATAGAGGAACGGCCTGGCGCTGCATATTGGATCCCATCAAGGCCCGGTTGGCATCATCGTTTTCCAGAAAGGGGATCAGAGAGGCGGCTACACTGACCAGTTGGTTGGGGGAAACATCCATCAAGTGAATCTGCTCTTCTTCCTGATTGACCATGATGAACTCCCCATCCCTCCGAGCGGAAACCGTGGAATCCATGATCCTTCCCGACCTATCCACTAATACATTGGCCTGGGCGATATTGAGATCCTTTTCATCCATGGCACTTAAAAAATTGACCTCCTTGGAAACGACCCCATCTTTGACTGTCAGATAAGGGGTTTCAATGAATCCAAATTCATTGACCCGGGCATAGGTACTCAAGGAGACGATCAAACCAATATTGGGACCTTCAGGAGTTTCTATCGGACAAATCCGTCCATAATGGGTAGGATGAACATCCCGGACCTCAAACCCAGCCCGTTCTCTAGTCAATCCCCCTGGTCCCAAGGCACTCAGGCGTCTCTTATGGGTGATTTCCGAAAGGGGATTGGTTTGGTCCATGAATTGGGAGAGTTGGCTGGTTCCAAAAAATTCTTTCACCACTGCCGCCACCGGCTTGGGATTGATCAAATCATGGGGCATGAGGGTTTCAATTTCCTGTAAAGTCATCCGTTCTTTGATCGTTCGCTCCATACGTACCAGGCCGATACGATATTGATTTTCCAACAGTTCCCCTACAGCCCGAACCCGCCGGTTTCCGAGGTGATCGATATCATCCACCGGCCCATTGGTATCTTTTAATTCGATCAGCTTCTTGATGGTCAATAGGATATCTTCCTTGCGTAAGGTTCGTTCGTTTAAAGGGATATCAAGTCCCAACCGGTGGTTCAGCTTGAGTCGACCCACCGAGGAAAGGTCATAATTTTCTGCATTGAAAAACAGGTTCTGGAAGAAATTATTGGCCACTTCCAGGGTAGGTGGATTGCTGGGCCGCAATTTCTTATAGATTTCTATGATGGCCTCTTCGGTACTGGAAATCTTGTCTAATACCAAGGTATCCCGAAGGGAAGAGCTGACGTTGACACCGTCAATAAAAAGCAGATCAAGATGAGCAATCTTTTTTTGGATGATCAGATCCAACTTTTCCCTGGTCAGGGCTTCATTACCAACCGCAATGATTTCGCCTGTCCCGGGGTCAACCACATCCTCGGCCAGATAAAACCCTTCAATATCTTCAAGTTTAGCCGCTAGAGAAGTTATCTTGGCCTCTTGAAGCATTTTGATGATTTTTTTGTTTATTTTTTTGTTTTTCCTGGCGATGACCTCACCGGTCCGGGGATGGATAATGTCACGGGGTGCCTTTTTCCCTAACAAAAAATCGGGATTGACTTCCCTCTTGAGCTTCCCGTCTTCAATAGTGATCCGTTCCCGTTCATAAAAGAAATTCAACAACTCCTGATTGGTATATCCCAGGGCCTTTAATAAAATGGTCACCGGAAATTTGCGACGGCGGTCAATACGAACGTAGACGATATTTTTGGCATCGAATTCCAGATCGATCCAGGATCCCCTTAAGGGGATAATCCTGGCCGAATACAACAAACGTCCGCTGCTGTGGGTCTTCCCCTTATCGTGATCAAAAAAGATTCCCGGGGAACGATGAAGTTGACTGACCACCACTCGTTCCGTGCCATTGATGATAAACGTCCCCTTGTCGGTCATCAGGGGGATAGTTCCAAAATAGATATCCTGTTCCTTGATGTCCCTGATCGTCTGGCTTCCAGTATCTTTGTCTAGATCGTAGACAATGAGGCGAACGGTGATTTTCATCGGCACTTCGTAGGTCATGCCTCTCTGAAGGCATTCGGCCACATCATACTTGACCTCTCCAAAAGAATAACGGACAAATTCCAGCGAGGACATTCCGCTGAAGTCTCTGATCGGAAAGACACTTTTAAATACCCCCTGAAGTCCCACCTTGTCCCGCTGTTCAGGGTCCGTATCTTTTTGCAGAAACCTTTCGTAGGACTGCTTCTGCATATCAATTAAATTGGGAATGTCGATGATTTTTTCGATACGCCCAAAATTTTTCCGAAATCGAACGTTGTGAATAGACCGTTCCTTCATTCTTGCTCCTTGGTTATGATGGGAAAAATTTATTTAAATTTCACGGAATACGGTTTAAGCTTTTTCCTTTAACCTTGTACTGTATACCATGACCGTGGACTTGAATCTTTGATTCCTTTAAAAGATATAATACTGGAATCCTTTTTTTATTTTTTATTTTATTTCTACCGTCGCGCCGGCCTCTTCTAATTGTTTTTTCACCTTTGCGGCTTCTTCTTTAGAGACCCCTTCTTTAATGGTGTTCGGCAGGCTCTCCACTGCGTCCTTGGCCTCTTTCAGTCCCAAGCTGGTAATGGCCCGAACCTCTTTAATCACCTGGATCTTTTTGTCCCCCACCCCGGTGATGATCACAGAAAATTCCGTCTGTTCCTCCACGGCCTGTGCTTCAGCAGGGGCTTGGGCCATACCGGCCATGGCCATGACCGGTGCCGAGGCCTTAACGCCGAATTTATCTTCCAGTTCTTTGACTAATTCCGACAGTTCTAAAACCGTCATATTCGAAATAAACTCTATTACCTTTTCTTTGGTTATTTTCTCAGCCATCGTAATAAATCCTCCTTAATTTCTTTTAGGCCTTGGCCTTTTGTTCTTCAATAGCCTTTAAGGTTCCAATAAATTTCTGTATTATTCCGGCCAGGGCAGATACAAAACCCGTCGGCACGGCGATAAGTGAAGACAATACCTGTCCCAACAATACTTCCCGGGGGGGCATCTTGGATAATTGCCGGATCGCTTCCCCGGAAATGGGTTTTCCTTCCAGCACCCCGCCCTTGAAGACAAAGGTCTCTCGGTCTTTTGCAAAGTCCGCCAAGACCTTGGCTGCGGCCACCGGATCCTGATAGCTCAAGGTGATCCCGCAAGGACCGACAAAGAGATCTTTCAGGGATGTCATCGGGGTTTCTTGAGCAGCCCGCTTAAACAGGGTATTTTTCACTACCTGATACTCATCGCCGCCCTTCCGCAGTTCCCGGCGCAAGCGATTCAACGACTCGACATTCAACCCTCGGAAGTCGCTAATAAAAACGGCTTTAACTTGGGTTAAACGTTGATGGAGGTCGGTCACGATCTTTTCCTTTTCCACCCGTTTCAATGATTGGTCCCTCCTTTCTATTTACGTTTTTATCCAGGTTTTAAAGTCCGTGACGCCGACGGCTGAGTTCATATCCCCAGAGTCTCGGCAGGCTAACTAGGTCATTTAAGCTTTTTAAAGCACCTGCGGTCTTCGACCCTAAAACCAGTTTTTTAGAGGATTCCAGGGTTCAAGGATTCGAGGATTCAAGGGTTCGAGAGTGCAAGAAGTTGATTATTCTTTTTTGCGAAGTTCCCTTGAATCCTTGACCCCCGGGATCCTTGCTCCCTGTTTTACTTTGCTATTTCCTTAACAAACGATGGATCTATTTTGATCCCCGGTCCCATGGTAGTTGAAATAGTTACACTCTTTAAATAGGTCCCTTTGCTGCTGGAAGGTTTGAGCCGCATCAAGGTATCAAAAAAGGACATGATATTGGGGAGCAGTTTTTCCGCACCAAAGGAAACCCGACCGACCGGGGCATGGACGATCCCATTTTTCTCCGCCCGAAACTCAATCTTCCCGGCCTTGATCTCCCGTACCGCCTTGGCTACATCAAAGGTCACTGTACCGGTCTTGGCATTGGGCATCAGGCCTCTGGGACCTAAAATCTTCCCGATCTTTCCCACCGTACCCATCAAATCCGGCGTGGCTACGGCCTTGTCAAAGTCCGTCCAGCCGCCTTTGATTTTTTCAACAACCTCTTCGGCCCCAACGAAGTCGGCCCCGGCTTCTAAGGCCTCTCTTTCCTTTTCTCCCTTGGCAAAAACCAGAACCCGGATGGTCTTTCCCGTCCCGTTAGGCAAGACAACGGCCCCACGAACCATTTGATCGGCATGACGGGGATCGACCCCCAATCGAACCGCCATATCCACGGTTTCATCAAAACGGGAAAAAGAAGACGACACGGCCAAATGAACCGCTTCTTCCAGGGGGTATCGTTTGGTTCGATCAACCTGGTCAACAGCTTTCTGATATTTTTTTCCTCTATCCGGCATAATGTTCTAACCCACCTCTCTATAAATCTTAGCCAATCTCAAGCCCCATACTTAGCGCTGTCCCTTCAATAATCTTCTTGGCTGCTTCCAGGGTGTTGGCATTTAAATCAGGCATTTTGAGTTTTGCAATTTCTTCGATTTGCGTCGGGCTGACCTTACCGACCTTTTCACGATTAGGAATTTTAGAACCTTTGGCTATCTGAGCGGCCTTTTTTAATAATATCGATGCCGGCGGGGTCTTGGTAATAAAGGTAAACGACCGGTCGGAAAAAACGGTGATCACCACCGGAATAATCATGCCTTCCTGACCTTGGGTCCGGGCATTAAAGGCCTTACAAAACTCCATGATATTAACTCCGTGTTGACCCAGGGCCGGGCCTATCGGCGGGGAAGGATTGGCTTGGGCCGCTGCAACCTGAAGTTTAATATAGCCGACGATTTTTTTAGCCATTATTTCTGTTCTCCTTCGTACTTAACTCCTAAAAAATTCTTAGAATCCAAGGGCCAGAAATCAGAAGGAGGGGTTTGTTCCTAATTAAGAGTTTATTCTGAATTCTGACTCCTGAATTCTTAATTCTGCATTTACAACTTCGCCACCTGAACAAAGTCGAGTTCAACCGGGGTGGGACGGCCGAAGATACTGATCAACACCTTGATCTTCCCCTTATCCGGCTTGACTTCTTCAACCACTCCGTTGAAATTGGAAAAAGGGCCGTCGATTACCCGCACTTCATCTCCCTCTTCAAAAAAGAATTTGGGTTTGGGTTTGCTGGCCCCTTCGGCCATCTGTTCGATGACTTTCTGGGCCTCGGCATCGGGGATAGGAACAGGTTTGTTTTTTTCACCTATAAATCCGGTTACCTTGGGGGTATCTTTCACCAAATGCCAGGTCTCATCATTAAGTTCCATACGGACCAGAATATAACCCGGATAAAATTTGCGTGAAGAGGTCTTGCGTTCCCCTTTGACCAGTTCCACCACCTTTTCGGTAGGGACCAGAATATCGGAAAATAAATCTTCTTTCCCCAGGGATTTGATATGCTCCTCTAATGCCAAAAATATACATTTTTTGTTCAACTGGTCCGCATTTTTACCCTATTATATTTTTAATAAAATTCCCACTGCATTGTATAGCCATATATCCAACAAACCCACAAAAAAAGCGACCAGAACGGATAAAATAATCACCATGCCGGTGGCCGCGATCGTTTCTTTTCTGGAAGGCCAGGTCACCTTTTTCAGTTCAATGCGAACTTCTCGAAAGAAATCCCTGACCTGACCTACCCATTGGTTTTTCTCTACCCATTTGGCGACCAGTCCTTCTTCCGTGTCTTCTTTTGGACCCAACTTTTTTAGATTTCCTTTATCTTTCCCTTTGGGCACAATCGAAATTTCGCCTTCTTGACTTGGCCTGTTCCCTTTTTCTACGGGCTTGGTTTCGGAATCGCCCAACCCATGTTTCTTCTTCGTCTTGACCTTCTTCATGTTTGCCAAG